>JAXDGY010000439.1:0-12899 GCA_034664785.1 Solirubrobacteraceae bacterium
TCGCGCCGACGACGCAGACGCTCGCGGTCGACGCGCCCGTCGGTTCGCCGCACTCCGCCTCGTCCGGCCCCGCACCTGCGCCGGCGCATCGTGGCGCCACGTTCGGGGATCCGATGGCCGCCTTCACAGCAGTCCGGAACGCGACGCCGATCGCCCTCGCAGCGACTGCGACGACGGCTGCCGCTGCGGCGACCGATCGCGGGCGTAACGGCGGCCGTTCGCCGATGCAACCCGGCATCCCCGGCGGCGCCGGCGCCGGATCCTCGTCGGCCTTCGGTGGCTCCGCCGGTGGCTGGTCCGGTGGCTTCGCCGCCTTGTTCGTCGCCTTCACCGCGCTGGCGCTCTGCGTCGCCGGTGCGCGCGTCTCACCTGCGCCGGCCCGTTGGCGGCCGGTCGCCTTCATCTCCCTTCTGGAACGGCCCGGCTAGCTCCCTTCGGGGTGACTCGCTGACCGCGCCTGGGCGTCCGCCCGAGCGCGACTGAAGAGCCGATTCCGAAGGGAGCTTCTCATGTTGTCCAAGCTGTCTGTGCGCATCACATGCGCAGCAGTGACCTTGATGGTGGTGGGCTTGGTGCTCAGCGCACCGCTGCCCGCCGCGACGGCCGCCACGCCGAGCGCCGCGAGCGACTCGTCCACGGTCCTGAGCGAAGGCGTCGGGCTCGGAGCTCGACCGAGCGTGCGGGTGCGCCGGGTGCAGCGCATCCTCGACCGGCGGGGATTCAACCTCGGCTCGCCGGGGGTGGACGGCCGCTTCGGCCCGCTGACGGCAGCCGCCGTGCGCCGCATGCAGGACAAGTACGGCCTGACCGCCGACGGCGCCGTCGGACCGAAGACCCGCCGGGTGCTCAGGAGGCTGGCCTCGAGCCGGCGCACCCAGCGTCCCGTGCAGTCGCCGTCGAAGCCGTCGAAGCCGGCGCAGCCGCAGAACCAGAGCGCCGGACAGGCTCCGACGCCCGCAAGTCCCGCCACGCAGCCGCGTCCGGCGACTCCGGCGCAGACGGCTGAGCCGCCCGCCGATCCGGCCTCCCGCATGACGCTGCCCGTGATCCTGTCGATTCTCGCCGCCGTGATCGCCACGGCTCCGCTGGCCATCGCACGGTTGCGTCGGAGGCGGCCGGCGACCGCTCCCGAGCCGGACCCGGTCGACCGAGATGCGTTGCCGGAGCGCACCAGCGACGAGGGCGACCTCGGCTCGGATCGCGGGTTGGCGCTTGCCACCGCCGTGCCGGCCGACGACGGCGAGGACTCCGGCCGAACACGCGACCGCGACGATCCGCCGGAGCGGGCCCCGCTGTTGCTGGAGGGCAGCGACGCTCGTCGCTCACCACCCGGGCTGCCCAACGGCGCGCGGGTCATCGGCTACGTGACGGCGAGCCGCGACACCGCGCGCGAGCACGAGGCGTTCGCACAGATCGAAGCGCGGTGCGAGCGGGCGGGCTGGGAGCTGCTGGAGATCATCCGCGACCAGGACAGGAGCCGGATGCCCGACCGCCCGGGCCTGAGTCGAGCGCTTGAGCAGATCGCGGCAGGCGATGCGCGAGGCCTGGTGGTCACCGATACGCGGCTCCTGATCGACTCGCTCGGCGACCTCGGTGCCCTGCTGGATTGGTTCCGCAACGCCGACGCGGCGCTCGTCGCCGTCGACCTCGACCTGGACACCTCGACGACCGAGGGTCACCGGGCGGCGGGCACGTTGATGCGGGTCGCGGGCTGGGAGAGCGAGCGCCGCGCCGGCCGGGCCTGGAGCGGGCCGGTCGAAGTCGAGAACGGCGAGTCCGCGGGCGGCCATGCCTCGGAGCAGGGGGCGACGTTGTTCGATCGGATCGATGCCATGCGCGTGGCCGGTAGAAGCCTGCAGGCCATCGCCGACGAGCTCAACCGCGAGGGCGTGCCGCCGCTGCAGGGCAGGACATGGCGGCCGTTCGACGTCGAGAGCACGTTGGCGAACGCCCGGGTGACGAGGAGGCTGCGGTACGCGCTGCCGTCCTTCACGCGGGAGGAGCGATGGTGAGCGCGTCGCCGAGCTGCCCGATGGGCGAGGTGACGGCCGGGGCGGGCCGGCGCCTGGCGGTCCAGGGGATCCGTGACCTGGGCCGTCAGGCGCTGAAGCGACGGCTAGAGGACCGGCAGGTAGCGGTCGAGCTCCCACTGGGTGACCTGCACCCGGTAGTCCTCCCACTCCTGCCGCTTGATCTCGACGTAGCGGTTGAACATGTGCTCGCCGAGGGTCCGCAAAACCAGCTCGGACTCGGCCGTCAGCTCGATCGCCTCGCCGAGCGTCTCGGGCAACTGCTCGATGCCCAGGCGCTTCCGGTCGTCCGGCGCCAGGTGGTAGAGGTTCTTCTCCATCGGCTCGGGGAGCTCGTAGCCCTTCTCGATGCCCTCCAGGCCGGCCTGGAGCAGGGCGGCGAAGGTGAGGTAGGGGTTGCAGGCCGGATCGGGGCAGCGCAGCTCCATCCGCGTGGCCTGCTCCTTGCCCGGGTGGTAGAGGGGGACGCGGACCAGCGCCGAGCGGTTGCGGCGGCTCCAGGCGACGTAGACCGGGGCCTCGTAGCCGGGGACCAGCCGCTTGTAGGAGTTCACCCACTGGGCGAAGATCGACGAGATCTCGCGCGCGTGTCGCAGCTGGCCGGCGATGAACGCCTTGCCGACGTCGGAGAGGAAGTAGGTGTCGTCGGCGTCGAAGAACGCGTTGCGGCCCTCGCGGAAGAGGCTCATGTGGGTGTGCATCCCGGAGCCGTTCTGCCCGAACAGCGGCTTGGGCATGAAGGTCGCGTGCCACCCGTACTTCATGGCGTACTCCTTGACCGTGATCCGGTAGGTCATGCAGTCGTCGGCCATCTTCAGCGCGTCGGCGTAGCGCATGTCGACCTCGTGCTGCGAGGGGCCGACCTCGTGGTGGGAGTACTCCACGTGGATGCCGAGCTGCTCGAGCGCCAGCACGGTCTCGCGCCGCACGTCGGAGCCGGCGTCGAGCGTCGTCAGGTCGAAGTAGCCGCCCTCGTCGAGGACCTCGGTCCCGTTCTTGTCCTTGAAGAGGAAGTACTCGAGCTCGGGGCCGACGTTGAAGGTGGAGAAGCCCATCGCCTCCGCGCGTCGCAGCGCGCGCCGCAGGACGTGGCGGGGGTCCCCCTCATAGGGCGTGCGCTCCGGGGTCTGGACGTCGCAGAACATCCGCGCGACGCCCTGCTCGGCTGGCCGCCACGGCAACACCGCGAAGGTCGTCGGGTCGGGCATCGCGATCATGTCCGACTCCTCGATCGCGTTGAAGCCGGTGATCGACGAGCCGTCGAAGCCCATCCCCTCCGCGAACGCGTCGCTCAGCTCGTCGGCGCCGATCGAGAAGGACTTCAGCTGGCCCAGGATGTCGGTGAACCAGAACCGGACGAAGCGGATCGAGTGCTCCTGGACGAGGGCCAGGACATCTTCGGCGGTGCGGGGCTGGTCAGCCATGCGCGGGACCCTAGAGGATCGCCGGTCGACCGCTGGTCGAGTCCGCCTGGACCGCTCGTGACGCGAGCGCGTGGCCCGGCGGGCCTACGCGGGGCGCGCCGCCCGCACCGCGGAGGCCGAGCGCCCGGCGACCGCCGGCGCGGATGCGGCCTCGTCCGGGTCGAGCCACTCGCGGGCCCAGGCCTTCAGCGCCGCGAGCGCGGGCTGCAGGCTGCGCCCCATCGGGGTGAGCTCGTACTCGACCCTGACGGGCGGGCCGGGATCGACGCAGCGCTCGACGACGCCGCGTTCCTCCAGCTCCTTCATGCGCTCGGAGAGCATGCGGTCCGACAGCTGCGGGACCGTGTGCGCGATCTCGCTGAAGCGCAGCGGCTCGCCGGCCTGCAGCAACACCTCGACGATCGCGCCGGTCCAGCGACGGCCGATGAGCTCGATCGCCTCGTGGTAGAGCGGACAGCAGCCCCGCTGACCCGACACCCCGCCCTGGGGGCCTCCGCGTGTCATGAGATCAGCGTAGCGATGGTGCATGCCGGCGTGCCTAGGCCGCCTTCAGCGTCCGGGCGTCCTCGACGGAGCCGTCGACCGGTACGTCGCCGGCCACGTTGACCATCGCCGTGAAGGTCTCCAGCGCCACGGAGGCGATCGCCTCCAGGATCTGCTCGTCGGTCCAGCCGGCCTCGCGCGCCTCCTCGTGGAGGTGCATGGGCGGCCGGTCCTGCCCGTCGACGAGCACGCGGAGGTAGCGCATGAGCTTGGCCTCGCGCTCGTCGTGGGAGTCCCACTGGCGCGCCAGGGCGACCTCGTCGAGGCCCAGGCCGGCCTGGCGGGCCGTGCGGCTGTGCAGCGCGAGGCCGGGCGCGGACTCGTAGTGCGACGCGACGGCGAGCGAGATGCGCTCGAGCGTGGCGGGCGGCAGCGACCCGTGACGCAGCTCGGAGCGGAACCGGGCGTAGGCACGGAGGACGGCCGGCGACCCTGCCAGCACGCCGATGAGGTTGGGCAGCTGCCCCGCGGTGGACAGCGCCCCCTTGATGATCGGGACCGAGCCCTCGGGCGCGGTGAGGTCGTCGTCGATCTGGAACCTGCTCATTGCTGTCTTCATGGGGGTGCCCTTGGGGACGAAGGCGTGACGGTCAGCCGGCCCGGACGGCGACCGGTGATGCTTCATCAGGTGAAGCGCTTACGTACGGTAAGTCTATGGCGGCGGTCAAGGATCGCCGTCGTGCGATGCCCGGCGACCCCGGCCGGGGAACGCGTCAGGGCGTCGCACGCGACAAGTCGTCGCGCGTCGTTGCGGCCTCGGGGGCCCCGGGTAGGTCCGTGCCGAACGGCGGCGGGGGCCCGGGGGGGGGGAGCCGGGCCCGCCGGCGGGCAGGCCGACTAGTTCGGGCCGCTCGTCGTGGCCAGCACGACGAGGAAGAGACCGAGCAGGACGGCCCACATGAGCACGCGATCGGGCTGCGCGCCGAAGCGGTCTACGGCCCGGCGCTGCGGGCGACGAGCCTCGAGCTCGCGCAGGCGACTGGGCTGACGCGGGACCATCGCGACACCCGGACGGCCGGTGATCTGGACGGTCGGCCGCTCGCCACCGTCGCGGCTCGGGCGGCGCTCGCGCTCCAGGACGATGGTGCGGCCCGTGGCGGCGGGCGCGGCGAACGCGCCCTCGAGGTCCAGGGCCGCGGCGAAGCCGGCGGCGTCGGAGCGCTGGAGGGGTTCGGCGTGACCCGCGTCGGCGCGTGCCGCGTCGCGACGGGGCGCCTGCTGCGGACGGGGCGTGGAGCGACGCTCGCGGTCGCGGTCGGCGCCACCCGCGTGGGGGCGGACCGCTGGGGCGACCGCCGGGCGGCGGTCGTCGCTGCGCTCGGTGCCGCGGTGGCGTTCGAAGCGACCGGTGCGGGAGGAGGGCGCAGCACCGTCGTCGTCCGGACGGAGGTGCTGAACGTCGGTCCACCAGGCACGGGCCTCGGTGTTGGGCATGCGGTTCGGCTTCCTCTTTCGACGGCTTACGGGGTTAGCTGTCGGGCTCGCGCTGAAAGAGCTTGCGCTACACCGTACGTCCTCGGGCGGACGACGGCGATTCGCCCCGAACTGTGGGTCCCCCGCTCCCCGTCCGCTGGAAGTGCGGGCGAGGACTCAGCGGATGTGCGGGCGCATCGTAGCAAGCGCCAGGAAGCCTGCAAACATGCAGTCTTCTGGAGCCTTGCAGGCGATGTTGCAGTGCGCCGGCGGCAGGCAGCGAGGCCGTCCAACGCCCGGGTTCACGCGCTCGGCGGCCGCCCTAGTGGCCGGCGGTCGCCGCGATGAACGACGCGACGGCCTGGGCGTCCTGGCCGTCCACGAGCCCGGCGGGCATCTGGCCCTGACCGCGGGCACGGCCGAGCTGGATCGCGTTGAGGACCAGGGCCTTGGGCGGCCGGATCTGGTCGAGGTTCGGGCCGACGCGGCCGACCGAGTTCGCGGCGGCGAGCGTGTGGCAGGTCGCGCAGTTGCGCGCGTAGACCTTGCGGCCGTCCTGCTCGAAGGAGGTGAGCTCGACGCCGCCGACGGCCTGCTTGGACTGGTTGTCGTGGTTCACGGCGATGACCAGGGCGGGCACGCCGATGCCGAACGCAAGGGTCACGATGCCGACGCCGACCACGGCCGCTCTGCGGCCGCCGTACAGGGGCGCGCCGGCCTGGCGCCGGTTGCGGCTCGGGCCCGCCCGCAACGCGACGGCGACCGTGGCGAGCCCCAGGGCGAGGATGACGAGGACGAGGACGAGCGTGCCGATCACGCGACGACCCTACCTTCTGCGCAGGCGCACCGGGAAGGGTCCAGGAGCCCGCCGGGCGGCGCCGGCGCCCGGCGGACCGGCGGGCCGCGGCCGCCGGCCGGGTCAACGCCGCCGCCCCTGCGCGAAGCTCATCACGGGCGGCGCGACGGCCCGGAAGTCGCCGCCGCCGCCCGCCGCCGCGGCCGGCTGCTCGGACTGGTTGCGCTCGAGCTCGCGGAGGTCGAGCGGCGAGAAGTCCTTGATCTCGGCCAGCGGGCGGTCCGGCGCCTCCAGCGCCCGCACCCGCCGGACGAGGACGTTGATCTGACCGCCCCCCGCCGGGTGGCGCTCCAGGCGGCCCTCGGCCACCACCAGCGGCTCCGTGCGCACGGCGAGCCGGTCGCGGTCGTAGATGTCCGGCGGGACGATGAGGTTGATCGTCCCGCCCTCGTCCTCCAGCAGCATGAAGACGATGCCCTTCGCGGTGCCCGGGCGCTGGCGCGCCACCACCAGGCCACCGACCCGCACCAGGGCGCCGTGGCGCACCTGCCGCAGCGCCGTGCTCGCCGTCGCCCCCTCCGCGTCCAGCGCCCCGCGGAGCAGCGCCACCGGGTGCGTGGCGGCCGTCACGCCCGTGGTCGCGTAGTCGGCGATCATCGCGTCCCAGGCGCTGAGCCCCGGCAGCTCCGGCGCCACCGGCGCCTCGAGGCCCAGCGCCAGCTGGGTGCCGTGCTGCTGCGGCCCGCCCCGCACGCGCGTGCTGCGCAGCCGCACGCCGGGCGCGGCGGCGCCGAGCCCCCAGAGGGCGGCCCGCCGGCGGCGGGCGGGCGCGACGGCCTGGCCCACCAGGGCGTCGCAGGCGCCCGACCACGCGAGCTGGTTGAGCGCTGGGCGCCCGGCGCCAGCCCGCGCGGCGAGGTCCCCCAGGTCCGTGAAGGGACCGTCCTCCTCGCGGGCGGCCACGAGCGCGGCGACCTCGTCGGCGCGCACGCCCAGGACGTAGCCCAGCCCGACGCGCACGTCGCCCTCGGGGGTCACCGTGCAGCCCACCGCGCTCGCGTTGATGTCCGGGGCATGGACGGTCAGCCCGCGGCGCTGGGCCTCGTGGACCAGCGCATCGGGTGGGTAGAAGCCCATGGGCTGCTCGTCGAGCAGCGCCGCGAGGAACTCCGGGGCGTAGTGCACCCGCAGCCAGGTGGACTGATAGGCCAGCAGCCCGAAGGCGGCGCCGTGGGCCTTGGGGAACCCGAAGCCCGAGAAGCCGACGATCATCATGTACACGCGCTCGGCGGCGGCCGCCTCGACGCCGTGCAGGCGCTGCGCGCCCTCCACGAAGCGGTCGTGGTAGGCCATGATCGCCGCCTCCGAGCGCTTGCGGCTCATCGCCCGGCGCAGCCCTTCGGCCTCCCCCGGCGAGAAGCCGGCGAAGGCCATGGCCACCTCGATGACCTGGTCCTGGAAGATGATCGTGCCGAGGGTGTCGCGCAGCACGGGCTCGAGCGACGGGTGGTCGTAGGGCACCACGTAGGAGGGGTCGGCCCGCAACCGCTGACGGCGCTCGATGTAGGGGTTGACGGCCCCGCCCTGGATCGGTCCCGGCCGGACGATCGCCACCTGGATCGTGAGGTCGTCGAGCGTCTCGGGCCGCGTGCGCAGCAGGGAGGCCATCTGCGCGCGGCTCTCGATCTGGAAGACGCCCGTCGTCTCCCCCCGCTGGATCGCCCCGTAGGTCTCCGCATCGTCGTAGGGGATGCGCGAGAGGTCGATGCGCTCGTTGCGCCGCGCGGCGATCGCCTCGACGCAGCGCTCGACGGCCGACAGCATCCCGAGGCCGAGCAGGTCGATCTTCAGGAAGCCCGCGTCCGCGCAGGAGTCCTTGTCCCACATGACCATCTGGCGGCCCTCCATCGCGGCGGGCACCACGGCGCAGCAGTCGATCAGCGGCCGGGTCGAGACGATCATCCCGCCCGAGTGCTGGGAGAGGTGGCGAGGCAGCCCGTGGGCCTGCTCGGCCAGCCGGACGAGCCACGCCCAGCGGCCCTCGGCCTTGCGCCCCTCGCCGAGGGCGTAGGTCACGTCCTCGCCGACCTTGAACGCGCCGAAGCCCTCCGAGGCCCGCGCCACGCGCTCGATCTCCCCCGGCGGCAGGCCCAGCGCCTTGCCGAGCTCGCGGATCGCCCCCTTGGCCCGGTAGGTCGGGAAGGCGGCGACCAGCGCGGAGTGCTCGCGCCCGTAGCGCTCGTGGATGCGCGGGATGAGGACCTCGCGCACGTCGCGCGGGAAGTCGAGGTCGATGTCCGGCAGCGCGGTGATCTCCTCGTTGAGAAAGCGCCCGAGGAAGAGCTCGTTGGCGACGGGGTCCACGTGCGAGAGACCCGTGAGGTAGCAGACGATCGAGGAGACGCTGGAGCCGCGCCCGCGCCCCGGCGGCAGCAGCGCGCTCGCCGTCCCCGCCCCGCGGACCTCGAGCGCGACGTCGCGCGCGAGCTCGAGCAGGTCGTGGTGCAGCACGAAGAAGCCCGACAGCCCGAGGCCGCCGATGAGCTGCAGCTCCTCCTCCAGCCGCGCCGCCGCCTTCGTCCGCAGCCGGTGGCCCGGCGGGTAGCGCTCGTCGAAGCGCGCGTGACAGACGGCCGCGAGCTTCCCGCCCGCCTCCGCGTCCTCCGAGCCGGGGTAGCGGTAGCCCAGGTCCTGCGTGAGGTCGAAGGACAGCGTGGCGGCCAGGCGCGCCGTCTCGTCCACCGCCTCGGGATGGTCGGCGAAGCGCGCGGCCATCGCCGCCGGCGTGGCGAGGACGTGGGCGTGGTTGCCCCGGCGCAGGGGCTCGGAGGCGTCCAGGGTGGTGTGCTCGCGGATCGCCACGAACGCGTCCTGGAGCAGCGCGCGCTCGCGCGTGTGCGCGTGGACGTCGCCCGTGGCGATGCAGGGGACCCCGAGCCGCTGCGCCAGCGCGGTCAACCCGCGGTTCAGCGCGCGGTCGTGGCGGGCGAAGGGCCGCTGCAGCTCGACCCGGAAGCCGTCGCGGCCGAAGGCCCGCAGCAGCCGGCGCATCGTGGGCTCGTCGCGGACGCCCTGGCGGGCGCAGCCGCTCAGGCACACCAGCCCCTCGGCGAGCTCCTCGACGTCATCGAGGGTCACCGACGGCGGCACGAGGTCCCGCCGGCGCCCGGGCACCTCGCGCGTGTGGGCGTGGGCGCGCGTGAGCAGGCGGCACAGGTTGCGCCAGCCCGTCGCGTCGCGGACCAGCAGCGTCAGGTGGCGCACGGGCGGCGGCGTCCAGCCCCGGATGCCCTCGGGGGGCGCGGCGGCGGCGGACGCCTCGCGCACGCTGACCTCCGCCCCGTGGATGGCCTTCAGGCCCAGTGCGCTCGCCGCCTGGGCGAACTCCATGGAGCCCGAGACGGTGTCGTGGTCGGTCAGGGCGAGCGCAGTGTGGCCGCGCTCGAGCGCCGCGCCGACGAGCTCGTCGGGCAGGGAGCTGCCGTCGAGGAAGGAGAAGGCCGAGTGGGCGTGGAGCTCCACATAGGACACGAACGCATGTTCGCACGCCCCCAGGACGGATCTCCGCCACGGTGGTCTCTGCGGCGACGCGTGCGAACGAGCCCCCCGGGCGAGTTCGTACCTCGGTATGACGAGCCCCGAGCGAGTCATACCGCACAGTCGATCCGCCGCTCCCACGCCCCGCCGCCCGGGCGGGTCCAGGCGTCGAGCAGCCGCGAGGTCGCGCGGGTCAGCGCGACGTCCACCCCGGCCTCCATCCCCACCCCGACCTGGCCGCCCGCGCCGAGCTCCGTCCGGTCCAGGCCGTAGCGGCGCACCTCGACCCGTCCGTGGGAAGCCAGCCTCGCGCCGAGGTCCCCGAGCGCCCCGGGCGCGTCCGCCGCCCCCGGGCCGGGCGACAGCGCGCGCAGCAGCCGCCGGACGGCGGCAAGGTCGTCGGACTGCGCGAGGTCGAGCGCCGCGGCGACCTCCACGCCGCGCGTGCCGTGCTGTCCGGCCGCCGCGCCGCGACCCAGCGCGCCCGGCAGCGCCAGAGCACCGGCAACGGACCCCGTGGCCGTGACGGCGACCTCGATCGGCGTCCCGTCGCGGGCCACGGTCAGCGCGAGCGACGCCTGCGCGTCGGCCCCCAGGCGCGCGACCCCGCTGGTCAGGGCCAGCGCGGCGCTCGGCTCCAGCTCGAGATACCAGGTGCGCCGGCCCGTCCCGCGCTCCACGCGGTGGCCGAGGGCGGCTCCGAGCGCCGCCTCGACGTCGAGGAGCCCGGACACCTCGGCGTGGACCGAGCCGCGGACCCCGCCCCGGGCGGTGACGGCGTCCGCCTCGGGCAGCGCCCTGCCCTCCCCCACCCCGAGCGCCTGCTGGACCGCGGACAGCGGTCCCCCGACGCCGGGCAGCGCGGAGGCGCCCTTGCCGGCCAGCACCTCGACGAGGCGCCGTTGGAGCGCGTCGGCGGCCTCGTCTCCCGCCAGGTGCCATGAGCGTCCGCCCCCGAGCGTCGCGACGGCCTGGGCGGTGAGCAGGCCGCCGCCACCGAGCTCCACGCGGCCGAGGCGCAGGTGCCCCTCGGCGCCGACGCTCGCTTCGACGCCGGCGTCGAGGTGCTCGAGCAGGGTCAGGTCCACGCTGCCGTCGGACTGCTCGGAGCGCAGCAGGCCGAGCCCGCGGCCGAGGCGGACGAACGCGAGCTTCGCGGTGACCGAGCCGCCGGTCTGGGTGCTGCGCACGGTGCAGGGGCTGCGCTCCTGCGCCGTGCAGTCCGCCCCGCCGGCGACCTGGCACAGCGCGCGCTGGACGCCCCGCCCCACGCCGTTGGCGATCCCGGGCGCGGCGACCGCCGTCCCGCCCGCGACGAGCAGGAGGAGCACGAGGGCCAGCACGGCGCCGTACTCGAGCGTCGCCTGGCCGGCCTCGGAGCGCAGCAGCCGCCGCATCCCGTCACCCTCCCCGCGGCCGGCGTGACGGCGCTACGCCGCCCGGTCACGCGGGCGTTGCCCGGGGACCTCATCGCTGGCGGTACCAGCGGCCGTCCACGAGGTCGCGGAAGACGACGACGTCCCGGCCGCCCACGGTGACGACCTCCCAGTAGCGCCGCCGCAGCGGCCGGTCGGTCCACCAGCGGTCCTCGATGAGCCACGACTCCCGCACGGCCTCGACGGCGTCCCCGTCCAGGGCGACCGGACGGCCGCCCGCGGCCATCCGCACCCTGGCGGGGACCGGCAGGCCGAGCCGGCGGGGCCCGGTGCGCGTCATTCGAAGGGCGTGAGGACGGCGCGGCGCTCGGGCACGCGCGAGTCGGGCTCCACGGCCAGGATCCGCAGGGCCGCGTCGGGCCCCGCCGCGGCGCGGGCCTGGCGCACGGCCTCCCGTAGGCGTGCCCGGCGCACTTCGCCGCTGTCGGAGAACAGCGCCTGCCCCGGCGCGCCGGACGGCCCGAAGCGCTCCACGGCGAGCTTGAGCGCGTCGGCGGGCGCGGGCAGCAGCGCCAGGCGCCCCGTCAGCGCGAGGCGCATCCGCGCGGGATCGGCCAGCGCCTCGCGGAAGACGACCCGCTCGCGCCACGTGCCGCCCTCGACCAGCCGGGCGCTGACCACGACGGCGCGCAGCGTGCGCCCGCGCCGCTCCCGGCGGGCGAGCACCCGGTCCACGAGCAGGTCGAGCGCCCGGTGCAGCTGGATGCCCGACGCCGACTCGGCCAGCTCCAGGGACTCCTCGAGCGCCTCCCCCGCCACGCGCGGGCGCAGCGGTGTGTCCTGCCCGAGGGCCAACTCGCGCGCCCGGAGCCCCGCGCGCCCGAAGCGGTCCGCCAGCGCGGCGGCGGGGAGCGCGGCCACCGCGCCCAGGGTGGTCAGGCCGAGCTGCTCGAGCGCTTCGACGATCGGCGCCGTCTCCTCGACGCCCCGCAGCAGGGCGACAGGCTCGCCCGCCAGGGCATCGGCCCCCGTGACGATCTCCGCCCGGCGCGAGCGCGCCCGCGCAGCGCCGGCCATCGCGCAGAAGCGCGAGGGCCCGGCGCCGAGGCGCGCGGGCGTGCGCAGCGCGGTGCGCACCGCCGCGACCACCCCGTCGAGCGAGCCGCCGTGCAAGCGGCGCAGGCCGCGGGCGTCGAAGCAGGCCACGCCGGGACGGGCGGACTCGACCCCGGCCCCCGTGGACTCCAGCCGGGCGAGGATGCCCTCCCAAGCCTCCGCCACGCCCACGGGATCGGGCGGGACGAGCATCAGCCGGGGGCACCGCGCGAGCGCCTCCCCCAGGCGCATGCCCGGGTGGACGCCGAAGACCTCGGCCGCCGCGGACACCTCGCCCACGAGCTGCTCGCGCCCCGGCTCCGGCGCCAGCGCCGCGGGCCCCGCCGCGAGGGCCTCGCGGCCCCCCGCGGCCACGGCGAGCGGGAAGCGGGGCAGCAGGACGCAGACGATCGACGGCACGAACGCATGTTCGCATCATCGGGGGCTCGCGGCAAGGGCGGCGAGACGCCCGGACGGTGCGCGTCACCGTGCGAACGCGCCCGTTTGCCGACCGGGGGACGGAGCCTGTTCCGCACCGGAATCACCGGGTAGCGCGGGGCGATGCGCCGCACCCTGGTCGCCTGGTCGATCATCCTGCTCGCCGCCCTGCCCGCCCTGGCCGGCTGCGGTAGCACCACGTCCGACTCGGAGCACCCGACCAACCTCGAGGGTCCCTCGCAGCAGA
>JAXDGY010000440.1:0-3553 GCA_034664785.1 Solirubrobacteraceae bacterium
CCACGCCGACGCCCACCACGCCGACGCCGACGACGACCACGCCGACCACCACCGCGCCCGCGACGCCGAAGGGCCAGACGGGCAACCCCAACGGCAACGGCAACTCCAACGGCAACGGGAAGGCAACAGCGACGGGACGGGCGGCGGGGCGGCGACCGAGGTGCTGACCACGAGCTCGAACCGTCGCGTCATCACCGCGAAGCTCGATGCCGCCGATCAGCAGCTCGCGGCGCGCGGCCGGCGCGTGCGCGTCGAGCTGCCCGACGGGCGGACGGTCAGCGGCCGGATCGCGAGCGTGGGGACGGTCGCCGCGGCCGACCAGAGCCAGGGCGGCGGCGGGGGCGGCGGCGCGGACACCACGCCGAAGATCACCGTCACCATCCGCCTGACCTCCACACGCGGGGCGGGCCGCCTCGACCAGGCGCCGGTCTCGGTCCAGTTCGCGAGCACGACCCGCCGCCACGTGCTCGCGGTGCCGGTGCAGGCGCTGGTCGCCCAACCCGGCGGGCGCTACGCGCTCGAGCGCGCCGACGGCCGCCTGGTCGACGTCGTCCCCGGCCTCTTCGCCAACGGCTACGTCGAGCTGACGGACGGGCGGATCCGCGCGGGCGACCGCGTCCGGGTGCCCGAGTGACGCGCCGCGTGCTCGAGCTGCGCGACGTGACCAAGCGCTACCCGGGCGGCGTGGACGCGCTGGACGGCGTGTCGCTCGGCGTCGACGCGGGTGAGCTGCTCGCGATCGTCGGGCCGTCGGGCTCGGGCAAGACGACGCTGCTGCAGATCATGGGGACGCTCGACCGGCCGTCGAGCGGGACCGTGCTCGTCGAGGAGCGCGACATGGCCGGCGCGTCGGACGACGAGCTGGCCGCGCTGCGCGCGCGCCGCATCGGCTTCGTGTTCCAGCAGTTCTTCCTGCTCGACGGCATGGCGGCGCTCGACAACGTCGCCGACGGCCTGCTCTACACCGGCACGCCGATGGCGCAGCGGCGCACGCTCGCCCGCGAGGCGCTGGAGCGCGTGGGCATGGAGCACCGCCTCGGCCACGTGCCCGCCCAGCTGTCCGGGGGCGAGCGCCAGCGCGTGGCGATCGCGCGCGCGATCGTCGCCGGCCCGGCGATCGTGCTGGCCGACGAGCCCACCGGGAACCTCGACAGCCACCGCACCGACGAGGTCGTCGCGCTGCTGCGGGAGCTCAACGCGCACGGCACGACGATCGCGGTCATCACGCACGACCACGAGATCGCCGGCGCGCTCCCGCGGCGCGTCGAGATCCGTGACGGGCGGCTGGTGTGAAGAGCCGGCTGCTCGCCCGCGACCTCGTCCGGCTCGCGTCGATCGGGCTGCGGACCCGGCGCCTCCGCGCCGTCCTGTCGGCACTCGGCATCGCGATCGGCATCGCCTCGATGGTCGCCGTGCTCGGCATCTCGCAGTCCTCGAAGACCAACCTGCTCGATCGCCTCGACCGGCTCGGCACGAACCTCCTCACGGTCGCGCCCGGCCAGAGCTTCTTCGGGGAGGACGCGACGATGCCGAGCAGCGCGCCGTCGGCGATCCGCGGCATGGCCTCGGTGCAGACGGCGGCGGCGACCTCGCCGATCTCCGCGTCGGTGCGGCGCACCGACCGCATCCCCGTCGAGGAGACGGGGGGGATCGCGCTGCTCGCGGCCGAGGTCGGGCTGCCGCGTGCGGCGGGCGCGACCATGGCGCGCGGCCGGTTCCTCGACGCCGCCCTCGAGCGCTATCCAGCGGTCGTGCTCGGCGCCGTCACCGCCCAGCGGCTAGGGATCGACCGCGTCGGCGTGCAGGTCTACGCCGACGGTCGCTGGCTCGCGGTCGTCGGGATCATGCGCCCCGTCCCGCTCGTGCCCGACCTCGACCGCGCGGCGCTGATCGGCTACCCGGCGGCGAAGGCGCTGTTCGGGACCGATCGCCACGCCGGCACGGTCTACGTGCGGGCGCAGCAGGACGCGGTGCCGACGGCGCGCGACCTGATCCCGGCGAGCGCGAGCCCGGAGCACCCCGAGGAGGTCGACGTCAGCCGCCCGTCGGACGCGCTCGCGGCGCGCGCCGCGGCGAAGGGCGCGTTCACCGCGCTGTTCCTCGGCCTCGGCGCGGTCGCGCTGCTCGTCGGCGGCGTGGGGATCGCCAACGTGATGGTGATCTCGGTGCTCGAGCGCCGCTCAGAGGTCGGGCTGCGGCGCGCGCTCGGGGCGCGCCGCCGGCACGTCGCCGCGCAGTTCTTCGCCGAGGCGCTGCTGCTCTCGGCGCTCGGCGGCGTCGCGGGCGTGGCGCTCGGCGCGCTGGTGACCGGCGGCTACGCCGCGGGCCAGGGCTGGCGCGTCGTCGTGCCGGCGTCGGCGGCCGGCGGCGGCCTGGCCGCGGCGCTGCTGATCGGCGCCGTCGCCGGCCTCTACCCCGCCGTCCGCGCGACCCGCCTGTCCCCGACCGAGGCACTCCGATCGACGTGAGATCCGGATGCCCGCCCACCCCTGCACGCGCCCGCTGCTCCCGCCGCGGGCGCGCGCGACCTGATGTTCAGCGCACCGGCGCGGCCTCCGCGAACCGCCGCAGGCCGGTGTCCCAGCCGCGGCCGACGGCGTCGCGCATCGGCTCCCAGCCCTCGCCGTGGCGCTCGAGGCCGCGGTGCTCGACCTCGACCCGCGTGCGATCCGGTGCCTCGGCCACGAAGCGGACCTCCACGTCGCTCGTCCTCGCAGGGTCGCTCTCGATCTGCCACTGCAGGCTGATGTCCCAGCTGATGACGAACAGCGTGGGCGGCTCGTAGGTGAGCACGCGCGCCCAGCGGCACTCGCTGCCGTCGACCCCGCGGTCGTACACGTGGCCGCCGACGCGCGGCTCGAACACCATCTCCGCGACGTCCGCCTCGAGGATGTGGTGCTCGCTCGGCCACCAACTGCCCATCCCTTCGGTGAAGACCGAGAAGGCCCGCTCGATCGGCGCCTCGACGACGATCGAGCTGCGGACGGACGTCTCTGCTGCCTGCATGGTCATCCTGACTCCTGTTCTCGTTGTTCGACGGCGGCCTTGAACTCCGCCAGGGCCTTGTTCCAGAACTGGTCGAGATAGGCGCGCAGCGCGCCGACCCCGGCCGGGTCGAGCTGGTAGATGCGGCGGTTGCCGGCAGGCCGGTCGATGACCAGCCCCGCGTCCTTGAGCACCTTGAGGTGCTGCGAGACGGCAGGCCGGCTGACTGGCAGCTCACGGGCCAGCTCACCGACGGCGCGGGGACGATCGGCGAGGTGCTCGAAGATCGCGCGCCGCGTCGGGTCGCCCAGTGCCGTCAATCCGTCAACTCGGTAAGCCATCACGCACCGTTAGTCTAGACTTACGGGCTGGCGCCTGTCAAGCGCCGTGGCGCAGGCGTCGCCGGCTGACCCCCGTGTTGCGTGCGCGCCGGCGCGGCCTACCTGTCGAGGAGGTGGAGAGCCCTCGCACCCGCGCCGGCGAGCGCGCCCACCACGTCGTCGTCGTCGGCGGGGGGTTCGGCGGGCTCCAGGCGGTCCGGGAGCTGCGTCGCCGGGCTGTGGACGTC
>JAXDGY010000441.1:0-3191 GCA_034664785.1 Solirubrobacteraceae bacterium
CGTCAGGATCGGGCGGCTCCGCGTCCGGGTCCTCCAGCGGCCCGGTCGGCAGCGTCGTCCCCCACGGCTCGAGCACCAGATGGCGCCGGAGGTAGTCCCCGGTCTCCCGCGCGATGGCGGCGAGCGGAAGCGCGATCAGTGCCCCGACCACCCCGTAGATCTCGGCGCCGGCCAGCAGGGCGAAGATCACGAGCAGCGGGTTGATCCGCAGCGTGTGGCCGAAGATCTGGGGGGCGACGATGTGGCCCTCGATCTGCTGGAGCCCCACGAACAGCAGCCCGACCCAGACGGCCGACAGCGGGTCCGTGAACAGGGCGACCAGGACGGGCGGCAGCGCGCCGAGGAACGGCCCGATGAACGGCACCAGCTCCATCACGGCGAAGAACAGCGCGAAGGCGAGCGCGTAGGTCTTGCCGTCGGGGAAGATCCCCAGCACGCCGAACACGTAGAGCCCGATGCCGGCGCCGGTGCCCATCGCCACGCTGAACAGCAGCTGACCGCGCACGTAACCCGCGACCGCCCGCTGCACGCGCGTGGGGTAGTCGTCCTCGGGCGTGCCGTCGCCGGGAGGCATGGCTCTTCGCACCACTGCGCCGATGCGCTCGCCGTAGAGCAGCATGTAGATCGTCAGGACGAAGACGAGGATCAGCGCGAAGCCGGCCGTCACGAGCGTGGTGAGGAGGTCGGTCCCGAAGGAGACGACGTCCGAGGTGCCCCCGATCACCCGGTCACGGAGCGTCTGCAGCGCCGTCTCCCCCTGCTTCGAGATCTGCACGTTGATCCCGTTGCGGTCGAACGTGCGCTGGAGGTCGGCGAGGTTCGCGTTGGCCTCGTCCACGATGCCCGGGACGTCGTCCTGGAAGGAGGACACCTGGTCGGAGATCGGCGTCGCGAGCAGCACGCCGGCGGTCCCGAGCACGCCGAAGAACCCGGCGATGACCACGGCGACCGCGAGGCCGCGAGGCACGCGGCCCCGCTGCACGAAGGTCACGAGCGGGTTGAGGATCAGCGCGATGACGCCGGCGACGACGAAGATGCCGAGCACCTGGCCGGCGGCACGCGCCAGGACCCACAGGGCGAGCACGGCGAGGGGCAGCAGCACCAGCTGCACCCAGCGCGGCACGACCACGGGCGGCACCACGGCCGGCTCCGGGGGGTCCGGCAGCTCGCTCGGGTCGAGCTCGTCGATGGGTCGCTCGTCGGGCACGCGGTCCTCGTGAGGCAGAGTATGCGCCGTGAGCGATGCCTCGATCCTGTTCGTCGGCGACCTGGTGGGCGGCCTCGGCCGCCGCACCCTGCTCGGGCTGCTGCCCGCGCTCCGGGAGCGCCTGGCCCCGACGTGGGTCGTGGTGAACGCCGAGAACGTCGCCGGCGGGCTCGGGATCACGCCGAAGCTCGCCGACGAGATCTTCGCCGCCGGCGTCGACGTGATCACGCTCGGCAACCACGCATACCACCGCCGCGAGATCTACGGCTACCTCGACGCCACCGAGCGCATCCTGCGCCCCGCGAACTACCTCTCGATCCAGCCCGGTCACGGCCACTGCGTCGTAGAGCGGGACGGGCTGCGCCTCGGCGTCGTCAACCTGTCCGGGAACGTCTTCCTGCGGGCCGGGCGCCCCGCCTTCCTCGAGGCCGACGCGGTGCTGGAGCGGCTGCGCGGCCAGGTCGACCACATCCTCGTCGACATGCACGCCGAGGTGACGAGCGAGAAGGTCGCGCTCGGCTGGTACCTCGACGGCCGCGCCACCGCGGTCGTGGGCACCCACACCCACGTGCCGACGGCCGACGCGCGGGTGCTGCCCGGCGGGACCGCCTACATCACCGACGTCGGGATGACGGGGCCGCGCGGCGGCGTGATCGGCGTCAAGCGCGAGCAGGCCATCGAGTCGCTGCGCACGCAGATGAGCGTCCGGTTCGACACGAGCGACGAGG
Source organism: Solirubrobacteraceae bacterium (assembly GCA_034664785.1). Taxonomy (GTDB): domain Bacteria; phylum Actinomycetota; class Thermoleophilia; order Solirubrobacterales; family Solirubrobacteraceae; genus Paraconexibacter. Next base: position 1,936 of record JAXDGY010000441.1, read on the forward strand.
ACCCGTGGCTCATGGGCGTGCACGTGCGCTGCGCACCGGAGCCGCTGCGGGCCGCAGCCATCGAGCAAGTCCTGCTGCCGTGGACCCCAGGACCACGAGCAGGATGACGTTGCGCGCGGCGACCTCGGCGACGGCGCGCCCGTCGCGGTTGATCAGGTCGAAGTAGCCGGCCGGGAACCACGTCTGGGTCAGCGCGATCGCCAGCGCCAGCGCGACCGCGACGCCCCGCCGCCCGCGACCCCAGGCGACCGCCGCGAACGGCGCCAGCCAGATCATGTACTGCGGCGAGAGGACCTTGCCCAGGGCCACGAAGGCCAGGACGCCGGCCAGCGCCGGCAGGAGCAGCCCCTCGGCATCCGGCCGGCGCGCGGCCGCGGCGATCGCGAGCACCAGGACGCCGAGCATGAGCAGCATGCAGACGGCCTCGGCAGGCGCCGCCACCGGGTCCTCGACGCCGTTGGACTTGTAGCGGTCCGGCGTGAGGTTGGTCCCCGTGATCACCGGGTCGCCGAGCATGAAGACGACGGTGGCGGGGGTCGACTCGATCTGCACCGGGCGGTCGAGGTGGAAGCGCACCATGTCGCGCAGCCCCCCGGTCCCGCTGAGCGCGAACGGGAGCAGCCCGACGACGACGACCGCCGCGCAGACTGCGACGCCGCGGACGGCGGCGCGGCCCTGTCCGCGCCCGACCAGCCAGGCCGCCGCGATCGGCACGAGCAGCAGCGGGAAGAGCTTCGTGAGGCCCCCGATCCCGAGCAACGCCATCCCGGCGGTGGGACCGCCGCGGACCAGGAGCACGAGCGCGCCGAGCACCATCGCGGCGGGGACGACGTCGAAGTGGGTCCGGATCTGGGCGCCGATGAGCAGCGGCGCGATCGCGAACGCCCACGCCGCGCGCCGTCCCCCCAGCGCGCCGACCAGGCCCTGCAGGACCAGCGCCGCGAGCAGCATCTCCACCCCGAGCCATGTCGCGTAGGCGCCCCCGATCAGGTGCGGCAGGTGGATCGGCACCAGCGACAGCGGCGGGTACTCGTAGGTGAAGTCCCGGTAGGGCACCAGCCCGCGGTCCAGCAATCCGTTGAACACGGAGTAGACGTAGAGGTCGTTCACCCGCGTGCTCGACGTCGGCCCCACCGTCGTCGCGACGGCGTAGACGACGCAGAGCGCTAGCGCGGGGCCGGCGCGGCGAAGCGCCCGAGCAGCGCCACCAGGGCGAGCGGGAAGAACCACACGAGGTAGAGGTAGAACCAGTGGCT
>JAXDGY010000442.1:0-7220 GCA_034664785.1 Solirubrobacteraceae bacterium
CGGCGCCCGCGGCGTTGCGGCCGACCTGCAGGGCGACGTAGGCGACCGCGAAGAGCACGCCGTGGTCGCTCAGCGCACCGGGCAGCGCCGCCGCCATCAGCAGGCTGGCGAGCATGACGCCGACCAGCACCGCCCGGACGGCCGGCGAGCTGGGCTCGAACCAGTTGACCATCCACGTCGTGTAGATCCACGCCCACCACACCACCAGCAGCAGGAACGCCGCGCGGGCGACGCCTGCCGGCGACAGGTCGGTGAGGATCAGATGCGACAGCTGGGTGACGGCGAAGACGTACACGAGGTCGAAGAACAGCTCGATGCTCGTCGTCGGCTGCGGCCCGTCGCCGTCGCGCCGGCGGAGATGCTGGGTCGCTGGGCTCGCGGACAACGGCTCGAGCCTAGGGAGGACGAGGCCGGGCCGCTGTGACCTTGGCGCGGCGGCCGCGGCGCTCAAGCCGGCGGGAAGGCGGCGGCGAGCGCGCGGGCCGTCGCGTCGATCTGCTCGCCCGAGAACGGCCCGAGCGCGTTGAGTCGCTTGGCCAGGGCCTTGCGGTACAGCAGCAGGTGGGAGCGCATCCTCGTCGTGCCGAGCAGCGGCAGGTCGGCCTGGGTGAAGCAGAGGACGCCCTGGACCGGCCACTGCTCCGCCGGCCCGACCAATGCCGCACGGACGGCGACGACCTGGCGGTCGAGGCCGTCGATGAGCTTGGTGCGGTCCCGCCCGGCGATGAGCAGCTTGCTGTTGCCGAGCCGCGGCGTGGCAACGCTGATCTTGCCCGTCCAGTCCTTCGCGTCGATGACGAAGACGCCGCTCGGGGCGATGGCGAGATGGTCGATGTTGCCGCGCCCGCCGGGCATGCGGCGGTCGTGGAGGAGCACCGTTGCGCTGTCCGCGGTCCGCGCCTCGAGCGACCCGGCCACCGCTGCCTCGCCCTGCGCCCCGCGGCGGAAGGCGACCTCGTGCTGCGGGGCGTCACGCAGCGCGAGCAGCAGACCGCCCAGACGCGGATGGGCCTCACGGGTGCGCTGCTCGCGGTTGCGCCTGCGGCGCTCGTGCTCGCGGATCGCGCTGGCGCCCGCCGTGCCGCGGTCGACCGGCGCCTGGTGACCGGGCGGGGCGACCGACGCACCTGGGCAGTCGGGGCAGGTGACCGTGCGCGCCTCGGCGTCCCAGCGCGCCCGAGCTCCGGCGGGGAGCTCGTCGCCGCAAGCCGCGCAGCGTCCTGGTCGGCGCAGCTTGAGCACTCGCGAGGCCATGCGGTCACGTCGGCGAAGCGCGCGTGCTGCTTGACCGTCCGTCGGTCGAGACGGACGGAGGGTGCCCCGCGCCCTCCGCCACCGCCCCGAACCGCAGCACCCGCCCGCCGAACGCGACCGCGCACACCGCGAACCACGCCCAGCCGAGCGCGAGGCCGCCGATCACGTCGGTCAGCCAGTGGACGTCGAGCAGCACGCGGCTGGCCGCGACGGCGACGGCGATGCCGACCGCGGCGCCGGCCAGCGCGGGCCAGGCGCGGCGGCCCCACCAGCGTCCGGCCACCAGCGCGGCCGCGGCCCAGAACGCCGCGGCGGTCGAGGAGTGGCCGCTCGGGAACGACGGGCCGAGCGTCGCGGCGATCGGATTGAGGTGGGGACGAGCGCGGTCCACCACGTCCTTGACCACCGTCGTCACCAGCTTGTCGCCGGCGACGACGGCCAGCAGGAACGGCACCACCCACCGGCTGCGGGTCCGGGTCACCTCGACCGCCGCGATGATCACCCCGACGACGGCGACCAGCCACGTCTCGCCGAGGTCGGTGACGAGCTTCAGCCCGGCCGTCGAGAACCCGGTCGCGTGCCGATCACCCCACCTCGCCACGCTGCTGTCGATGCCCGCGAGGTCATGGGTGTCGCGCACGATGAACGCAAGCACGGCGAGCACCAGGCCGCCGCCGAGGACGACGACGAGCGCCAGCGTGAGCGCGAGGCCGGTGGCCGTCTCGGGGTCGCGCCGCGCCGCGAGCAGCGCGCGCCGGCCGGGGCGCGTCTCCGACGCGATCGCGGCGACCGCCGGCGCGGCCGCCCGGCGCGGATAGCGCACGGTCAGCAGGGCGGCGGCACAGCCGGCGACGAGGGCGAGAGCGAGGAGGAGGAGCAGCGGCAAGGCGACTGGTGTTCGGGCGCGGGTCCGAGCGCGTACGCATCGCTTTGCCCACAACGGGGAACCCTTCACGCCATGAGCGTCGGGGAGCCGTTACACGCAGACTCGGCGCGAGCACCCAGCCCGGCCGCCTCGCACCACCGCCGGCGCGAGGAGGCGAGGGACGGCTGGACGGTCCCGCTCCTGACCCCTCTTCCCGGCGGTTTGGCAGTGCGCTTCGCCCGCGCCGTCGGCCTCCGGCACCCCGTCGCGATCTTCTTCGTCGCGCTGATCGCCGGGCTCGCCGTCCTCGCCGCGCTCTCCATCCTGCTCGCGCTGCTGGTCGTGCACGTGCTGGTCGGCGACCTCGGCCTCGGCACCGCGGACAACAACGTCAACGAGACCTTCGCCGACCACCGCACCGCCACGCTCACCTCCATCTCGTCGGTCGGATCCGCGATCGGGGGCGCGCCCGTGCTGCCGATCCTCGTCGGCGTCGTCGGCCTCGCCTTCGCCGCGCTGCGCCGCTGGCGCGTCGCGGCCTTCGCGGTGTTCGTCCTGCTCGTCGAATCGGCGACCTACCGGATCACCAGCATCGCCGTCCCCCGCGACCGCCCGGGCGTGCCCCGGCTGGACGACCTGCCGGTCAACGCCAGCTACCCATCCGGGCACACGGCGGCGTCGCTCGCGGTGTACTCGGGGCTCGTGCTGCTGCTCACCACCCGCTTCACCGACAGCACGTTCCGCGCGCTCGCCTGGACGTTCGCGATCCTCATGACGACCGTCGTGGCCCTGTCGCGCATGTACCGCGGCATGCACCACCCGCTCGACGTCGCCGGCGGCGTGGCCGTCGGCATCGGCGCCGTGCTCGTCGTCCTCTTCGCCTGCCGCGCGGCCGGGGCGGCCGCCGAGGCGCGGCGCCCGGCGCGGGCGCGAGCATGAGCGTCGCGGTCGTCGCGCACGCCGGCAAGACGTTCGGCGGCGGGCTGCCGGAGCTGCGTCGCCTCCTGGCCGCCGCGGGCGTCAGCCACCCGCTGTGGCGCGAGGTGCCGAAGAGCAAGAAGGCGCCGCGCGAGGTCGAGCGCCTGCTGAAGAAGGGCGCCGATCACTTCATCGTCTGGGGCGGGGACGGGATGGTCCAGCGCTGCGTCGACGTCCTGGCCGGCACGAAGGCCGCCCTCGCGGTCGTGCCCGCGGGCACGTCGAACCTCTTCGCCACGAACCTCGGCATCCGGAAGGACATCGAGCAGGCGGTGGACGTGGCGCTGCACGGCGACCGGCGCCGGCTGGACGTGGGGCGCTTCAACGGCGAGCGGTTCGCCGTGATGGCCGGAGCGGGCTTCGACGCGGCGATGATCAACGGCGCGAGCGGCGGCCTCAAGGACCGCCTCGGCCGCGCGGCCTACGTGCTCACCGGCGCCGCCAGCCTGAACGGCGAGCCCTTCGCCGCGAAGATCAAGGTCGACGGCGTCGGCTGGTACGACGGCCCGGCCAGCTGCGTCCTGCTCGGCAACGTCGGTGAGCTGTTCGGCGGCATCGAGGTCTTCGAGGACGCCGAGCCCGACGACGGGCTGCTCGACCTCGGCGTGGTCACGGCCGAAGGGCCGGTGGCGATGGCGCGGACGGTCGTGCGCACCGCCGTCGGGACGGCGCACAAGTCGCCGTTCGTGCGGGTGACGAAGGCCCGCTCGGTGAAGGTCAAGCTCGACCGCAAGGTGCGCTACGAGCTCGACGGCGGGGATCGCAGCAAGGTGACGTCGTTCACGGTCGACGTCGACCCCGGAGCGGTGACGGTCTGCGTCCCGCGCCGGGTACCGACGACACGGAAGGCAAAGGGGACACGATGAACAGGACCACGGATGCCGTGAGCATGCGCGACGCGCACCGGCAGGGCGAGAAGCTGGCGAACACGCGCCAGTTCGAGTGGCTGGCGCGGGCGGGCCTCGCGGCGCGCGGGGTCGTCTACGCGGTGATCGGCATCCTGGCGCTCAAGCTGGCGCTCGGGGACGGCGGCAAGGCCACCAATCAGCAGGGCGCGCTGAAGACGATCGGAAGCGAGCCGTTCGGCAAGACGCTGCTCGTCATCGTCGCGATCGGCCTGGGCGGCTACGCGCTGTGGCGGCTGACCCGCGCCGCCCTCGGCCACGGGCCCGAGCAGCGCGACAGCGGCTTCGACCGGATCGGCGCGCTGGCCAGTGGCATCGGCTACGGGATCCTCTGCGTGACCTCGATCAAGATCCTCACCGGCGCCGCCACCGGGTCGGGCACGCCGAAGAAGGCCACCGGCGGCGTACTGGACTGGACCGGCGGCCCGCTGCTCGTGGGGATCGCGGGCGCGGTCCTCATCGGCGTCGCCGCCTTCCAGGCCTACCAAGGCCTCTCGGAGCAGTTCCTCGACGACTCGAAGACCGAGCAGATGAGCCCCGGCGTCCAGCGCGTCTTCACCGCGCTCGGCATCTTCGGCTTCGTCGCGCGCGCGGTCGTCTTCGCGCTCGTCGGCTACGGGCTGATCAAGGCGGCCGTCGACTACAACGCCCAGAAGGCGGTCGGGCTCGACGGCGCCCTGCGCAAGCTGGCCGACGCGTCCTACGGCCCGTGGCTGCTGGGCGTCGTGGCCGCCGGGCTCATCGGGTTCGCCCTGTACTCGCTGGCGGACGCGCGCTACCGGAGGGTGTGACGCACTAGGGTCCGGCCGCGTGCCCAGCCTCGTCCTCGGCCCGCTGCTCCGCTACGTGGACGAGCGGGTGGCCACGATCTGGGTGCAGACCGACGCGGCCTGCGACGTCGAGGTCCTCGGCGCGCGGGAGCGGACCTGGTGCGTCGACGGCCTGCACTTCGCGCTGGTGGTCGTGGACGGGCTGACGCCCGGCGCCGACCACCCGTACGAGGTGCGGCTCGACGGCGAGATCGCGTGGCCGCAGGCCGACAGCCCCTTTCCCCCGAGCACGATCCGGCTGCTCAGCGCGGAGGCGCGCCACGACATGGTCTTCGGCTCGTGCCGCATCACGCTGCCCCACGAGCCGCCGTACGTGCTGCGCGCCCACGAGGACCGCGCCGGCCACGGCATCGACGCGCTGCGCACCTTCGCGCTGCGTGCCGCCCGCGACGGCGGCGCGGCAGCGTGCCCCGACCTCCTGCTCATGCTGGGCGACCAGGTCTACGCCGACGAGCCGTCGCCGGCGCTCGAGGCGGCCCTCGCGAACCGAGAGCGGGCGGCGGACGCGCCGGCCGGCGAGCTGGCCGACTTCACCGAGTACGCGCTGGCCTACCGCGAGGCGTGGAGCGACCCGGCGATCCGCTGGCTGCTGTCGACCGTCCCGACCGTCATGGTCTTCGACGACCACGAGATCCACGCCGAGTGGCGGATCTCGCAAGGCTGGCTGGACGAGATGAACGCCGAGCCGTGGTTCGACGCCCACATCCGCGCCGGCCTCATGGCCTACTGGGTCTTCCAGCACCTCGGCAACCTCTCGCCGGACGACCTCGCCGAGGCCGGCCTGTACGACGCGGTGCGCGCGGCGGACGACGCCGGGGAGCTGCTCGCGTCGCGGATGGACACGGAGGGACGGCAGTCCGGGCACAGCCGCTGGAGCTTCGCGCGCGACGTCGGCGACGCCCGGCTGGTCGTCATCGACTCCCGCGCCGGGCGCCGCGTGATCCCTGGGCGCCGCGAGCTCGTGCAGGACGAGGAGTGGGCGTGGATCCGCGAGCAGGCCCGCCGGCCCGCGCGGCACCTGCTGCTGGCCAGCTCGGTGCCGTTCCTGCTCGCCCCGGGCCTGCACCACGTGGAGGCCTTCGACGAGGCGCTGACCGACGGGGCCTGGGGCCGGGTGGGCGCGTGGGTGGGCGAGCGGCTGCGGCGCAAGGCGGTCATGGACCACTGGGCCTCCTTCCAGCACACCTTCCGGCGCTTCGCCGAGCTCATCGACGACGCCGCGCACGGGCGGGAGGGCAAGGCGCCGGCGTCGATCGTGATGCTGTCCGGCGACGTGCATCACTGCTACCTCGCCGAGGTCGCCTTCCGCCCGGGGACGGGGCCGCACAGCCCCGTGTGGCAGGCGGTCTGCTCGGCGTTCCGCAAGGAGCTCGCGCCGCACGAGCGGGCGGTGATCGGGCTCGGCCACGCGCACGTCTCCGGGCGCCTGGCCCGCCGGCTGGCGCGGGCGGCGGGCGTGTCGCCGGTGCCGTTCGGCTGGCGCGTCGTGGACCGCCCGGCGTACGCCAACCAGATCGCGACGCTCACGCTCGACGGCGATCGGTCCCTGCTGCGCGTCGAGGCCGTCGCCGACGGCGACTGGCGCGACCCGCAGCTGCGGCCGGCGTTCGCCCGCGAGCTCGCCTGACGCGGCGGCGCAGGCCAGTGCGGAGCCGGTCCTGCGGTCAGTGGCGCGGCCGGTGTCGGCGCCTAGCGTTGGGGGCCCACGGATCGCCGAAGGAGACAGAGCGGCATGGCAGTGTCGGAGCGCGAGACGGTCTTCACCCTGGAGGCCACGCCGATCAAGTTCGGCCCCGGCGCGGCGGACGACGCCGGCTGGGAGCTCAAGCGCCTCGGCGTGACGCGGGTGCTGCTGGTCACCGATCCCGGCGTCCGTGCCCTCGGGCACCCCGACCGGATCAAGGAGCTCATCGAGCGCGAGGGCATCGAGGTCGTCGTCTACGACCGCGCGCGCGTCGAGCCGACCGTCGAGTCCATGCAGGACGCGGCCGACTTCGCGCGGGAGGCCGGCGTCGACGGCTTCGTGTCCGTCGGCGGCGGGTCGAGCATCGACACCGCGAAGGTCGCGAACCTCATCACGACGCACCCCGCGCCGGTCATGGACTACGTCAACGCGCCGGTCGGCGGGGGTCGCAAGCCGCCGGCACCGCTGCGGCCGCACCTCGCCATCCCGACGACCTCGGGCACCGGCTCGGAGGCGACCACGGTCGCCGTCCTCGACATCCCCGACCAGCGGGTCAAGAGCGGCATCTCGCACCGGTACCTGCGCGCGACGCAGGGCATCGTCGATCCGGAGCTCGTCCGCACGCTGTCCCCCGAGGTCACCTCGTCGACCGGGCTCGACGTCGTCTGCCACGCGGCCGAGTCCTACCTCGCGCGCGCCTACGA
>JAXDGY010000443.1:0-3527 GCA_034664785.1 Solirubrobacteraceae bacterium
AGCCGCGCGAGCGCCTCTCGCCAGCCGACCTCGTTGTCGGCAGGCGAGACCCCCTCGGGCAGACCGTCATGGACAGCGACGAGTTCCGTCCCGGCCGGTGCGTCCGAGAGCCGGATGGTGATCATCATCTCGCCCCGCAACGCGGGATCGTCGCTCTCGAACTCGTCTGCCTCGACGACCAGCTCGCTGGGCACGAGCGTGACGAATCGGCCGCGATAGGTGTCGGTGCGGCCGTGGGACTTCCCTGTGCGACCGGGCGCCTCGTACGTCAACGAGATCCTGATCGCGCCGTCCTCGCGGGCCTCGAATTCGTGCACCTCGCAGGTCATCCCGGCCGGGACCTTCCAGCGGGCAACAGCCGCGGGATCGAGCAGCGCGCCGTAGACACGTTCCCGAGGCGCCTTGATGATCTGGCTGATCCGCGTCGAGGCCATGCCATCGACCCTAACGAAGGATGCGACTGCCGCTTCGGACCGTGGACGGCGCCTGGGTCGCATCGCGATCTGCACGGGCACCCCCCGGCTCGGGGGGCGATATGCCCCCTTGCGGCCGGCGGGACCCGGTGCCACGCTGGACCGAACCCGCGCCCGAGGAGCGTCCCGATGACCACGCCCCAGGCTGTCCGCGCGGCGATCGCCGCGTCGCTGCCCGCGCTGCTCGTGCTCTCGCTCGCAGCCGGGAGTGCGTCGGCCGCGACCGACCACGTGGTGATCACCGGCAACGTCGTGGTCCCGGCGGGCCAGACAGCGGGCGACATCGTCGTCCTCGACGGGCCTGTCCGGATCGCCGGACGCGCCACGGGCGATGTCATCGCGGTCAGCGGGCCGGTCCGGGTCACCGGCCGTGTCGATGGCGATCTGATCGCCGTGTCGGACCGCGCGTTCCTCGGTCCGAGGGCGCGCGTCGGCGGCGACCTGCGCTACGGCGACGAGCGCCCCGTCCTCGCCCCCGGGGCGACCGTGGCCGGCACGACGAGCAAGGAGGACTGGGCCGACGCATCCAACGGTTGGGGTTGGGTGAGCAGGTTCGGGTGGTGGCTGGCGGTGTCGGTGTCGACGCTGATCGTCGGGGCCCTGCTCGTCTGGCTGGCGCCGGGGGCGCTGCACGCCGCCGGGCGCGCGGTGCGCGAGCACGCCGGCGCCGCCGTCGGATGGGGCTTTGCGATCGCGATCGGCGTGCCGCTGCTGGCGATCCTGGCGCTCGTCACGCTCGTGGGCATCCCGTTCGGCATCGCGCTCCTGCTGGCCGCGATCCCCGTGCTGCTCATCGCGTACACGACGACCGCCTGGATCGTCGGGCGCCGGGTGCTGCGCGACCGGTCGACGTCGCCCTGGGTGGCGCTGCTGGCCGGTTGGGCGATCCTGCGCGTGCTCGCCCTCATCCCGGTGGCGGGTGCCCTCGTCGGGCTCGCCGCGACGGTCGTGGGACTCGGAGCGCTCGCCGTGGCGCTGTGGCAGGCGCGCAGGCCGGCCGCGGCGAGGCCCGAGGCGCCCGCTGCGGGCCGTGCCGCCCCGGCCTGAGCCGCCACCTGATCACGGGATCCTGAGCCGGCGCCCCTGCCTGCCGCGGCTCACGCCGCGGCGGCCATCCACGACGTCTTGCCCGCGATGGCCGCGACCGCTCTGACCTTCTCGGCGTAGCGCGCGAAGTCCTCGGTCCGCAGCTGCTGCGGCCCGTCGCAGATCGCCTCCTCCGGCGCCGGGTGGACCTCGACGATGATGCCGTCGGCGCCCGCGGCGGCCGCGGCCAGGCTGAGCGGCTCGACGAGGTCCCGCCGGCCGGGCGCGTGGCTGGGGTCGACGACGACCGGCAGGTGGCTCAGCTCCTTGAGCACCGGCACCGCCGTGAGGTCGAGCGTGAAGCGGTAGGCGGTCTCGAACGTGCGGATCCCGCGCTCGCACAGCATCACGTTCTCGTTGCCCTCCTTGAGCACGTACTCGGCCGCCAGCAGCAGCTCCTCCAGCGTGCTCGACAGGCCGCGCTTGATCAGCGCCGGGCACCCCGAGCGCCCCACCTCGGTCAGCAGCGCGTAGTTCTGCATGTTGCGCGCCCCGATCTGGACGACGTCGGCCACCTCGATCACCGCCTCGACGTCGCGCGCGTCCATCAGCTCGGTGACGATCGGCAGGCCGGTCTGCGCCTTGGCCTCGGCCAGCAGCCGCAGGGCCTCGGTGCCGAGCCCCTGGAACGCGTACGGGCTGGTGCGCGGCTTGTAGGCGCCGCCGCGCAGCATCGTCGCGCCCCCGGCGTCGACGCAGTGCGCGGTGGTCAACAGCTGGGCCCGCGACTCGACCGTGCACGGGCCGGCGATCAGGGCGAAATGGTCCCCGCCCACCTTGCGCCCGCCGATCTCGAGCACCGAGCGCTCACCGTGGCGGACCTGCCTCGAGGCGAGCTTGTAGGGCTTCAGGATCGGGACGACGCGGTCGACCCCCGGCGCCCCGTCGAGCTCGAGGAGGGCGATGTGCTCGCGATCGCCGATCGCCGCGATCGTGGTCACCTCGACCCCGCTGGAGCGGCGGGCACGAGCGCCGGTGGATTCGATCCGCTCGATGACGGCCTGGAACTGGTCCTCCGTCGCATGCTGCTTCATCACGATCATCATGGTGCGTGCCTCAGCTCCGCCTTCGGGAACGGCTCGAGTGACCTCTCATCGTGCGCGACCAGCGGCGCCGGCGGGCGGGCGACGGCGAACAGCTCCTCGCAGAGGCCGGCGTAGGCGTCGCCGTCCGGGCCGAGGCTCGCGTGCGCGCGCTGCAGGATGGCCGCGAAGTCGCCGCCGGTCCCGCGGTCTGCCGCGTCGGCGAGCGTGGCGAGGCCCGACGCCAGCGCCGTGCGGGCGCGGCGGGCGTGGGGGTTGCCCGCCTGGACGTCCCAGTACGTCTCCGGGCCGCCGGATGCGACGCGGGCGAGCAGCGCCAGCAGCGTGACGTGCGGCGGCGTCGCCATCGCGCCGAGGTCCTCGACCGCGACGCCGAGCTCGTCCAGCGCGAGGCCGAACGCGAGCACGGCCGCGTGCGTCAGCGCCTGCGTGGCGGCGGCGACCCGGTCGTGCTCGTCCGCCTCGACCTCCGCGACCCGGCCGCCGCGGCGGCCGATCGCATCGAGCAGCGCCCGCGCTCGCGGTCCGTCGTGGACGACGACCGCGGCGACCGCGCGGCCGTCGAACCCGAGGGCCGGCGCGAACATCGGGTTGAGGCTGACCGCTTCGAGGTGCGCCGCGTGCGCGGCGAGCGCCGCGACGATCCCGGTCTTCACCGAGAGCGTGTCGACGAGCAGCGCGCCGGGCCGGAGCTCGCGCGCCAGCGCCGGCACCGCCGCCAGCGCCGCGCCCTCGGGCACGGCGAGCACCACGATGTCGGCGCGCCGCAGCTCCGCGACGACCGCGGCGTCCATGACACAGACGTCGCCGGGGACGTACGCCCACGGCGGGGCGACCCCCGCGGGCGGCGCGGCGACGTCCACCACGACGACGTCGGCGCCGGCGCTGAGGAGGAGGTCCGCCATGAGTCCTCCGACGGCGCCTG
>JAXDGY010000444.1:0-12647 GCA_034664785.1 Solirubrobacteraceae bacterium
GCGATCACCAGGTCGGCGTCCGGCGCCGGCGACTCCCGGGCCAGGATCTCCCCCATGCGGCCGCGTGCGGCCTGCAGGACGTCGCCGTTCATGCGCGAGTCCGGCCGCGCGAAGTAGATGTACTCGAAGACGCAGAACGCCTTGCGCTCCGAGTGCGCGACGATCCGCGTCTCCAGGCCGGCGGCCGAGATCGAGACCAGCTCGCCCGGCTCGACGTCGCGGACCAGCTTGGCGCCGATGATGTCCAGCGCGCAGGACTCCGACGCCACGCACCAGCGGTCGCCCAGCTTGCCGAGGACGAGCGGCCGCAGGCCCGCGGGGTCGCGGAAGGCGACGACGCGGTCGTTGGTCATGACCACGGTGGAGAAGGCGCCCTGCAGCCGCGGGACGACGTCCGCGATCGCCTCCTCGATGGTCTCCGCCGGGTGCGACGAGAGGGCGGCCGCGATGATCTCGGAGTCGGAGGTCGAGGTGAACGCGACGCCCTGCTCCCGGAGCTCGCTGTGCAGCTCGACCGCGTTGATCAGGTTGCCGTTGTGGGCGAGGGCGAGCTCCCGGCGATTGCCGCCGCTGCCCGCGCTGCGGTGCACGGGCTGGGAGTTCTCCCACTCGTTGGAGCCGGTGGTCGAGTAGCGGACGTGACCGATGGCCAGGTCCCCGCCCAGCGCGCGCAGGTCATGCTCCTTGAAGACCTGGTTGACCAGGCCGAGCGAGCGCTGCGTGATGATGTAGCCGCCGGTGTCGGCCGCGGCGATCCCCGCGGACTCCTGCCCGCGGTGCTGGAGGGCGTAGAGCGCGAAGTACGCGAGGCGGGAGACGTCGTGCTCGGGTCCGAAGATGCCGAACACGCCGCACTCGTCGCGCGGGCCCTCGCGCTGGTCGAGGTCGGGGGGATCGAGGCTCATGGCGCGGGCCGCGTGGACCGGGGAACCGGTGTCCGGACGGCGACCTCAAGGCTAGCAGCGGCCCCGGCCGCGTTTGGTCCGGTGGCCGGCGGGCATCCCGCACAGTGGGGACATATCCACCCATCAAGGAGTGACCTGCATGTCCACAGGCTTGATCGTCCTGATCATCGTCGTCGTCGTGCTCGTGCTGCTCGCGCTCGCGGTCCTGCCGCGGATGCGCGCCCAGGCCGCCGAGCGCCGGCGCCAGCGCGAGCTCGAGGCCCGTCGCACCGAGGTCGCCGAGCAGCACCGCACCGAGGCGGACGCCCGGACCGCCGAGGCCGATCGCGCCGCCCAGCAGGCGCGTGCGCAGCGCATGGAGGCCGAGGCCGCCGAGCATCGCGCCCAGGCGTCGCGGGCCGAGGCCGAGCTCCACCAGGAGCGCGCCGGACTGACCGAGCAGGGGCTGCGTGACGATGAGATCCTTCCCGACCGCGACAGCGATCCCGGCCGGGCGCGCGTCGTCGAGGAGCGCGAGATCGTCGAGGAGCGCCCCGCGCGCGCCGAGGGCGGTCGCGAGCGGCTCTTCGACCGCGACAGCCGCGAGCGCGACTCGCGCTTCGCCCAGGAGACCGACGACGCCGGCGCCGTGCGCGACGACGTCGCCGACCGCCGCCGGTAGCGGTCCGCCCATCGCCTGACCCGCCCCGCGCCCACGCGCAGGCGGGTCAGGGGAACAGCGGCGCCAGCGCCCCGTGGGCGCCGCGCAGCGCGTCGAGCCCGACCTCGACCCGCTCGTCCCCGAGCCCGACCTCGAGCGCGGAGCCGCCGACCGTCCCGAAGACGTCGACGGGCACCCGCTCTCCGAGCGCCTCCAGCGCCGCGCGCGGACCGGAGACCACGAAGCCGCCGGGCCGCTCGCCGAAGAGCTGCTCCCAGGGCGCCGAGGACGTGACGAGCTCCAGGCGCGCCCCGAGACCGCCCGCCAGGCAGCACTCCGCGACGGCGACCAGGAAGCCGCCCTCGGCGATGTCGTGCGCGGAGCTGATCGCTCCCGAGCGCACGGCGTCGCGCACCGCCGCCTGCACGCCGATGACGTGCTCGACGTCGATCGGGTCCAGCCCGTCGGGCAGCGCCTCGCCGCGCAGCTTGGCCAGCTCGGAGGCCGCCAGCGACGGCGACGCGTCCCAGCCCACGAGGGCGACCGCGTCGCCCTCGGCGGCGAAGCCGAGCCGGCCCGCCCGCGTCACGTCGGGCAGCTCGCCGACCATCCCGACGACGGGCGTGGGGTAGATCGGGCCCTCGAGGCCCTCGTTGTAGAGCGAGACGTTGCCGCCGACGATCGGCGCGCCCAGCGCCCGGCATGCGTCCCCGAGGCCCCGCACGGCCTCGGTGAGCTGCCAGGCGATGTGCCCCTTCTCGGGGTTGCCGAAGTTCAGGTTGTTCGTCGTGCCGAGCGGCTCGGCGCCCACGCACGCGAGGTTGGCCGCGCACTCCAGCGCCGTGGCGACCGTCCCCGTGTACGGATCGGCCGCCACCCGGCGCCCGTTGCCGTCGATCGAGACCGCCAGCCCCGTCCCGCCCGGCAGCTGGAGCACCGCGGCGTCGGCCTCGGCAGGCCGGCGGACCGTCCGCGACTGCACGAGCCAGTCGTACTGCTGGAAGAGCGGCAGCCGCGACGCGACGTTGGGCGAGCCGATGAGCGCGAGCAGCGCGTCGCGGAGCGACGCCCCGGCGTCCAGCACCGCCGGCGGGGGCGGGTAGAGGCCGGCCGCGGGGCGCTCGGGCTCCAGGTCGTAGAGCGGGCAGTCGTCCACCAGCGCGGCGACGGGCACCTCGCCCACGAGCTCGCCGTGACGCAGGATGCGCATGTGCCCGGTGTCGGTGACCGTCCCGATCGCCGTCCCGTGGACCTCCCACTTCGCGCAGACGGCCAGGACCTCGTCGACGCGCGCGGGCTCGCAGACGCAGAGCATCCGCTCCTGGGACTCGGAGACCATGATCTCGAACGGCTCCATGTCGGCCTCGCGCAGGGGCACGAGGCCCACGTCGAGGTCGATGCCGACCTCGCCCTTGGACGCCATCTCCGACGCGCTCGACGTGAGCCCGGCCGCCCCGAGGTCCTGCAGGGCGACGAGCAGCCCGCGCTCGAGCAGCTCGAGCGAGCACTCCAGGAGCTTCTTCTCCTCGAACGGGTCGCCGACCTGGACCGACGGGCGCTTGGCCGCATCGTCCTCCCCGAACTCCGCGGAGGCCAGGACGGACGCGCCGCCGATCCCGTCGCGCCCCGTCGAGGCGCCGAAGAGGACGACCGCGTTGCCGACGCCGGAGGCGGCCGAGCGGATGACGGCGTCCTCGCGCACGAGCCCGAGCGCCATCGCATTGACCAGGCAGTTCGTCTCGTAGGGACCCTCGAAGTAGACCTCGCCGCCGATCGTCGGGACGCCGATCGAATTGCCGTAGTGGCCGATGCCGGCCACCGCGCGGTCGAGCAGGTAGCGGGAGCGCTCCGACGTCGGCTCGCCGAAGCGCAGCGAGTCGAGCACCGCGATCGGCCGCGCGCCGAGGGCGAAGATGTCGCGCAGGATGCCGCCGACGCCCGTGGCCGCGCCCTGGAAGGGCTCCACCGCGCTGGGGTGGTTGTGCGACTCGACCTTGAAGGCGCAGACCAGGCCGTCGCCCACGGACACCGCGCCCGCGTTCTCGCCCGGCCCCATGACCACGCGGGGCCCCTCGGTCGGCAGCGTCCGCAGGAGCTTGCGCGAGTGCTTGTAGGAGCAGTGCTCGCTCCACATGAGCGAGAACATCGCGAGCTCCACCTGGTTGGGCGGGCGGCCGAGCTCGTCGCAGACCAGCTCGTACTCGGCCGGCGTCAGGCCCAGGGCGACGGCGTCGTCGACGCCGGGCAGCGTGCCCACGTCAGGCACCGGCGAGCGCCCCGGCCGGCGACGCGAACAGCCCGAGCCCGTCGACCGAGCCGCGCAGCGCGTCGATCGCGTGCTCGGGGTGCGGCATCAGGCCGACGACGTTGCCTGCGGCGTTGGCGACGCCCGCGACGTCGTTGGTCGAGCCGTTCGGATTGCCGTCGTGGGCATAGCGGAAGACCACGCGGACGTCGTCGAGCAGCGCGGGCGGCGCGTACCAGCGGCCCGTCGTGTGCTTGGCCGGGATCGACAGCAGCTGCCCCGCGGAGAGCGCGCGCGTCCACGGCGTCCCGGCGTCGACCACCTCGATGTCGAGCTGGCGGCAGATGAAGCGGCGCTCGAGGTTGGGCAGCA
Organism: Solirubrobacteraceae bacterium; assembly: GCA_034664785.1. Taxonomy (GTDB): domain Bacteria; phylum Actinomycetota; class Thermoleophilia; order Solirubrobacterales; family Solirubrobacteraceae; genus Paraconexibacter. The sequence continues at coordinate 4,163 of JAXDGY010000444.1, forward strand.
GCGCGCCCGGGAGCAGCCCTGCCTCGCAGAGCACCTGGAAGCCGTTGCAGATGCCGAGCACCGGGCCGCCCTCGCGGGCGAAGGCGGAGACCGCCGACATGACCGGCGAGAAGCGGGCGATCGCCCCGACCCGCAGGTAGTCCCCGTAGGAGAACCCGCCCGGGATGACGACCGCGTCGACGCCCTTGAGATCGGCGTCGCCGTGCCACAGCAGCTCGGCGTCACCGACCTGGCCGCAGGCCAGCAGCGCGTCCCGCTCGTCGCACGTCCCCGGGAACTGCACGACCCCGAAGCGCATCAGCGCCCCACGATCTCGTAGTCCTCGATGAGCGGGTTGGCCAGCAGGCGCTCGCACATCGCCTCGAGCTGCGCCGGGTCGTCGACCTCGAGCTCGACCAGGCGGCCGATCCGGACGTCGGAGACCCCGGAGAACCCGAGGGCGGGGAGCGCCTGCTCCACGGCGACGCCCTGCGGGTCGAGGATCCCGGCCTTGGGGCGGATGAGGACCTGCGCCCTCACGACGCGGCGCCGGTCCGCTGCAGCCAAGCGCTGAACGGCTCGCCGGTGATGCGCTCGTAGGCCTCGACGTACCGCTCGCGGGTCCCCGCGACGATGTCCTCGGGGATCGCCGGGGCGGGCGGCGCCTTGTCCCAGCCGCTCGAGGCGGCCCAGTCGCGGACGTACTGCTTGTCGAAGCTCGGCTGCCCGCGGCCCGGCGCGTAGGTGTCGGCGGGCCAGTAGCGCGAGGAGTCCGGGGTCAGGACCTCGTCGGCGAGGACCAGCGTCCCGGCGTCGTCCACGCCGAACTCGAACTTCGTGTCGGCGAGGATGACCCCGCGCGAGCGGGCGTGGTCGGCGGCGGCGCGGTAGAGCGCCAGCGACGCGTCGCGGGCAGCCTCGACGAGCCCACGGTCGCCGACGGCGGCGACCGCTCCCTCGAGGTCGATGGCCTCGTCGTGGCCCTCTTCGGCCTTGGTGGACGGGGTGAAGATCGGCTCGGGCAGCTGTTGGGACTCCTGCAGCCCGGCGGGCAGCGCGATGCCCGAGACCGCGCCGGTCGCCTCGTAGTCCTTCCACCCCGACCCGGTGATGTAGCCGCGCACGACGCACTCCACCGGCAGCATCCGCAGCTTGCGGACCTTCACGCCGCGCCCGCGGACCGCCTCGGGCACGTCGTCGGTGTAGGAGATGACGTGGTTCGGGACGAGGTCGGCCGTGCGGTCGAACCAGAAGGCACTCAGGCCCGTGAGGACCTGGCCCTTGCCGGGAATGGGTGTCGGGTGGACGACGTCGTAGGTCGAGATCCGGTCCGAGGCGACCATGAGCAGGGCGTCGCCCAGGTCGTAGAGCTCACGGACCTTGCCACGCGCGATCAGCGGGAGGTCGAGGGCGGTCACGCGAGAGGATGCTAGCGAGCGTCGCGGCGGCGCCAGGGCGGCGCGGGGACCGGGTCGCGAGTCGGAGGCGGGCGCCCATGCGCTACAACAGGAGACCCGCCGCGGGCCCGGGAGCGCTCCGGCCCCGGCACCGGGCGCTGCCTCCCGCGGCGCCTCCCCCGGCATGTCCCATCGCCCCGACACCCGTCCGCGCGCCGAGCCCCGCGTCCAGGACCCGCCGCCTGCGGCGCGGGCCTCGCAGGTCGACCTCAAGACCCTGCTCATCACCGCCGTCGCGTCCGCCGTGGCCGCCTTCGTCGTCTCCCGCATCTGGGCCCCGGGGACGCTGTTCAGCGCGGCGATGACGCCGGTCATCGTCGCGCTGATCCGCGAGGGGCTCCAGCGCCCGGTCGACCGCATCGCGACCGTCGCCCCGGCGCTGCCGCGCCGCCGGATGCCGGGCGACGTGCCGGCCGCGATGCAGGAGGGCGCCCCGCCGCCCGTCTTCCCGCCCGAGCCGGGCGCCGAGGCCGGGCCCGTCCGGTTCTACGACACCGGACGCCGGCGGTTCAACGTGCGCCTGGCCGTGCTGACCGGCCTCGCGGGGTTCCTGATCTGCGTCCTCGCCTACACGGTGCCGGACCTGGTCGCGGGCAAGTCGGTGCTCGGCGGCGGCCGCAGCACCACGCTGTTCGACGGCAGCTCGCGGTCGAGCCGGAGGAGCGCCGCGCCGGCCACCACGACCTCCACCCAGACGACGACCGCGCCGGCCACGACGGTGACCACGACGGTCCCGGCGCAGACGACGACGGTCACCACCCCGCAGGCCACGACGCCCACGACGACGACGCCATCGGTCGCACCGCAGTCCACGGCGCCGCAGGCCACGCCGGCGCCGCAGGCCACGCCGCCCGCGACCACGACGACACCGGCGCCCGCGCCGTAGGACGATCCTGCTCGCGCCGCTCGAGACGCCGGACGCGTTCCGCGAGCTGACGCCGGCCGTCCTGCGCCCGGCCTCCTCCCCGACGGGCTAGAGCGACTCGAACAGCCCGCGCACGCGGCCGAGCACGCCGGCCGCGGCGGCAAGCTCGTCGTCGGACAGGTCCGCGAGCGCCTCGCGCCAGTGCTGCTGCCAGACCTCGCGCTTGGCGGCGAGCAGGGCACGGCCCTGCTCGGTCAGGGTCACGACGACGACGCGGCGGTCCTCCGCCGAGCGCCGGCGCTCCACGATCCCCGCGGGCTCGAGGTGGTCGAGCATCTGCGTCACGCTGGCCGGCGACAGCTCGGCCGCGAGGGCGAGCTTCCCCGCGGGCATCTCGTCCTCCTCGCCCAGGACGAAGAGCGCCCGGACCTGCGCGAAGCTCAGCCCGTCGCGGCGCTGCTGGTCGCGGCCCCGCAGGCGGCGCTCGGCGGCGAGCACCTCCCGCAACGCCCGCGAGACGGCGTCGACGGCGGCCTGGCGCTCGGCGCCGGCTGGCGGATCGGCGGGCACGGCGCTCACGCTGCCACACCTTCGAGCATCTCGTCGGCCGCCTCGCGCCCCGCAAGCGGCGCGGGAACCGCGGTGGCGCGGGCGCGGCGCTCGACGAGCGTCAGGACGGCGGCCGGCACGAGCGCCACCAGCGTGACCGCGAGGACCCACCAGTACGTGCTCCCGAAGGCGCTCGCGGCCGCGGCGGGCGCGGGGCTCGCGCCCGCCGCGTCGAGCTTGCCCTGCAGGACCACGGTGAGGATCGCGGTGCCGATCGACCCGCCGACCCGCTGCAGGGTGTTGAGCTGCGGCGAGGCGTCGTTGACCTGGTCGGGGCGCAGCACGGCGAAGGCCGCGGTCATCGCCGGCATGAAGGACATGCCGATCCCGAAGCCGCGCACGACCATCGCGGCGCCGATCAGCCAGTACGACGTGCCGGCCCCGATGAGCACGAAGGGCAACGTGCCGAGCGCGGCGACCAGGCCGCCCGCGAGGGCAACCGGACCGCCGCCGAAGCGCTCGGTCGCGCGGCCCGAGGCCACCATCGCCAGCGCGGCGCCGATGCCCTGCGGCGCGAGCAGCAGGCCCGTGTGGACCGCGTCCTCCCCGCGGACGGTCTGGAAGTACAGCGGCATCAGGATCATCGCGCCGAACAGCGCGGCCCCGAGGCAGAACGTCGAGACGGATGCGGCCGCGAAGGCCTTGTTCGCGTAGAGCCGCACGTCGAGCAGCGGGCGCTCGATGCGCAGCGCGCGCAGCACGAACAGGCCGACGAGCACCAGCCCGGCGACGAGCGGGACGACGACGCGCCCCGCGGTCAGGCTGCCCGCGGTCCCGCTCTCGGCCAGCCCGTAGGTCACGCCCACGACGCCCGTGGTGACGAGGGCCAGGCCCGTCGCGTCGAGCTTGCCGGCCTCCTCGGGGGTGTCGGCGGGCAGCAGCTTCAGGCCGGCGATGACGGCGAGGATCCCGATGGGGACGTTCACGAGGAAGATCCACTCCCACCCGGCGTGCTGGACGAGCAGGCCGCCGAGCGTGGGGCCGAAGACCGGCGCGAGGACGATCGGCACGCCGATGATGCCCATGATGCGGCCGACGTGCTTCGGGCCGACGGCCTTGACGAGGATCATCTGCCCGATCGGCATGATCATGCCGCCGGCGACGCCCTGCAGGACGCGGAAGCCGATGAGCGAGCTCGTCGACCACGCCAGGCCGCACAGCGCCGAGGCGATCGTAAAGAGCGCCAGCGAGGCGATGTAGAGGCGGCGCGAGCCGAAGCGGCGCGCCGCCCAGCCCGTGATCGGGATGACCGCGGCGAGCGACAGCAGGTAGCCGGTGACGACCCACTGGATCGAGTCGAGCGGGCTCCCGAGGTCCTGCGAGAGGGTGTCCAGCGCGACGTTGACGATCGTCGTGTCGAGGACGGACATGATCGCCCCGAGCACGATCACGACCGCGATGCGCAGGACGTGGGGCTCGAAGCGGGAGCTGGATGGGAAGGTCAAGTTGTCTTTCGGTGCCGTGAAGTTTCCTTTGCAACGAAAACTATAGGCGCCGAAAGACCTGCGGTCAAGGAGGACCGACGACCGCGTCCAGGCGACCGACGATCTCGGGCGCGTGGCGCGTGTAGTGCGCGAGGTCGAAGATCGCCTCGGGGTCGAGGTCCGCGCAGCGCGGGTCCGCCTCGACCAGCGCGCGCAGGTCGGTCCGCTCGTCCCAGGCCCGCTGGGCGAGCTCCTGCGCCACCCGGTAGGCCTCGTCGCGCGTCCGCCCCGCCGACACGAGCGCCAGCAGCAGCCGCTGGGAGAACAGCGCCCCGTGGGTCAGCCCGAGGTTCTCCAGCATGCGCTCCGGGTGGACGACCATGCCCCGGACGATCCGCAGCATCACGTGCGTCGCGTAGTGCAGCGCGATCGTGGCGTCGGGCAGGACGATGCGCTCCGCGCCCGAGTGCGAGATGTCCCGCTCGTGCCACAGCGCGACGTTCTCCAGGCCCGTCTGCGCGTAGCCGCGCAGGACCCGCGCGAGGCCCGTGACCCGCTCGGTGTTGATCGGGTTGCGCTTGTGCGGCATCGCGCTGGAGCCCTTCTGCTGCCCGGAGCGGAACGGCTCCTCGACCTCGCGCACCTCGGTGCGCTGCAGGTGGCGGATCTCGGTGGCCAGGCGCTCCAGCCCGGCGCCGGCCAGCGCCACCGCCTGGAGCAGCTCGGCGTGCCGGTCGCGGGGGACCACCTGCGTGGAGACGGGCTCGGCGGCCAGGCCGAGGCGCGCCAGCACGCGCCGCTCGAAGTCGGGCGAGGTGGCCGCGTAGGTGCCGACGGCCCCGGACAGCGCGCCGGTGGCGGCCTGGGCGAACGCGCGCTCGAGGCGGTCGGCGTTCCGCGCTGCCTCCATGGCGAAGCCCGCGAGCTTGATGCCGAACGTCGTCGGCTCGGCGTGCACGCCATGGGTGCGGCCCACGCAGACCGTGTCGACGTGCGCGCGCGCCTGCTCGGCCAGCGCGCGGGCGAGCTCGCGCGCCTGGGGCACGACGATCGCTCCGACGCGCTCGAGCTGCAGCGCGAGCGCGGTGTCCAGGACGTCGGAGGACGTCAGCCCGAAGTGGATCCAGCGGCCCGCCGGCCCGGCGCTCTCGCTCAGGACGTCCACGAACGCGGCGACGTCGTGGTCGGTGACGGCCTCGCGCTCCTGGACCGCCTCGACGGTGAACGTCGCCTGCCGGATCGCCTCGAGCTCCTGCGGCGTGGGGCCCTCCATCTCCTCGCAGGCCGCCACCTCCACGTCCCGCCAGGCCTGCAGCTTGGCCTGCTCGGTCCACAGCGCGCCGAGCTCCGGCCGCGTGTAGCGGGGGATCACGGCGCGTGCTCGCGGAGGTCGAAGAACAGCAGCGTCCCGCCGAGCGCGGCCACGGACAGCGCGACGCTCTGCATCACGGTGAGCACGACGACGTAGATCAGCGCGTTGCCGGCCGCGCCGACGAGCGTGGTGACCACGCCGGCCAGCAGCGCCGTGAGCAGCGCGAGCACGAGCAGGGTCGTGAACACCCGCCACCAGCGGCCGTCGACCAGCTCGCCGCTGCGGCGCAGCGCGGCCATCCCGCGCAGGCCCTCGACGACCACGACCTGGAGCCCGAAGTACCAGCGGATGCTGAGCCAGATGCCGGGGATGATCAGCAGGATCAGGCCGCCGGTCACCGCGAGGGCGAAGAGCAGCAGGACGACGAGCAGCGGCCCGTAGAGCCCCAGCGCGCCGCGCAGGACGCCGCCGAGGGTCGGGGCCACGCCCTGCGAGAGGCCGAGGACCGCCCCCACGTGCACCGCGGTCACCAGGGGCGGGATCAGCACCGTCGTCAGCAGCGTGGACACCAGCGTCGCGGCGGCGGGCCCGTTGGCGTCCATCCCGTCCGCGAGCATCCGGCCCCACACGCCGTCCACGAGCACGGTGACGGGCGCCACCACGAGCAGCGTCGCGGTGAAGAAGACGCCGGAGTGGGCGGCGAACAGGGCGAACGCGTCCGAGACGATCTCGCCCAGGCCCCGACGGCGCTTCAGGTCGAGGCGCTCGACGACCGGCTCGGCCATGCTCAGGCTCCCAGGATGCGGACCGCGAGGTGCGCGGCGTTGCGGGCGTTGTCCAGGCCCACGGCGGCGACGGGGACGCCCGGCGGCATCTGCCCGACGGACAGGATCGCGTCGAGGCCGCCCGCGGCGCTCAGGCGTCCCGAGAGCGGGACCCCGATGACGGGCAGGTCGGTGTGCGCGGCGGCGACCCCCGGCAGCGCGGCCGACAGGCCGGCGCCGGCGATGATGACCCGCAGCCCGCGGCGGCGGGCCGACCGGCAGTACTCCGCGACCCGGTCGGGATCGCGATGGGCCGACATGACCTCGATCTCGTAGGGGATCTCCGCTTCGCGCAGCACCGTGCCGGCCTTCTCCATCGTCTCCATGTCGGAGGCGGAGCCCATGATGATCCCGACGCGCGGGCCGTCGCCGGTGGGCGCCGTCATGGGCGCGAGCACCTCCTCGGTCATCTCGCCGACCTGCTCGACCTGCTGTCCGGTCATCCTGTCCTCTCCACCGCGCGCAGCGCGATGTCGTGCCGCAGCTGGCGGCCGTTGAAGGTGATCACGTCCGCCGCAGCGTAGGCGGCCCGGCGCGCGGCCGCCGCGTCGGGGCCCAGCCCGGTGACGTTCAGGACCCTGCCCCCGGCGGTGACGAGGGCGCCGCCGGCGAGCGCGGTGCCCGCGTGGGTGACCTCCGCGCCGGTGACCGCGTCGAGCCCGGCGATGGGGTCGCCGCTCGACGACGACGCGGGGTAACCGGCGCTGGCCAGCACCACCGTGACCGCCCAGTCGGGGGCCCAGTCGAGCGTCGCGCCGGCGAGGTCGGCGCCCCCGACGCCGGCGCTCGCGAGCATCAGGGCGAGCAGGTCGGACCGCAGCCGGGGCAGGACGGCCTGGGTCTCCGGGTCGCCGAAGCGCGCGTTGAACTCCAGGACGCGCGGTCCGTCGGCGGTGAGCATCAGCCCGGCGTAGAGCGTCCCCCGGAACGGCGTGCCGCGGCGCGCGAGCTCGTCGACGACGGGCTGGTGGACCGTGCGGGCGATCTCGGCGAGCTGCGCGTCGTCCACGCCGGCCACCGGCGAGTAGGACCCCATCCCGCCCGTGTTGGGGCCCGCGTCCCCGTCGAAGATGCGCTTGTAGTCCTGCGCCGGCGCCATCGGGACGGCCCGGTCCCCGTCGCAGAGGGCGAGCACGGACAGCTCCTCGCCCTCCAGGAACTCCTCCACGAGGACGCGGTCCCCGCCGAACCGGCGCTCGACGAGGAACGCCTCCAGCGCCGCTCGCGCCTCCGCCTCGTCCTGCGCGATCACCACGCCCTTGCCCGCGGCCAGGCCGTCCTCCTTCAGCACGACGGGATAGCCGCCGATCGCGGCCATCCCCGCCTCGACGGTGCCCACCGTCGCCCAGCCCGCGGTCGGGACGCCGGCCGCGGCCATGATCTCCTTCGCGAACGCCTTGGAGCCCTCCAGCGCGGCCGCCGCGGCGCTCGGTCCGTAGGCCGGGATGCCCGCGTCGGCGAGCGCGTCGACGAGGCCCGCGACCAGCGGCGCCTCCGGACCGACGACGACGAGCCCGACGCCCTCCTCGCGCGCCAGGGCCACGAGGCCGGGGACGTCGTCGACGCCGACGGCGGCCACCCGGGCGTCCTGCGCGATGCCGGGGTTCCCCGGCGCGCAGAGCAGCTCCGGGCGCTGCGGCGAGCGGGCCAGCGCGCGGACGATCGCGTGCTCGCGGCCGCCCGCGCCGACGACGAGGACCTTCACTGCTGCCGGCGCTGCGCGCGTGGCCGGCTGCCGCTCACAGACTCGCGATGAAGTCGTCGATCGGGATCGCTGCGAGGGTCTCGTAGCGCCCGGTGCCGCGGGAGCCCAGCTCGAGCGAGACGCGGGCCATGGTCGCCTCGTCGGGAGCCTCGACGATGTTCACGAAGTCGAAGCGTCCGAGGGTCGACCACTGCGCGGTGACCGTCGCACCGAGCTGCTCGACCTCCTTGTTGACCTCGCGGATGCGCTGCGGGTTGTTCTTGACCGTCTGCACACCCTCAGGGGTCAGGGTGGTCAGCATGATGTAAGT
>JAXDGY010000445.1:0-5593 GCA_034664785.1 Solirubrobacteraceae bacterium
GGCTTGACCGCCTCGCCCATCGTCCCGGCGAGCGCCTCCAGGCCCTCGAGCTGGACGTCGGGGTCGCGCCGGGCGCCGAGGGCGTCGGCGAGCGCCTTGACCTCGCTCAGGACGCCCTTGTAGAGACGGGGCTCGAAGCAGGGCCCGTAGATCTCCAGCGCGGCGCGCAGCCGGCGGGTCGCGACGCGCATGTCGTGCACGCGCTCGATGTCCGACGTGTCGAGCACGCCCTCGGCATGGTCGAACAGCTCCTGCGTGCGCACCCGGATCGTCGCGGCCGCGGCCGCGGCGTAGGGCAGATCGGCGCGCAGGCCGGGGATCTCACGTGCCTTGGCCATCAGCCCTCATCCTGGCACGGTGTCGAGCTCCGTGAGCACGACACCCTCCCGAAGCCCGCCGGAGGCGATGCGCAACGGGGCGCCGAGCGCCCGGGCGGCGGCGTCGAGCAGCACCAGGCCCGCGGGCAGGATCCGGACCCGCTCGGCGTGCAGGTCGAAGCGCGCGGCGAGGACCGCGGGCGCCGTCGCCTCCAGCAGCGCGAGCCCACGCCCGAGCACCTCGGGCGTGAGCTCGGGTCCGAGCAGGCGCGCGAGCGACGTGGCGCTGCCGCCGACGGCGTAGGCCACCTGCGGGCGCGGCGGGCGCACGCCGGCGAACAGCGCCGCGACGTGCTCCCGCAGCGTCGTGCCGTTGCCCGCCGCCTCCGTCGCGCTCGAGGACCCGCCGGGGAGCGAGACCCACCAGCTCACCCCGCCGGCCACGGTGCCGACGACGAGCTCGGTCGAGCCGCCGCCGACGTCCACCACGCCGACGGGGCCGTCCGGCGGCGGATCGGGCGCGCAGGCGATGGCGCCGCGGAAGGCGAGCGCGGCCTCCTCCTCGCCGGTGAGGACACGGACGTCGAGCCCTGCGGCCGCGGCCACGGCGCGGCACAGCTCCGGCCCGTTGGGCGCGGCGCGGATCGCGGCGGTCGCGACGCACCGCAGGCGGTCCGCCCCCGCGGCGCGGGCGGCCGCCGCCTGCTCGGCCACCGTGGCCGCGGTCAGCTCGATCTTGGCGGGGTCGATGGCGCCGTCCGGCGAGCGCCCGGCGCCGAGCCTGGTGAACGCCCGGACGACCGTCACCTCGCGCAGCGCGCCGGGCCGGTGGGGATCGGCCTCGGCCACCAGCAGCCGGGTGGTGTTCGAGCCGATGTCGATGCACGCGCATCGCACGGGCGGCAGCTTGTCAGTCGCGGCGGTCATGCGGACCTGCCGCAGGTCGGACCGGCGCGCCATCGGCCGATCGTCACATGTCCCCGTGCCGCCGCGCAAGCGAACGCCGGGCTGAGGTGGCCCCGGGAATACCATGGGCGGCTGTGAGCGAGCCGCCCGAAGCCATCGTGGTGCGCGACCTGCGCAAGGCCTACGGGACCCACGAGGCCGTGCGGGGGATCGACTTCTCGGTCGCGCGCGGCGAGGTGTTCGGCCTGCTCGGGCCCAACGGGGCCGGCAAGACGACCACCGTGGAGGTCCTCGAGGGCTACCGCGCCCGGGACGGCGGCGAGGTCGCGGTGCTCGGCCTCGACCCCGAGTCGCGCCCGCGGGCGCTCCGCGAGCAGGTCGGGATCGTCCTGCAGTCCAGCGGGATGTACCGGTTCCTCAGCGTACGCGAGGCGCTCGCGCACTGGGCGTCGCTGTACCCGCACCCCCGCGGCGTCGAGGAGGTCATCGCGCTCTGCGGCCTGGAGGACAAGGCGGGCGCGCGGATCCGGACGCTGAGCGGCGGCCAGGCGCGGCGGCTGGACCTCGCGCTCGCGCTCGTCGGCGACCCGGAGCTCATCTTCCTCGACGAGCCCACGACGGGATTCGACCCCGCTGCTCGGCGCCAGGCCTGGGACGCGATCCGCGGGCTGCGGGCGCTCGGCAAGACCGTGCTGCTCACCACGCACTACCTCGACGAGGCCCAGCAGCACTGCGACCGCGTCGCGATCGTCAAGAACGGCCGCATCCTGGCGATCGGGGCGCCCGCCGAGCTCGGCGTCGGCGCCGCCACCCGCGCGCAGGTCAGCTGGCGCGACGCGGACGGGCGCGCCCACCAACGCGAGGTCGACGACCCGACGGCGCTGGTGCACGAGCTCACCAGCGCCGCGCTGGCGCGCGGCGGCACGGTCGCCGAGCTGACCGTGCGGCGGCCGTCGCTCGAGGACGTCTACCTCCAGCTCACCGGCGACGACGCGGCCGACCAGCCCGTGCAGGCGGTCGCCCGTGTCTGACGTCGCCCTGACCTGGCGGCAGTACCGCCTGGAGCGCCGGCTGTTCTGGCGCAATCCGTCCGCCGCGTTCTTCGGGTTCGTCTTCCCGCTGCTGCTGCTCGGGCTGCTGGGGGCGATCTTCGCCTCCAGCCAGTCCGACCTCAACCGCGTCATCCCCTTCGTGGCGGCCACGAGCATCATGGCCACGACGTTCAGCGCCCTCGCCATGAGCCTCACCGTGCTCCGCGAGCAGGGCGTGCTGAAGCGCATGCGCGGGACGCCGCTGCCGTCGGCCGGCTACCTCGCCGCGCTGGGCGCCAGCGCGGTGACCAACGCGCTGCTGCAGGTCGCGGTCGTCGTCGTGGCGGGCAAGCTCGTGTTCGGCGTCGGCTGGCCGGCGGACTGGCTCGAGCTCGTCGTGTTCACGCTGGCCGGCGTCGCGTGCCTCGCGGCCCTCGGCGTCGCGTGGTCGCACGTCATCCCCAACGTGGACGCCGCGCCGGCGTTCTCCAACGCGGTCTTCCTCCCGGTCGTGGCGATCAGCGGGATCGTCTACGGCGGCGATGCCGGCTCGGGGTCGGCCCTCGGCGACATCGCCCGCGCGTTCCCGCTCGTCCACCTCGCCGACGGCCTGCACGGCGCGATGGTCACCGGGACGAGCCTGTCGGACAACGCAGGCGACCTCGCCGTGATCCTCGTGTGGCTCGTCGTGGGGGTCGTGCTGGCGGTGCGCGGGTTCTCATGGGGAGCGAAACTCGGCTAGCGCGGCACATTCGGCCAGGGCCTCATGTGCTTGGACGAATCCGGCTGCGCCGTCTTCGTCCGGGCTCGTGGCGCTTCCGGGTCAGCCGGGGTTGACGACGAACGGTGGGGGGACCTCGCCGCGCAGCTCCGTCGGGACGGCGGTCAGGGGGGAGGTGGGCCAGTCGGCGCGGAGGAGCGCGAAGAGCGCGACGTCCTTCTGGACGTCGCCGTGGCGGTGGAAGGCGCGCAGGACGCCCTCGTGCCGGAAGCCCACCTTCTCGAGCGCCCGCTGCGAGCGCTCGTGGCGCACGTCGGCGTAGGCGCCCAGGCGCTCCAGGCCGCAGCCCGCGAAGGCGAGGTGGGCCACGAGGGCCTTGGCCTCCAGGTTCAGGCCCGTGCCCCACCACCGGCGCCCGAACCAGGTCCCGACGATCGCGCGGCGGTCACGCAGGGAGAGCTCCGACAGCCCGGTGACGCCGACGGGCCCGTCCTCGTGGTGGACCATCAGCAGATCGAGCTGCTCGCCGCGGGCCCGCCGGCCGAGCTGGTCCTCGACGTAGGCGCGCGGCTCGTCGAGCGACCGGTAGGGCCCCCACGAGAACCAGCGGGTCACCTCGGCGTCGGCGCCGAGCACGAACAGGTCGGGGACGTCCTCCCGGCGGAGCGGGCGCAGCGAGAGGGTCGGGCCGACGAGCTCCACGTCCGGTATCCCTACACCATGCTCGCCGTCCTCTACGACGTCCATGGCAACCTGCCCGCGCTGGAGGCCGTCCTCGCGGACGCCCAGGCCGCCGGTGCCGACGCCCACCTGCTCGGCGGCGACTACGCCGCGCTCGGCGCCTGGCCGCTCGAGGTCCTCGCCCGGCTGGACGGCCTCCACGCCGCCCTGTGGATCCGCGGCAACCACGAGCGCTGGCTGGCCGGCGAGCAGGGCGACATGCCGCCCGAGCCCGTCCTCGCCGCGGCCGTCGCGCACGAGCGCGCCGTGCTGCCCGAGGCGCGGATCGCCGCCCTCGGCGCGCTCCCGGGGACGATCGCCCGCGAGGACGTCCTGTTCTGTCACGCCTCACCCGAGTCGGACATGGGCGGCTTCGGGCCCGAGCCGCGGCCGGGCGAGGCGGCGCTCCTGCTCGGCACGTCCGCGCCGCGCGTCGTGGTCGGCCACACCCACCTGCAGTTCCGGCGCGACATCGCCGGCACCGAGGTCGTCAACCCGGGCAGCGTCGGGCTGCCGTTCGACGGCGACCGCCGCGCCGCCTACGCCCTCATCGCGCCGGACGGGGAGCTCGAGCTGCGCCGCGTCGACTACGACGTCGACGTGACCCTGGCCGCACTGCGCGACCTCGACACGGTCTGGGGGCGCACCGTCGCGGGGTGGGTGGAGCGCGCGCGGCCCGGGTGAGGCCGGCGTGCAACGCGGGACCCTGGCCCGGGGGTTGGTAGCGTCGGAGCCATGTCGGCAGCGCCCCTGACCGCATCCGCCCTCCTGGGCGCATGAGCCCGGACGACGCCCCGGTCGACGGCGGCAAGGACCCCGAAGGCCCGATCGACGTCGTCGCGTCGGTCGGCCCGCTGGATGCGATCGTGGTCCTGCTGCGGGACTTCCTGCACCGGGCGGGCGCCGTCCGCGCGGTCGCCCTGGTGGCCACGGGCGACGACGAGGGGCCCGTCGTCATCGACTGCGGCCGCCTGCTGCCCGTCGAGGTCCGCTGGCCCGACCACGTGGTGCACCTCCCCCACGCGATCGAGCTCGACGCGGAGGCCCCGGCCGTCCCGCACGTCCAGCCGCTCCCGCGCTTCGAGGTGGACCGCGAGAAGGGCCAGGTCGCCTCGCCGCTCGGCGGCCTGGAGCACTACGCCGTCGCCGTGAAGTCGCTGGCCGCGATCCTCGGCGGGGACAACGTCGCGCTCGTCACGTTCGAGACCACCGACCCGGAGACGCCGCTGTCCGTCAGCGCCCGCGGCGACGACCCGATCGTGCTGAGCCTCGGCGACGAGCAGTTCGAGATGGACCCGGGCTGGCCCTAGCACCCGGTTCTGGGCCCCGCGCCTGGCAGGATCCCCCGCCATGCGCCGCTTCGCCCGCCTCTTCTCCGGCCCGCTGATGATCGCCGCCGGGATCAACCACTTCGTGATGCCGAAGGCCTACCTGCAGATCATGCCCCGGTGGCTGCCCGCGCACCGCGAGCTCGTCTACGCCTCTGGGGTCGCCGAGGCGGCGGGCGCGGCCGCGACGCTGCACCCGGCCACGCGTCGCGCGGGTGGCCTGTTCCTCATCGCCACGCTGCTCGGCGTCTTCCCCGCCAACGTGCAGATGGCCCTCGACGCCGAGCGCTTCGAGAAGATCCCGGGCTGGGCGCTGTGGGCTCGGCTGCCCATGCAGGGCGTGATGATCCGGTGGGTGTGGATGGCCACCCAGCGGGACTGAGGCGCCCGCGGCGGCTACGCGAACGCGATGACGCTGCGGATCCCGTCCTGGGCCTCCATCAGCTCGAAGCCGTGGTTGACCTCGTCCAGCGTGATCCGGTGGGAGAGGAACGCGTCGACGTCGATGTCGCCCGCGAGGTAGCGCTCCACGAGGCGCGGGACCTGGTCGCGGCCCTTGAGGCCGCCGAA
>JAXDGY010000446.1:0-6477 GCA_034664785.1 Solirubrobacteraceae bacterium
GCGTGGTTCTCGGCCCGCCGGCGCGCGCCGGCCGGCGTCATCGACTGACGCTCCAGCCGCCCCAGCCACGCCCGCAGCGTGGGGTCGCCCGCGGCCGAGGGGGCCACGACCTCCGCGTTGGAGCCGCTGCCCCAGGCGTCCACCAGGGCGTCGATGCGCTGCTGGCGGACCTCACGCGTGTCGGCCCAGTCGTAGCCGTCCTCGAGGTCCTGCAGCGTGCGCACCATGGTGGCGTACAGGACGAGGGCGAGCGTGCGCTCGGGATGCGCGCACGCGAAGGCGATCGCGAGCGGCCCGCCGCTCGCGTAGGCCTGCAGGACCGCGCGGTCGCTGCCGACCGCGTCGAGGACCGCGACGACGTCGTCGATCTCGTCGTCGAGCTCCAGCGGGCCGGTCAGCGGGTCCGACAGCCCCGAGCCGCGGCGGTCCACGAGCACGACGCGCGCGATGCGGCCCAGGCGCTCGAACCAGCGCCGCAGCCCCGGCTCCTCGAGCAGGACGTCGATGTGGCTCATCAGACCCGTCAGGAAGATCAGGTCCATCGGGCCGTCGCCCAGAACTTTGTAGGCGATGTTGACGTCGCCGTTGCGAGCCCAGTACGTGACGTCGTCGGCCATCAGATGCCCTCTCCCGCGACCCTATCGCCCCGAGGACGGGATCCCCGGCCCGCGACGTGGGCATCTCAGCCCCCCACGGCGACGGGTTCGTCCCCGACGCCGCCGACCCGGGCCGTGACCGCTCCGGCGTGATCCCGGCGGACCGCGGGTAAGAGCGTCCGGCGCATGGACGTGCGGATCTCCAACGCGACCGTGGTCCGCGTGCTGCTGGTGAGCGCGGCCGTCGCGGCCGTGCTGTTCGCCCTGTGGGCGGTCCGCGGCGTGCTGGTCATGGGCTTCGTCGCCGTCTTCCTCGCGCTGGCCCTCGGCCCCGCGGTGGACTGGTTCGCGCGGCGGCACATCCCGCGCGCGCTGTCGATCCTGCTCGTCTACGTCTGCATCCTGCTGGCGATCTTCGGGATCGGGCTGCTCATCGTCCCGCCCCTGGTCAACGGCGTCGACAAGCTCTCGCAGGACATCCCCGGCTACGTCGACCACCTGCGCAAGGACGCGACGTTCCGCAAGTACGACGACAAGTACGACATCACGGGCTCCATCAACAAGCAGGCCGCGAAGCTCCCGAGCCAGCTCGGCACCGCGGCCAGCACCCTGCAGTCCGTCACGGTCGGCGTGTTCAGCGCCATCGTCCAGCTCGTGACGGTGCTCACGATGACCTTCTTCCTGCTGCTGGACGGCCACCGGATCATGGCCTTCCTCATGCGCCTGCGCGGCCCGACGCCGAGCGACCGCCTCGAGCGCATCGCCGAGGACGTCTACCGCTCGACCGCGGGGTACGTCGCCGGGAACCTGATCATCAGCGTCTGCGCGGGCACCGTGACGTGGATCACGCTCACGGCGCTGGGCGTCCCGTTCGCGGTCCCGCTCGCGGTGCTCATGGCGTTCCTGGACCTCATCCCGCTCGTCGGCGCGACGATCGGCGGTGTCGCGATCGGCCTCGTGACGCTGTTCCACAACTTCCCCACGGCCACGATCGTGTGGATCGTCGTCCTGCTCGTCTACCAGCAGATCGAGAACAACGTGCTGCAGCCGGTGGTCTACCGGCGCACGGTCGACGTCCACCCGCTGCTCGTGATCTTCTCCATCCTCATCGGCTCGAGCCTGCTCGGGGTGCTCGGCGCCCTGATGGCCATCCCGATCGCCGCCGCGGCGCAGATCGTCGTCCGGGAGCTGTGGGCCGTCCGCGGGGAGCGCCAGGCCGTGCGGATCGCCGACCCGGACGCCCCGATGCCGACGCTCATCGACCCGTCGGCGTAGCCGACTCCGCGTCCCCGTCGGTGCCGGGAAGCACGTCGAGCCGCTCGAGCAGCACGAGGAACGCGGCCGCGTAGGGCGACGCCTCCGTGCGGCGGCGGACCTCGTCCCAGTCGACCTGCTCGCGGATGGGACGCGTGATCGCCAGCAGGTACTCGAAGTCGAGGTGGTGCTCGTCGAGGGCGAGCAGCTTGCTCGTGAACACGTCCTCCAGGGCCATGACGGGCAGGCGCAGGCCCAGCACGCCGCGCACGGGCGCCGCCTCGATGCGCTCCCGGTCGATCACGATCCCGAGCGGCTCGTGGATCAGGTCCACGCAGACGTCCCCGTGCCAGGCCTTCACCAGCCAGCCCTCCGGCGGGCGCTCCGGGCGCAGCCCGGCCTGCTCGAGCGCGGCGAGCGCCCGGTCGGCGTCCTCCGGCTGCAGCGCGAGGTCGAGGTCCTTGGTCGGCGGCGGCGAGCCGTGCACCCAGCAGGCCATGCTGCCGCCGAGCAGGTAGGGCACCTCCGCGGCGTCCAGGGCGGCGACCACCACCCGCAGGGTGGCCGCGATGTCCTCGAAGCGTCCGTCGGCGCGCACGCCTGCCCTCCTACCCATTCCCTTCGCGCGCTACGTCGGGACCCCGAGCGGGTAGGCCGCGAACGTGCCGATCACCGCGGCCCCCGCCGGCTCCCCCACCAAGACGCTGCGCATCGCCGCGGCCGGCGACATCCACTGCGAGCCCTCCCGCCGTGACGAGGCGCTGGAGGCGTTCGGCGCCCTGCGCGGGCAGGCCGACCTCCTCCTGCTCGCCGGCGACCTCACCAACCACGGCCGGCCGGAGGAGGCCCAGGTCGTGGCCGACGCATGCCGCGGGCTCGACATGCCGGTCTTCGCCGTCCTCGGCAACCACGACTGGCACTGCGACCGCGTCGGAGAGCTGCTCGAGCCGCTGACCGCCGCGGGGGTGCGCGTGCTGCAGGGCGAGCATGTGACGTGCCGGCTCGGCGGCCACGAGGTGGGCATCGTCGGGGTCAAGGGCTTCGTCGGCGGCTTCCCGGGCTCGCACCTGCCGGACTTCGGCGAGCCGCTGCTGCGCGAGGTCTACCGCGAGGCCGGCCGCGAGGCCGACGCGCTGGACGCGGGCCTGAGGGAGGTCGCGACCTGCCCGCTGCGGATCGCGTTGCTGCACTACGCGCCCACCGCGCAGACGCTCGTCGGCGAGCCCGAGCCGATCTGGACCTACCTCGGCAGCGATCGCCTGGCCGCTCCGATCACCCAGCACGAGCCGGACCTGGTCCTCCATGGCCACGCCCATGCCGGGAGCTTCGAGGGCCGGATCGGCGACGTCCCGGTCTACAACGTCTCCGTCCCCGTGATGCGCCAGCCGTTCTGGGTCTTCGAGCTGTCGCTGCCCGAGCACCCCGTCGCCGCGGTGCACTGAGCTCCAGGCAGGGGCATGCCGGTGAACGCTCTTCCGGCTCTGCCGGATTCCAACGTCGGTCTAGGCGGGGGCCGATCGCTTCGCCGGTCGCGCGCTTCGTGCCGACAGGTCGAGCATGCGCCGCCGCCGCCATGGATGGCTGCCGCGTGCCTCACGGACGACCCTGCTGCTCCTGACGCTCGCCGCCCTTCCGCTCGCTCTGCCCTCCGTTGCCCACGCGGAGCGCCAGGACGCCGTCGTCGCCGAGGCGGCCCGCTACCTCGGCACCCGCGTCACCGACCTGACCGAGCGGTCCGGGCCCGACGACCACCTCTACTTCGACCAGGGTGTCTGGGAGGTCGGCGACGCGGCATGCGAGCGCTGCCTGCTGGGCCCGTCGGTCGTGACCGCGGTGCTCGCGCGGAAGCTGCCCGCGCGCGCCGACGAGATGCGCCGGCTCACGGTCGAGTCCGTCGACGCGTTCCTGACCCACCAGCACGCCGACGGCGGCTGGGCCGAGGGCGCGGCCGCCTCGGAGGGCGTGGCCACGCAGTTCGTCGGCCAGCAGCTCGGGACGATCGTGCTGCTCATGGCCGACCGGATCGACGACGCGACGCGCGCCCGCTGGCAGGACGCGCTCGTGCGGACGGCGCGGTTCCTGGTCAACCACGGCGACGTGCAGTGGTACGCCAACGGCAACATCAACCTCGGGTACACCCTGACCCTCGGGCTGGCCGCGCGGGTCAGCGGGGACGCGGCGCTGGCGGCGGCCTATGAGGCGTCGTGGAGCTTCACGCTGGCGCCGCCGGGGGCGAAGTGGGCGCCGTTCGGCCTGCGCTACGCCACCGTCCCGACCAAGGCCGACGGCTCCGACGGATCGGGGTACCTGGTGGAGAACGGCGGCGGCGGGGCCGGCTTCGACGCCCACTACACCCAGCTGCAGGCCGACATCGCCACCCGCATGTGGCTCACGCTCGGCGACCCGCGGGCCTTCCGGCTGGTGAACCTCATGACGAACATGCTGCGCCCGCGGGTCGGCGCGACCTGGCTGCTGGACACGAGCAACGGCAGCCGCCATCCCTCCGGCGGCCTGTGGTTCCCCTACATCACCGCGAGCCTCGCGGCGTCGGCGGCCTGCCGGAGCGACCTGGACGGCCAGAGCATGCCGCAGCTGACCGCGCTCGAGTCGTGGTTCGACCGCAACCTCGAGCAGAAGTCGCTCTACGACAACGACGACTGGGCCTTCTACCTCGGGGAGTCCGCCGCCAACTTCGCCCTGCTCGACGACGCGCCCGCGTGCGCGACGGCGGCGGCCGGGCCGTCGGCCGGTGCGAGCACGCCCGTCGTTGCGAAGCCTGTCGCGGCGGCGCCCGCGGCGTCGGTCCCCGCGCCCGCGGCGCGCGTCGCCGCGAGCCCGGCGCCGGCGGCCTCCGCGCCGGTGGCGGGCGTGACGCCTCCGGCCGCGCCGGCGGCACAGCAGGCTCCGGCGGCCGCGTCCCCGGGCCCCGCCCCGGCTACGGTGCGCGCCGCGCCGGCGCCGACGACGTCCGCCGCGGCGAAGGCAAAGGCGAAGGCGAAGGCGAAGGCGAAAGCCAAGGCCAGGGCGAAGGCGAAAGCCAAGGCCAAGGCAGAGGCCAAGGCGAAGGCCGCCGCGAAGGCTCGGGAGAAGGCGAAGGCAAAGGCCAAGGCGCGGCGGTAGGCGCCGGCGGTAGGGTCGCCCCCGCATGGCCCGCCGTCGTGACCGTCGCCCTGGATGCCGGCGCCTCGCCGCGGCCGGCGTGCTCACCTGCCTGGCCGCCGCAGCCCCCGCGGGGGCCTCGGAGCCGGCGCCGTTGCACGCCCAGCCAGACCCCGTCCGCGGCGGGCGCATCGTCGACGACCGCGGCCGCGAGGTGGTGCTGCGGGGCGTCAACGTCAACGCGTTCGGCGAGTACTGGCAGGGGTCCGCGGCGCCGCCGGTCCTGCCCTTCGGCGCGCGGGACGCCGACCGCATCCAGGGCCTCGGCTGGAACGTCGTCCGGCTCATCCTGTCGTGGTCGCGCGTCGAGCCCGAGCCGGGGCGCTACGACGCGGGCTACCTGACCACCATCGCGCGGCAGGTCGGGCGCCTGCGGGCGCGCGGGATCTACACGATCCTGGATCTCCACCAGGACGCCTGGAGCGCGACGCTGGCGGCACGGCCGGGCGAGGTCTGCGCCGCCGGCAAGCCGGCGCTCGGATGGGACGGGGCGCCGGCGTGGGCCACGCTCGACGGTGGGCTGCCCCGCTGCTACACCGGGACGCGGGAGCTCAGCCCCGCCGTCCAGCAGGCCTGGTCGGCGTTCTTCGCCGACGCCCCGGCGGCCGGCGGCGTGGGCATCCAGACCCGGTACGCCGCCATGCTGCGCCACCTCGCCCGGCGCTTCGCGCGCGAGCCCGCGGTCGCGGGCATCGACGTCATGAACGAGCCCGGGGCGATCGGGGCGCCGCTGCAGGCCGCGCTCGGTCCGTTCTACGCGCGCGCCGTCGCGGCGATCCGAGGGGGCGAGCGGGACGGCCGCGGCATCCGCCATCTCGTCCTGTTCGAGCCGTCCGTGCTGTGGTCGGTGACGAGCCGCGGTCCGCCTCCGCGCTTCGCCGCCGATCGCGACATCGTCTACGCGCCGCACCTCTACGGCGGCAGCATCGGCGCCCGCGCCCTGCCGCAGGCCGCCGCGTTCGCCACCGCCCGTGAGGAGGCCCGTGGCTTCGGCGGCGCGCCGGTCCTGACGGGTGAGTGGGGCGGCGACCCGGCCCGCGCCGAGCCCGGCTCGGACGAGTACTTCCTCGCCCACCAGCGCCTGCAGGACCGCTTCGGCATCTCGGCGACGCTGTGGACGTGGAAGCAGTCGTGCGGCGACCCCCACGACGTGCTGACCCAGCGCGAGGGCGCGGCCTCCCCGACGCCGCCGTGGAGCGTGTTCGCGATGGACTGCGCGGCCGGGCGCAACGCGGTCGCCGGCGAGCATCGCGCGCTCGTGGCCGACCTGCGGCGCGGCTGGGTCCGCGCGGCCCCGGGGCGCCTCGCGGCCGCGGCGTGGTCACCCACGACCCGCACGCTGACGGCCACAGGGGTGGCGGCGCGACGCCGCGCCGGCCCGCTGGAGGCCTTCTTCCCCGGGCGCGACCCCCGCGTGCGCGTCCGCGGGCTGCGCGGCGTCCGGGTCGTCGCCGTCCGGGACGGCGGG
>JAXDGY010000447.1:0-6182 GCA_034664785.1 Solirubrobacteraceae bacterium
GTCTCTACAAGGGCGTCCTGAGCGAGGTCAAGGCGCTCGCCGACGCCCTCGGCGCCCGGCGCGACCCCGACGTCCAGCTCGAGGGCCTGGAGGCGCTCGCCGGGACGATGGGCGAGGCGGTCAAGCCTGGCCTGGAGGCCTTCGGGGCGGTGCTCCGCGGCGATCAGCTCGCGGGCAACACGACGCTCGCCGCCGCGCTGGAGCATGCGGGCGCGCACGACCTGCGCGGCCGCCTCGACGCCCTCGCCGACGGCGCGGACAACCGGATGGCCGCATGAAGGCCCGCCGCGTCAAGGGCCTGGACCCGGCCGCGCCGCTGGCCGACGAGCTGCAGCGGATCGTCGCCGTCCGCGTCGACGAGGTCTTCGGGTTCATGCCGCAGGCGGCGGACCCGGGCCAGGTCACCGCCCTGCACGACCTGCGGATCGCCACCAAGCGCCTGCGCTACGTCCTGGAGATCGGCGAGGGCGTCTTCGGTCCCTATGCCGGGACCGCGATCAAGCGCACCAAGGACCTCCAGGACCTGCTGGGCGAGATCCACGACTGCGACGTCACGCTGCCGCGCGTCCTGGCGCTCATCGAGCGCACCCGCAACGAGGACGTCGCGACGCTGCTCGCGCTCGCGACCCCCGGGGCGGAGGACCTCGACCCCGCGCTCAGCGCCGACGCCCCGCACGCCGAGGCGCACCGCGGCCTCCAGGTCCTGGCCACGCACCTGCAGGCCCGGCGCGAGCTGCTGTTCGCCCGCTTCCTGCAGGCCTGGGAGCAGCTCGGCCGCGAGGGCTTGCGCGCCCGCCTGGAGTGGGCGACGGCCGAGCGGCGCTCCCACGACGGCAGCGCCGTCACCCCGTCCCCGTCCCCGTCCCCGTCCCCGTCCCCGTCGCCGTCGCCGTCGCCGTCCTAGCGTCAGACGATCCATGGCCGATCCCCCCACCCAGGAACCCATCAGCGCCGTCCCGGTCCCGCCGGAGG
The DNA here is from genome assembly GCA_034664785.1 of Solirubrobacteraceae bacterium. Lineage (GTDB taxonomy): Bacteria > Actinomycetota > Thermoleophilia > Solirubrobacterales > Solirubrobacteraceae > Paraconexibacter. The sequence continues at coordinate 973 of JAXDGY010000447.1, forward strand.
CCCCCGCGGAGCGCGCGGCGGCGGCGTCCACGCTCGCGGTCCAGCCGGTCTACGACAACCGCGAGCTGAGCTGGCTGGACTTCAACGACCGCGTCCTGCAGCTCGCCGAGGATCCGGCGGTGCCCCTGCTGGAGCGGGCGAAGTTCACCGCGATCTTCACGTCGAACCTCGACGAGTACTTCATGATCCGCGTCGCCGGCGTGCACGACCAGATCGATGCCGGGATCGACGCCCCGCGCGCCGACGGGCGCACCCCGAACGAGACGCTCGACGCGATCCGCGAGCGGACCGTCGGCCTCGTGGAGCGCCAGACGCGCTGCGTGGACCGCGACCTGCGCCCCGCGCTGGAGGAGCACGGGATCTCGATCCTGCCGCTGGACGCCGTCACCGAGGCGCAGCGCCGCGAGCTCGACGAGCGCTACCGGCGCCAGATCTTCCCCGTCCTGACGCCGCTGGCCGTGGGCCTCGGGCGGCCGTTCCCCTACATCTCCAACCTGTCGCTCAGCCTCGCGGTCCTCGTCCGCGACGGCCAGAGCGCCCACACCACCTTCGCGCGCGTCAAGGTCCCGAAGGAGATGCTCCCGCGGTTCGTGCCGCTCGAGGGCAGCCCGTGCTCGTTCGTCGCGCTCGAGGACGTCATCGCGGCCAACCTCCCGTCGCTGTTCCCCGGCATGGAGATCCTCGACCACGGGTTCTTCCGGGTCACGCGCGACGCCGACTTCGAGGTCTCCGACGAGGCCGACGACCTCCTGCAGGCCGTGGAGGCCGAGCTGCGCCGCCGCCGCTTCGGCGAGGTCGTGCGCGTGGAGGTCGGTGCGTCGATGTCGGCGACGCTGCGCCACGCGCTGACCGAGGCGCTCGAGGTCGAGCCGCGTCAGGTCTATGACGTGGACGGCCTGCTCGACCTCAACGACCTGTGGCAGATCGTCAAGCTCAGCGGCTTCCCGGAGCTGCGCGACAAGCCCTGGACGCCGGTCACCCAGCCGCGGCTGCAGGGCGAGGACGACAACGGCGGCGACGTCTTCGGGGCCATGCGCCGCGGCGACATCCTCGTCCACCATCCCTACGACTCGTTCGCCACCAGCGTCGAGCGGTTCGTCGAGCAGGCCGTCGCCGACCCCGACGTCCTGGCGATCAAGCAGACGGTCTACCGCACCTCGGACGACTCGCCGCTGGTGCCGGCGCTCATCCGCGCGACCGAGCGGGGCAAGCAGGCCGTGGCGCTCGTCGAGCTCAAGGCCCGCTTCGACGAGCGGGCGAACATCGCCAGCGCGACCCGCCTGGAGGAGGCGGGGGTGCACGTCGTCTTCGGCCACCCGGCCCTGAAGACCCACGCCAAGTGCATCCTGGTCGTGCGGCGCGAGGGGGACGGCGTGCGCCACTACGTGCACGTCGGCACGGGCAACTACCACCCCACGACGGCCCGGCTGTACACCGACTTCGGCCTGTTCACCACCGACGAGGACATCGCCAACGACGTCGCGGAGCTGTTCAACTTCCTGACCGGCTTCGCACGCTCCCGGCGGCCGCGGAAGGTCCTCGTGGCGCCCGCCCACCTGCGCGACGGGATCATCGAGCAGATCCAGCTGTCGATCGCCGCCAAGGAGGCGGGGCAGCACGCCAGGATCGCGATGAAGATGAACGCGCTGGTGGACCGGCGCTGCATCGACGCGCTCTACGAGGCCTCCCAGGCCGGCGTCGACGTCGACCTCAACATCCGCGGCATCTGCTGCCTGCGTCCCGGCGTGCCCGGGCTCAGCGAGCGCATCCGGGTCGTCTCGATCGTCGGGCGGTTCCTGGAGCACTCGCGGATCTTCGCCTTCGAGCGCGGCGAGACCCCCACGGTGCTCATCGGCTCCGCCGACCTCATGCCACGCAACCTCGACACCCGCGTCGAGCTCGTCGCGCCCGTCGAGGACGCCGTCCTGCGCGACGACCTGCTCGACACGCTGACGCGCTGCTTCGCGGACGACACGAACGCCTGGGAGCTCGGCGCGGACGGGCGCTGGACGCGCCGCGTCCCCGGCCCCGAGCCGCGCAACGTGCAGCGCGAGCTCATGCTCGGGCACGCGGCCCGGGCGGCCGAGCCGCGCGTCGACGTCGACGTCGAGGTCTAGTCCGCGGCCCGCCGCGGCGTCACGGCGCCGTGACGCAGGCCGGCATCCCGTAGGCCCCGGCGAACGCCGCGTCGCGCTCGCCCAGCGCGTCCTCGCGCTCGGAGAGCCGCGCGACGTCCGCGGCGTTCTGCCGGGCGTAGGCCGTCGCCAGCTGCGCAAGCACCGCGGTCCGCCGGCGCAGCCCGGCGATCCAGCCGTCGATCGCGTCGCGGTCGGCCACGGGCGCGGGCAGCGAGTCGAGGTCGTCGAGGAACGGGGTGGTGGCCCGCGCCCGGCGGCCGGTCAGGTCGGCCAGCGCGCGGAAGACGGCATCCGCGTCGGCGCTGCGCTGCGCTGCGGTGGCGCGGCGCTCCAGCGGCGCCAGGGAGCGGGCCGCCTTGGCGCAGACGGCGTCCGCCGCCGCGGCGAAGCTCGTCTTGGACGGGCCGCCGCCGCCCCCGCATCCCGGGAGGGCGAGCCCGAGGAGGGCGGCGGCCGCGACCGCCGCCCAAGCCGGTCCGGCTACCAGTGGACGCCCTTCATCAGGTTGGCCATGGCGATCTGCTCCATGCTCGCCTTCTCGGACGGGTCGGGCTGCCCCTTGGCCGCCCCGGAGTCCGGGAAGACCTTGTAGGCCATGTGCAGGATCTGGTCGACCGCCTTGGGCGCCAGCGCGTAGGCGACCTCGCCGAAGGTCCCCAGCCGGGTGTTGATCTGCTTGGGCTTTGAGCGCAGCGCCTCGCAGACCATGTCGGCGGCCTCCTCCGGCGTGATGGTCGGAAACGAGTCGTAGATCTTCGTCGGCGCGATCATCGGCGTCTTCACGAGCGGCATGTGGATCGTCGTGAACGTCACGCCGAACCCGACCACCTCGGAGGACACCACGCGGGTCCACGCGTCGAGCGCGGCCTTCGAGGCGACGTAGGCGCTGAACCGCGGCGGCGACGTCTGCACGCCGATCGAGGAGACGTTGACGACGTGCCCGCTCCCGCGCCCCTGCATGTGCGGCAGCAGGCCCATGATGAGCTTGATCGTCCCGAAGTAGTTGAGCTGCATCGTGCGCTCGTAGTCGTGGAAGCGGTCGTGACTCAGGGCCACCGAGCGGCGGATGGAGCGGCCCGCGTTGTTCACCAGCATGTCGACGGCGGCATGCTCGGACAGGATCGTCTCGACGAGCAGGCCGATCGCCTCCGGGTCGGAGAGGTCCGCGGAGTAGACGTAGGCGGTGCCGCCGAAGTCCTCGATCTCCGCCTTGGTCTCCTCGAGCTTCTCCAGGCCGCGGGCCACCAGCAGCGGGATGCCGCCGGCGCGGGCGATCTTGATCGCCGCGGCGCGGCCGATGCCCGACGAGGCCCCCGTGATCACGACGGTCTTGCCGTTGACCGCGTGGCCGAAGGAGCGGTCCTTGAACAGGTCCGGGTCGAGGTTGCGCTCCCAGTAGTCCCACAGGCGCTCGGCGTAGTCGTCGAGCGGCGGGACCTCGATCCCGGAGCCCTTCAGCGCGCGCTCGGTGTCGCGGGTGTCGAACTGGGCGGTGAAGCCGACGTGCTCGATCACCTCGGGCGGGATGCCGAAGTCGCCCAGCAGGGTGTTGCGCACGTCGCGCAGCGCCGGCAGCTTCATCAGCATGGAGATCGCGCCCTTCGGGAGCGCGTCGGTGAGCCGCTTGTCGATGCGCAGCGCCATCTGCGGCGCGTGGGCGGCGGCGGCGAACGCGTTGAGCACCTCGCCGGACCGCTGCCCCTTCGGGCTGGTCAGGTGGAAGGCCTGGCCGTCGAGGTCGGGCTGGTGGGCGATGTGGTCCATCGCCTTGGCCACGAAGTCGACGGGAACGATGTTGGTGTAGCCGAGCTCCGGGCCGACGAGCGGGACCCACTGCGGCAGGAGGTCACGGGCCTTCTGGATCGCCTTGAAGAAGTAGTACGGGCCGTCGATCTTGTCCATCTCGCCGGTCTCGGAGTGCCCGACGACGACGGCCGGGCGGTAGACCCGCCACGCCACCTTGGAGCGCTGGCGCGCGATCTGCTCGGACTCGAACTTCGTCCGGTGGTAGGCCGTCGGGAGCTTCTGGCCCTCGTCGAACATGTCCTCGCGGAAGAGGCCCTTGAACAACCCCGCGGCGGCGATGGAGGAGGTGTGGTGCAGGATGCCGGCGCGGAGCGCGTTGGCGAGGTCGACGGCGTTGCGCGTGCCGCCGTTGTTGAGCTGCTCGTTGCGCTCCTCGCTCGCGGTCATGTCGTAGGCCGCCGCAAGGTGGAAGAAGTGGTCGATCTGCCCCTCGTGCGCGTCGATCCAGCCCGGGTCCACGCCGAGGCCGGGCTGCGTCAGGTCGCCGACGACGGGCTTGACGCGGGTGCCCGCCGCTCCTGGCTCCCAGCCCTCCATCAGCTCCTGGAGGCGCTCGCGGGAGCCCTCGCGGACGAGCACGTGCACGTCGCCGCTGCGGTTGCGCAGCAGCTCCTCCACCAGGTGCCGGCCGATGAAGCCGGTCGCGCCCGTCACGAAATAGGCCATGCAGTCTCCTCTGCTCCCGAACGACGTCGGGCGATCCTATCCCGCCGGGCGAGGGCGGTTGCCCACCTCCTACACCCCGGCGCCCGCGCCGCCGCGGCCGGCGCCCTGGGCGAAGCGCGCGGCGCCGGCCTGCGCGTCGGCGAAGACCGCGGGGCCGGCCTGGGCCTCGAGCGCGAGGCCGTCGGCCAGCGGCAGCCCGAGCCCGGCGATGGCCGCCCGCCGGTCGGCGAGCATCGTCTCCTGAGGGAAGGCGGCCAGCGCCTCGGCGTACTCGAGCGCACGGGTCAGGTGCGCGCCCGGCGCGACGACCTCGGTCAGCAGACCCATGGCCAGCCCCTCGCCGTCCTCGACGATCCGGCCGGTGAGGATGAGGTCCAGGCCGCGCCCGAGCCCGACGATGCGCGGCAGCCGCTGGGTCCCGCCGTCGATCAGCGGCACGCCCCAGCGGCGCTCGGGGAAGCCGAGCCGCGAGCCCTCGGCGGCGATCCGCAGATCGCACCACAGCGCGAGCTCGAGCCCGCCGGCCAGGCACCAGCCCGAGATCGCGGCGATCGTCGGCTTGGAGGACGTCTCGCGGGTGAAGCCCAGCGGCCCGCCCGG
>JAXDGY010000448.1:0-25577 GCA_034664785.1 Solirubrobacteraceae bacterium
GCCGAGGGCGCGGCCAAGAAGCCACGGCGCCGCCGCCGCGGAGGCCGCTCCGGTGGCGCGAAGCCCGAGGGCGCGCCTGCCGGCGAGGGCGGCGGCCCGCCGCGCCGCGCCGGCGGGGCCCAGCGCCGCCCGCGCGAGCAGCGCCAGCCGCGCGAGAAGGGTCCGCTGCCGTTCAACGAGCTGCGCGACGCCGCCCGCTCGATCATGCAGGTCCAGGGCTCCCGCAAGGCCCTGCGCGACGCGTTCGGCGAGCTCGCCGACAAGGAGCGCGGCCAGCTGTCCGAGCTCGTCTCGGGCGACGGCGACTTCCGCGTCCGCGCCCGCTCGATCTCCGCGGGCTCCCTCGCCGCGGGCAAGCTGGGCAAGGCGCTGGCCGCCCAGCAGGTCGCCATCGCCGACGTCGAGGACCTCTGGTCGATCTGCCTGTCGAAGGAGGAGGCGGCCGAGCGCCAGGCGCGCGTGCGCAACGCCAAGCGCCGCGACGAGCAGCGGGCGGCCCGGCAGGCCGAGCGCGCCAACCGGGACGACCGGATCTCCAAGGAGGACCGGGAGAAGGCGCGCGACGGGCGCGTCGGCGCCCAGATCCGCTTCGTCATCCAGGGCGAGGAGAAGGAGCGCGCGAAGAAGGGCGAGCAGCCCAAGCGCAAGACGACTGCCAACGACCTGCTGGACCGGCTGGGCTACTAGCGCGACGTGGTCCTCGCCGACGCGGGCACGGTCCAGGTCGTCTTCCTCGCCGTCGTGCTCGTCGGGGGCTACGTCGTGCTCTGGGCGATCTGGCACTTCTTCTTCCGCGGGCACTGAGCGGGCCGCCCGGGCCGGCGGATAGCGTCGGCGCATGACCCGCTGCGCCACCCTGCTGCTGACGGTCGCGGGGGCGGCGGCGGTGGCGACCGCGCCCGCGGCGGCCGTCGCCGCCACCGGCGACCCGTGCCCGCGCAGCCGCGACCTCGACGTCGGGCGCACCTCCGGCCCCTACTACGCCACGGTCGCGCCGTTCGAGCACCACGGCTCGTCGCGCAGCCAGGTGTTCCCCGCGACCTGCGCCACGTCCGAGCTGCCGGGCCGCGGGCCCGTCCGGATCCGCGCGCGGCGCGCCCCCGCCGACTTCTCGACGCCCTACACCGCGGCGACGCGCGACCGCGACCAGCTCTACGTCTACGGCTACGGCGCGGACGCGGCGACCCAGGGCGCCTACGTGGCGAACGTCGACCCCGTCTCCCTGCGGGTCCGCTGGCGCACGCGCGTCCCCGACGCCAGCCCGGCCGGACAGTGGAGCTACCCCGGGGTGCTGGCGGTGCACGGCAACGGGTTCGTCTACGCCGTCTACGGCAACGTGCTGGTGAAGCTCGACCCCGGCTCGGGCGCGGTGCTGGCGCGCCGCCGGCTCCCCGAGGACCCGCAGGGCACCGGGGCCGCCTACAACGGGCTGATCGTGCTGCCCGACGGCCGCATCGTGACGAAGGGGATCGAGCGCGGCCCGTGCCAGTCCGGCGCGCCCGCGCCCGGCGTCCCGGCCAGCGCGGGCGCCTTCGCCGGACTCACCTGCGCGGTGCGCAACGCGCTCCCGTCGCATCTGGTGGTCGTCGACCCCGTGCAGTTGAAGGTGCTCTCGACCGTGACCCCGCCCGAGCCGGTCACGGGCCGCGTCACCTTCGGGGCGCTCGACGGGCGCGGCTACGTCTACGCCGCCGGCCGCGACAACCTGTTCCGCTTCCGCTACGCGCACGGGGCGCTCGCGCTCGATCGCGGCTGGGGGCCGGTGCGCTACCGCACCGGCGGCGAGCTCCCCGGCACCGGACCCGGGCTGCTCGGCGGCTTCCTCGTCGTCCAGACGAACTTCCTCCCGTCGACCGAGCCGCTGACGGTCACCGCGGTCAGCGTCCGCGACGCCAGGCGGGTCTTCCGCAGCCGGCCGTTCGCGGCGGTGGCCGCACGCGGGAGCTGGATCCTCTCCAAGCCGGCGCTCGACGCCGCCAACGGCACGGTCGTCACGCACGACTCCAGCGCGGGGCAGATGGCGGCGCTGCACCTCGATCCGCGGCGGGGCTTCACCGTCCGCTGGCGCCGTGCGCTGACGTCCCTGGACTTCTCCGCGCTCGTGGGCCCCGCCCGCGACCGTGAGATCGTCATCCCCGACCACACCAGCGCCGGCGACCAGGTGGTCTGGCTCGACGAGCGGACCGGCCGGGTGCGCGCGCGGTCGGCGCCGCTGTCGCAGGCCTCCGCCCCGGGCAACATCGTCACCCCGGGCTTCGGCGACCGCTTCACCTACCTCTCCGGCGACGGCCGCCTGTGGGAGCTGCGGCCGGTGCGCGGCGCGCGCTGACGCTCAGCCCGGGCCGAGGTCGTCCAGCGCACCGACGTCGAGCATCTGCAGCAGCGCGTCGGTGCCCGTCATCTCGAAGAGGCGCTGCACGGCGCGCGGGCCGCGGACGACGACGAGGTCGAACGGGCCGTCCTTGGCGCGCGCGCCGAAGCGCAGGATCACGGCCAGGCCGCTGGAGTCCATGAACTCGACGCGGCGCAGGTCCAGGACGACGGAGCGCCCCTCCTCGGCCAGCCGGTCGAGCTCGGCCTCGAGGGCCGCCACGGTGGCCAGCTCGAGCACACCGGCGAGCTCGATGACGCTCAGGCCCGCACGCTCCACCGTCCTCAGGGTGAGCGTCGAGGCCTCGTGCATCGCTAGAGGCGGTTGGGGTCCCCCGCGGGCGCCGCGGCGTCCGGGGTCGCGGGCTCCCACGCGACCTCGCCGCCGAGCCCGGCGCTCTTGAGCACCTTGAGGGACAGCAGGGCGCACTTCATCCGCGTCGCGGAGATGTCGATGCCGAGCAGGTCGAGCACGAACGAGCGGTCGAGCTTGAGCAGGTCCTCGACCTGCATGCCCTTGACCTCCTCGGAGGCCATCGACGCCGCGGCCTGGGAGATCGCGCAGCCGTGGCCGTCGAAGCGCACGTCCTCGATCGTCCCGCCCTCGCCGACGCGGAGCATGACCTTCAGCTCGTCGCCGCAGAGCGGGTTGGTGTCCTCGAACTCGAGGTCGGGCTGCTCCATCGGGCCCCAGTTCCGGGGCCGCTTGTAGTGCGAGAGGATCTCCTCCCGGTACAGGTCGTCCATCAGGCGAAGACCTCCTGGACCCGGGCCAGCCCGTCGACGAGCGCGTCGACGTCCTCGCGGGTGGTGTGGACGGAGAACGAGGCGCGCGTGGTGGCCTGCTCGCCGAGCACCTTCATGAGCACCTGGGCGCAGTGGTGCCCGGCCCGCACGCAGATCCCGCGCGAGCCGAGGATCTCGGCAACGTCGTGCGGGTGGATGCCCGGCAGGGCGAAGGAGACCAGCGCGCCGCGGCCGGCGGGGTCCGACGGGCCGTGGATGCGCAGGCCCTCGACGCCGGCGAGCCGCTCGAGCGCGTAGGCGGTGAGCTCCTGCTCGTGGGCGCGGACCGCGTCCATGCCGACCGCGGCGAGGAAGTCGACGGCGGCGCCCAGGCCGATGGCCTCGGCGATGGCCGACGTCCCGGCCTCGAAGCGCGTCGGCACCTCGGCGAAGCGCGGGCCCTCCTTGGTGACCTGGGCGATCATGTGCCCGCCGCCGAGCAGCGGCGGCAGCGCCTCGAGCGCCTCGCGGCGCCCGTGCAGCACGCCGACGCCCGTCGGCCCGTAGGCCTTGTGGCCCGTCCACGCGTAGAAGTCGGCGCCGATGGCGGCGACGTCCACCGGCATCTGGGGGACGGCCTGCGCGCCGTCGATGACGCTCAGCGCCCCCGCGGCCCGCGCGCGCCGGACGATCTCCTCGATGGGGTTGATCGTCCCGACGACGTTGGAGACGTGGGCGACCGAGACGACCTTCACGTCGCCCGCGGCCAGCAGCGCGTCGAGGTCGTCGAGGCTCACGCGCCCCTCCTCGTCGACCGCGAGCCAGGCGATCTCGGCGCCGGTGATCTGCCAGGAGACGAGGTTGGAGTGATGCTCCATCTCGGTCAGGACGACCTTGTCCCCCGGGCCGACGGTGCCGCGGGCGACGAGGTTGAGGGCCTCCGTGGCGTTGCGCGTGAAGACCGTGGTGGCCGCGTCGCCGCCGGCGAACGCCGCGATGCGCTGCCGCGCGCCCTCGAACAGGTCCGTCGCCTCGGCGGCGATCGGGTAGACGCCGCGGTGCACCGACGCGCGGTGGTGGCGGTAGTAGTCGTCCATCGCCGCGAGCACCGGCAGCGGCGTCTGCGAGGTGGCCGCCGCGTCGAGGTAGACGAGGCCCTCGCGCGCGAGCGTGGGGAACTCGGAGGGGCTGACGAGGGCCGTGCCGGCGACGGTGGCCATGGCGTCAGGCCGCCGGCGCGAGGTCGCGCTCCACCCAGCCGTACCCCTCGGCTTCGAGGCGGTCGACGAGCTCGGGCCCGCCGTCGGTGACGATGCGGCCCTGGAACAGGATCGAGACCTTGTCCGGCTTCACCATGTGCAGGATCCGCTGGTAGTGGGTGATGATCAGCACGCCCATGTCCGACCCCTTCGCGACGGTGTTGACGCCGTTGGCCACGACGTTCAGCGCGTCGATGTCGAGGCCCGAGTCGGTCTCGTCGAGGATCGCCGTCCGCGGCTTCTGGAGGGCGAGCTGCAGCGTCTCCAGGCGCTTCTTCTCGCCGCCGGAGAACCCGTCGTTGAGGTAGCGGGAGACGAAGTCACGCGGGACCTTGGTGAGCTCCATCGCGGCCTCGACGGTCTTGCGGAACTCCTTGAGCGGGACCTCCGGCTCGCCGCGCGCCTCACGGTGGGCGTTCATGACCGTGCGCAGGTACTTGGTGATCGTGACGCCGGGGATGGCGACGGGGTACTGGAAGGCCATGAACAGGCCCAGGCGCGAGCGCTCGTCCGTGTCGGCCGCGGTGATGTCCTGGCCGCCGAAGAGGATCTGGCCCTCGGTCACGTCGAGGTTGGGATGACCCATGACGGCGTTGGCCAGCGTCGACTTGCCGGAGCCGTTGGGCCCCATCAGCGCGTGGATCTGGCCCTCGCGGACGGTCAGGTCGACGCCCTTGAGGATCTGCTTGTCGTCGGCCTGGACATGGAGGTTGCGGATCTCGAGATCGGGCATGCGGGGATCGCTTTCGGGGGGTTCAGGAGGTGGTGAGGGCGGGAGCCGCGGCGGGCGCGACGGTGGTCTCCGCCGCCTCGAGGGCGGCCTCGGCCTCGGCGGGCTCCCGGGCGCTGAACGCCACGAGCTCGCCGAGCGTGGTCTGGGCCAGGCGCTCCATGACGCCGCCCTGGACGCGGAGCCACAGCAGCTTGGTCGCGCAGCCGTGTCCCTTGTCGGCCTCGTGCGAGCACAGCACCCGGTTGGAGTCCGTGTCGTCGACGAAGCAGTTCATCGGGGCCACGCCGCCCTCCAGGGCGACGATGACCTCGTCCATGGTGATCGCGTCCGCCGCGCGGGCCAGGCGGTAGCCGCCGTGGGCGCCGCGGGTGCTCTCGACGAGCTGGGCCTTCTTCAGCAGCGCGACGATGCGCTCCAGGTAGGCCAGCGGCAGGCCCTCCGCCTCCGCGATCGCCTTGAGCGACACGGGACGGTCGGCCCCCTGGCGCCCGAGCTCCACGAGGAGCCGCACGCCGTACTCCGCCTTGGTCGTGAAGATCATGGCTTTCAATCCTACCAACGCGGTCGGAGTTCGACCGGCGACAGCAGGACCGCCGGGCGTCCCCGCTCCCCCCCGGAAACGGGCGCCCGACGGTCCTGTCGCCTGTCCCCCCCGGGACCGCCGCGCTAGGCCGCCTGGGCCAGCGCAGCGAGCTGTGGCACCCGGCGCAGGCGGCCGAAGCAGCGCTGCCGGGTCGGGCCGATGGAGCCGATGGGCATCCCGAGCGCCGCGCCGATCTGGCGGTAGCTGACCTCGGGATCGGCGAGCAGCAGCTCGACGAGGCGGCGCTCGCGCGCGTTGAGGACCTCCAGCGCGTGGCGGAGGACCACCTCGCGCTCGGCTGCCTCGACCTGCTGCTCGACGGTGGTGCGGTCGGCGACCTCGCGCGGCTCGTCCACGAGGACCTCGCGCGGGGCGCCGTGCTGCACCTGGAGGCAGGCCCGGCGGGCGGTCGTGGCGATCCAGCCCCCGAGCGCGTCGGCGTCGCGCACGGCGTAGATGTGCTCGAGCAGCGCCAGCCACGTGAGCTGGGCCACGTCGTCGGCCGCGGCGGGACCGAGGCCGTGCCGGCGCGTGACGCGGTCGATGGTCGCGCCGAAGCGGCGCACCAGGCAGTCCCAGGCGCGCTCGTCGGCCTGGGCGGCGGAGGCGAGCAGCGCGGTCAGCTCGGGACGCGGGGCGGACGAGGGACGCGCGGGGCGGGGACGGGAGGCGGCGCTCGGGACGGCTGGCTGCAGCACGGGGTCTCCTCGGGGAGGTCGGGCGGGGCGGGTCACCGGCCCCCGGCCGCTGCTCGCAGTGGAGCGGCGGCCGGGTCCCTTGCCGGTGGAGAGGGCGTCCGGTCAGTGGACGATGGGGAAGCTACGGGCGCCCCCGAGGGCGCACATCGTGCACGTGACGTATTCGCGGACGGGCGACCTACGTATCTGCGGGCAGCGACACGCGCACGGAGACCGCGGGGGCGCCGGAGGCGTCGTGCCCGAGCAGGTGCAGGACCCCGCGCGCGCCGCCGAGCGCGACCTCCCGCGTGGTCGCCGGGTCGATGCTCGCCCACGGGCGGTCGTCGAGGAACGCGTCGACCCGGCTGAGGCCCTCGGCCTCGAGCCCGACGGCGTCGCCGCCCCGGATCGCCCGCGCGCGCAGGCGGGGCGCCGGTCCGGAGGCGTCCAGCAGCTGCGCCGTGAACGCCAGCAGCGCGGCGTTGTCCCCCTGGACGTCGCCCGGCGTGAGGGCGTACCGCACGTCCGGGACCACCCCGAAATCCTCCAGGACGACGTCGGCCATCGGCCCGACGCGGGTCGAGCGCCGCACCGCGAGCTGGAACGACGGGCCGTCCGGCGGCCCGTCGAGCCCGGCGTCCGGCAGGCAGCCAGCCAGGGTCTCCGCGCTCATCGCGTTGGCCCCACCGGCCCCGGTGTGGCCCGCGGTCCCCAGGACGACGCCGTGCGGGTGGTCGGCGACCCCGGCCGCGAACAGGTCCGCGGCGGAGTACGTCATCGCGTCCACGACGCACACCACGGGCCCCTGGTAGACCTGCCCGACGGCGTTGAGGTCGACCGCGGCCAGCAGCGGCGCGCCCCGCGAGAACGGCGCGCCCGTGGCCAGCGCCGCGCGCAGCGACGCCTCGACGTCCTCCCCGATGGCCTCGCCGGCCTCGCGCAGGCGGCGCGCGAGCTGCACGGCGGTCGGCGTCGCGCGGAAGTGCAGCGGGGCTCCGGCGATCGGCCCCGGGGTGAACAGCTGCAGCAGCAGCTCTGCCGCGCCGATGTCGCCGCCGGGATTGCCGCGGACGTCGACGACCAGCCCGCCGCGCGGCGCCCGCGCCAGCCGCCGGGCCAGGTCCGCCGCCCACGCAACGGGGTCCGGGACGTCGAAGGAGTGGATCCGCAGGTGCGCGTAGGGCCCGGTCCGCGGGTCGGGGAAGCGCCGCAGCGCGACGGTGCCGGCGCCCGCGACGCGGCGCCCCGGCCTGGCCCACAGCTCCGTGCGGACGCGCCGGGCCGCCTCGCCCTGCGGGTCCTGCCCGCGGCGCAGGTCGGACGGGCGCGTCGTGCGGCGGTGCGGCGCCCGCTCGCCGCCGGCCGGGTCGCGCGGCAATCGCCCGACGAGCCACTCCAGGCGCACGTCACGGGGCGCGTCCTCCCCGGCGAGCGTGAGCACCACCCAGTCCTCGTCCGGCAGCGGCGCGCCGCCCAGCCAGCGGTAGGTCAGCCGCTCCAGGCCGCGGGCGCGCCGCGCATCCGGGTTGCCGCCGCCCGCGTGGCGCTCGGCGCTGCGCTCGACGGCGAGCGCGATCGGGACCGCGTTGACGTGGGTGACCTCCGCCCCCGCCGGGACGTCGACGCCGGGGCGCACGCGGGTGACGACGTAGGCACGCGCGGCGGCCAGGGCCGCCTCGTCGTCGGTGGCCGGCGCACCGCGGTGGCACTCCTCGATCAGCAGCGGCAGGAACGCGACGTGGCTGCGCCACGGCTCGGGCAGCACGTAGGTCGTGTGCAGGTCGCGCAGGGCCACGAAGGCCGCGAGCAGCCGGTCGTGGAAGGCGCGCTCGTCCGGCTCGACGCCGGACGGGTCGGCGGCGACGCCGAGCAGCTCGCGCCGCAGCCGCCGCAGCTCGGCCTCGGGGTCGACGGCGTACATCGCCCGCTTGAGCGGCAGGTGGACGTAGAGCTCGGCGAGCAGGGTCAGCGCGCGGTCGACCACCGCGATGCGCTCGGCGAGCGACAGGGTCGCGGGCGCGGCGAAGCCGCGCAGCGGGCCGACGTCGCGCAGGCGCCCGTAGCGCGGCGGATCTCGGTGGGGGGCCAGGGCGGACGTGCGCGGCAGCGTCGTCGATGGCGCAGGCTCCCGCAAGCCCCCTGGACGGTGCGAGAATCGGCGCATGGCGAGGCGGGCCGCGAGCGCGGCGTTCGTGGGACGCGAAGGGGAGCTCGCGACGCTCGCCGACCTCGCCGCCAAGGCACGGCGCGGGCGCCCGGGCCTGGCCGTGGTCGCCGGGGCCGCGGGCGTCGGCAAGTCGCGCCTCGTGCGCGAGGCCGAGCGGGCCGCCGCGCAGCACGGGATGCTCGTCCTGCACGGCGAGTGCCTGCAGCTCGGCGGCCAGGACGTGCCCTACGCCCCGGTCTCCAACGCCCTGCGCGGCCTGCCCGAGGAGCTCGAGGCCGCGGCGCTCGCCGGGCTGGCCCCGGACGCGCTGGCCGAGCTCGCCCTCCTGCTCCCCCGCGCGCCGGCGCGGGCGGACCGCGGCGACGACGGGCCGGGACGCTTCGCGCAGTCGCGCCTGCACGAGCTGCTGCTCGGCCTGCTCGCCGACGTCGCCGAGCAGGCGGGCGGGATCGTGCTGGTCGTCGACGACCTGCACTGGGCCGACCGTCCCACGCTCGAGCTGCTGTCGTTCGTCCGCGGCTGGGCGCGGGCCGAGCCCGTCCTGCTCGTCGTGACCTACCGGACCGACGAGCTGCGCGGCGACCACCCCCTGCGCCTCCTGCTCGGCGAGCTCGTGCGCGACGACCGCGTCGAGCTGCTCTCCCTGGATCCGCTGGGTCGCGCCGAGGTGCTCACGCAGATCGAGGCGATCCTCGGCCGGCCGCCCGACCCGGCCCTCGCCGACGACGTGGTGCGCCGCGCCGAAGGCAACCCGTTCCACGTCGAGCAGCTCGTGGCCGCGCACCGAAGCGGGCGCGCGGAGCTGGCCCACGGGCTGCGCGACGCGCTGCTGCTGCGCGTCGAGGGGCTGAGCCCGACCGCCGCCGACGCGCTGCGCGCGCTGGCCGTGCTCGAGCGCCCGGCGCCGCAGGATCTGCTCGCGGAGGTCGCGGGCATCGGCGAGCCCGCCCTGTCACGCGCGCTGCGCGAGGCCGTGACCGCGCACCTGGTCACCCACGACCGCGAGACCGGCACGCTGCGCTTCGCCCAGGGCCTGCTGCGCGAGGCGGTCGTCGCCGACCTGCTCCCCGGGGAGCGCACGGCGCTGCACGCGGCCGCGGCGCACGCGCTGCAGCGCGCGGGCGCCGGGCCGGCCGAGCTGGCCTTCCACTGGGAGGCCGCGGGCGAGCCCGGGCCCGCGCTGGACTGCGCGGTCGCCGCGGGGCTCGCGGCTGCGCGCCTGTACGCGTTCACCGATGCGCGCCGCCATCTCGAGCGCGCGCTGCGCCTCTGGGACCACGTCGCCCCGGACCGCGTGGGCGGCCTGGATCGCGGCGGCGTGCTCGCGGCAGCCGCCGAGGCCGCACGCAGCGCCGGCGACTACGCCGCGGCGGTCGAGCACGCGGAGGTCGCGCTCGCGCTCGTGGACCCGCACACCGAGCCCGACCGGGCCGCCCGGCTGCACGAGCGGCTCGGCCAGTACCGCTTCTGGGACGACGCCGCCGCCCTGGCCGAGTACGCGCGCGCCCTGGACCTGCTGCCGGAGGACCGCCGTGTCGAGCGCGCCCGGTTGCACGCCGCGCAGGCGCACGCGCTGTCGGGGATGGCCCGCTTCGCCGACGCGCGCGACCAGGCCTCGAAGGCGCTCGCCCTGGCGCAGGCGGCGGGCGCGGAGGCGGAGGAGGGGCTGGCGCGCACGACGCTGGGGCTCGCCCTCGCGTTCCTGGGCGAGCACGACGCGGGCGAGGAACATGCCCGCGCCGCGCTGGCCATCGCGGAGCGGCAGGGCCAGGCCGAGGCGCTCTCCCGGGCGCACCTGCACCTGTCGGAGGTCCTGCGCGTCCGCGGCGACCTCGAGGGCGCGCTCGCGGTGACCGACGCGGGCGAGGCCACCGCGCGCGCGATGGGGATGGGCGGCTCGTTCGGCCGCTTCCTGCACGTCAACGGGACCGAGGACCTCCTGCGCCTGGGGCGCTGGGCCGAGGTGGCCGAGCGGCTCGACGAGCAGGCCCGCGGCGTGGAGCTGGGGCCGACGGGCGAGCTCATGCACCACACGATCGCCGCGCAGCTGCACGCCGCCCGCGGCGACGAGCGCCGCGCACGGGAGCACCTGCGCCGCGCCCACGAGCTCGCCGCGGACGGCATGCCGACGGAGTTCCTGCCGGGCATCCACGCGGCAGGCGCCGAGCTCGACCTCTGGCAGCACCGGGCGGCGGAGGCGGCCGCCGAGCTCGAGGGGGCGCTGGCGGCGATCGGCGAGGACGAGGACCCGCTGAACACGCCGGTCCTGTTCGCGCTCGCGGCGCGCGCGCACGCCGACGCCGCCGAGCAGGCCCGCGCGTTCGGCGACGAGGCCGCCGTCGAGCGCGCCGACGCCGCCGTGGTGGCGCTCGCCGCGCGGCTGGACCGCCTCGTCGCCCGCCACGCCGCGAGCGCCGCGCCGCCCGAGCCCGTCCGCCAGCGCGCGTGGATGGAGGCCGAGCTGGCCCGCCTGCGCGGGACGGCGACGGCGGCCGACTGGGCCCGCGTGCCGGCGGGCGCCGACCCGTACGCGCAGGCCTACGGCCACTGGCGGCGCGCGGAGGCGCTGGTCCGCGAGGGCGACCGCCCGGCGGCCGCCGCCGCGCTGCGCGACGCCGCCGCGCTCGCCGACCCGCTCGGGGCCGCCCCGCTGCGTGCCGCGGTCGAGGACCTCGCGCGGCGCGCGCGGCTGGACCTCGTCGCGCGGGCGGACGGCGACGCGCCCGCCGCGGACGCCGGGCCGGGAGCAGCGCTCGGGCTGACGCCGCGCGAGGCGGAGGTCCTCGCGCTCGTCGCCGACGGGCTCACCAACCGTCAGATCGCCGAGCGGCTGTTCATCAGCGTCCGCACCGCCGGTGTGCACGTGTCGAACATCCTGGCCAAGCTGAACGCGGCCAACCGCGTCGAGGCGGCCGGCGTCGCGCACCGCCTCGGGCTCCTCGACGGCGGCGTCCCCACGCCCTAGGCTGCCCGCCGTGCCCCGCTACATCGTGCTCATGAACTGGACCGACCCGGGCGCAGCGACGCTCGACGACCTCCTGCCGCGGGCCCAGAAGGCGCGCGAGGCGCTCGAGGCGATCGGCGGGCGCTGGATCGACGAGCACTACACGCTCGGCGCCTACGACGTCGTCGTGACGGTCGAGGCGCCCTCGGACGAGAAGCTCGCCGCGTTCACGCTCGGCCTCGCCGGGCGCGGGGACCTGCGGACCATGACCCTGCGGGCCTTCGAGCGCGAGGCGATGCAGGGCATCGTCCGCGAGGCCAAGATCCACGGCGGGAAGATCCACGGGGGCAAGATCCACGGCGGCGAGGCCGCCGAGGGCTAGTGTCCTGAGTCGCAAGTTCGGTCGCGGGCTCCGGGATGCATGGCCGTGCGATGGGCTTCGGCGGCGGCCTGCCTTGTACTGGAGTACCTGGGTGGCCGCCGCCGGAGGCCAGGCGCGGTCAGGCGCCCGGAGACTGCCGGCGAACTTCTGACTCAGGACACTAGGCGGACCGCGGCACGAGCCGGTGCGCGACGGTCAGCGCCCGGCCGTGCAGCCGCAGCCGCTCCGGGAGGTCCGCGAGGTGCGGGTCGACCAGGCGCGCCAGGCCGACGGCGTCGCCGCGGTCGGCCCACACCGCGGCGCCGTGGTCGTGCCACCAGAGCGCGGCGGCGAGCTCGGCCCACGGCGAGTGACCCAGGAGGTCGGGCTCGAGCACGAAGTTGCGCCCCAGGACCTGCGAGACCCGCCGGTAGCGGGCGCGGCCGACGACCGGCATCCACCCGCGCCCGCGGAAGCGCCGGCCGTCGCCCCGGCGCAGGTTCCCGAGCTCCCGCCGCCGCTCGTGCTCGGTCCCGTCGCCCTCCTCGACCGGCCGCGTGAACCCGGCGGACTGGTGCGCGAAGAGCGCCACGGCTGCGGCGGCGCGCTCGGGCGTGTCGATCGCGAACCGGGCGAAGGCGAGCTCGAGCCCGGCGGCGATCCGCTGGGCGGCCGGCGGCGACAGGTGGGGGCAGACGTGCTGCAGGGCGCGCCAGTCCACGCCCACCTCCTCGGGGACGGGGTCGGGCCGGACGTGGTGCTCGTGCGGGCAGGGCATGCGCGTCGTCATCGCTTCGGAGGAGGGCGCGCGGCGCGATCCTGATACGAGCCGGCCCGCGGTCGGCGCGGCTGCGCCCCGATCGGCGCGGAAAGCCCGCAAGGAGCAGGGCTTTCGCGCGTCGCCCGGGTGCGGCTTGACACGATGTGGAGTTTCTGTTCTGATCGACCTTGTTCGTTTGGAGGAGCGAATGGGTCTAAGTGAACACGTCCACACAGAAGGGCACAGAATGCTGGCCGACGCACGCCGCGCCGCCATCGCCGAGCGCTTGCGCACGGCCGGATCGGTCACCGTGGCCGAGCTCGAGGAGCAGTTCGGGGTCTCGTCGATGACGGCCCGTCGCGACCTCGCGGGGCTCGAGCGTCAGGGCCTTGCTCGCCGCACCCACGGAGGCGCCGTCCTGCCCTCCATGTCGGGCCACGAGGACTCCTTCGGATCCCGGGTCGAGATGGCCACGGACGCCAAGCACGCGCTGGCCATCGCGGCCGCCGCGACCGTCGTGGAGCACGAGTCGCTCTTCCTCGACTCCTCCTCCACCGCCTACCACGTCGCCCGCGCGCTGCTGGACCGCGGCATCGCCGCGACGGTCATCACGAACTCCCTGCCGATCATGGAGCTGGTCGCCACCCACCCGACGGCGGGCGTCGACCTCGTCGGCATCGGCGGCCAGCTGCGGCGCCTCACGCGCTCCTACGTCGGCCCGTTCGCCGTCCACACCGCGCTCGGCCACCTCGCCGACCGGCTCTTCTTCTCCGTGAAGGGCATCACCGCCGAGGGGGCGCTCACCGACGCCGACGCGCTCGAGGCCGAGGTCAAGCGCGCGATGGTCGCCCACGCTGCAGAGGCGGTCCTGCTCGTCGACCGGTCGAAGATCGGCGCCCGCGGCCTGGCCGTCATCGGACGGCTGGCCGACCTCTCCGGCGTCCTGACCCATGGCGCCACGCCCGGGGAGCTGCGGGCGCTGGAGCGCGCGGCCGACGGCATCGCGATCGAGGTCGTCGGATGACGCAGCCCACCCCGGCTGCCCGCGCCGCCGACCCGATCCTCGAGCTCCGCGACGCGGCGAAGTCCTACGGCGCGGTGCGCGCGCTGCGCGACGGGACGCTGGCCCTGCGGCCTGGCGAGGTCCGCGCGCTCGTGGGCGAGAACGGCGCCGGCAAGTCGACGCTGGTCAAGCTGCTGGCCGGCGTCATCCGCCTGGACGGCGGCACGATGCTCGTGGACGGCGAGCCCGTCGATTTCCACTCCCCCACGGCCGCCCGCGACGCCGGCATCGCCGTCATCTACCAGGAGCCGACGCTCTTCCCCGACCTGTCCGTCGCCGAGAACGTCGTCATGGGTCGTCACCCGCGGGGCGCGCTGGGCCGCATCGACCGCGGCGCGGTCCGCCGGCAGGTCCAGGAGCTGCTGGACCGCCTCGGCGTCAAGCTGGCCGCCGAGCGGCCCGTGCGAGGCCTGTCGATCGCCGACCAGCAGATCGTCGAGATCGCCAAGGCACTCTCCTTCGACGCGCGCGTCCTGATCATGGACGAGCCGACAGCGGCCCTCTCGGGCCCGGAGGTCGAGCGTCTCTTCGGCGTGGTCCGCGCCCTGCGCGAGCGCGGCGCGGCGGTGCTGTTCATCTCCCACCGCCTCGCGGAGGTCTTCGCGATCTGCGAGACCGTCACGGTCATGCGCGACGGCCAGGTCGTGCACGACACCCGCACCGCGGACATCTCGGCCGACGAGCTCGTCCGCCGGATGGTCGGCCGCGAGCTCGGGGCGCTGTTCCCCAAGGAGCAGGCCGGCGTCGGCGCCGAGGTCCTGCGGGTCCACCGCCTCACGCGCGAGGGGGTCTTCACCGACGTCTCCTTCGCGGTCCGCGCCGGCGAGATCGTCGCGCTCGCGGGCCTGGTCGGCGCGGGGCGCAGCGAGGTGGCGCGGGCGATCTTCGGCATCGACCGCCCCGACGCAGGCCACGTCGAGGTCGGCGGCGTGCGGCTGCCGCGCGGTCGGCCCTCTGCCGCGATGCGCGCCGGGATCGGGTTCGTCCCCGAGGACCGCCGCCAGCAGGGCCTGGTCATGGACCTCTCCGTCCAGCGCAACGTGACGATGACCCGGCTGCGCGAGCTGGCCCGCGGCGGGCTGCTGCGCGCGAGCGCGGAGCGCAGGCTCGCCCGGGAGTGGGCGGAGCGCCTGCAGCTCAAGTACCACCGCCTCGAGGATCCCGTCGGCTTCCTGTCCGGCGGCAACCAGCAGAAGGTGGTGCTGGCCAAGTGGCTGGCGACCGAGCCGTCGCTGCTGATCGTCGACGAGCCCACCCGCGGCATCGACGTCGGCACCAAGGCGGAGGTCCACCGGCTGCTCTCCGAGCTCGCGGGCCGCGGGGTCGCGATCCTGATGGTCTCCTCCGAGCTGCCGGAGGTGCTCGGGATGGCCGACCGCGTGCTCGTCATGCACGAGGGCCGGCTCACGGGCGAGCTGTCGCGCGCCGAGGCCGACGAGGAGCGCGTCATGCGCGCCGCGACCGGCCAGGTCGAGGCGGCGGCATGAGCACGGCCGCGACGCCGGCCCCCACGCCCGCGGCGGGCGTCCGCGCGCGCCGCATGGTCGATCTCGCGCTACGCGTCCGCGAGCTGGGCATCATCGGCGCGCTGGCGCTGCTCATCCTGGTCACAGCGGTCATCGAACCGCGCTTCGTGCACGCCGACTCGCTGCGCAACCTGGCGCTCAACGCCGCGATCTTCGCCATCCTCGCGGTGGGCCAGACCCTCGTCCTGATCACGCGCAACGTCGACCTGTCGGTCGGGTCCGTCCTGGGCCTGACGGCCTACATGTCCGGCGAGCTGCTCTCCAAGCACCCCGGCACGTCGATCCTCGTGGTGGTCGCGCTGGCGATGCTCATGGGCGCCGCCTGCGGCCTGCTCAACGGCGTGCTCGTGACCTTCGGCCGCGTCCCCGCCCTGGTGGTGACGCTCGGCACGCTCTACGTCTTCCGCGGCCTGGCCTTCCTGTGGACCAACGGCAGCCAGATCAACGCGGAGACCCTCCCCGACGGCTTCCTCAACATCGGCACGGGCAGTTTCCTCGGGATCCCGACCATGGCGCTGATCGCGCTCGTGGTCGTGCTCGTGGTGGGGCAGGTCCTGCGCGACTACCGCCCGGGTCGCGAGCTGTACGCGATCGGGTCCAACCCCGACGCCGCGCGGCTGGCGGGCGTGCGGTCCGACCGCCGGGTGTGCACCGCCTTCGTCGTGTCCGGCGCGCTCGCCGGCCTTGGCGGCATGCTCTTCACCGCCCGCTTCGGCACCGTCGACGCAACCGCCGGCACGGGCTACGAGCTGACCGTCGTCTCGGCCGCCGTGGTTGGCGGCGTCGCGATCTTCGGGGGCGTGGGAAGCGTCTACGGGGCCGCGCTCGGCGCAGTCCTGCTCGGCACGATCACCTCCGCGCTCATCGTCCTGAAGGTCGACTCGTTCTGGCAGCAGGCGGCCGTCGGCGCCCTGCTGCTGCTCGCCATCGCCTTCGACCGCCTCGTCGGGCTGCGACTCGACGCCGCCCTGCGCCAGAGGAGCAGCCGCCGTGCCTGACCTCGCCACGAGCTCGCCCCGGGATCCCGCCGCGTCGGCGGCCGGCGCCGCCGACGGCGCCCCCCCGCGCGGTCGCGGCGGGGCCGCGGCCTTGCTGCGGTGGGAGGTGCTGATCGCGGGGCTGATCCTCGTCACCTGCGTCGTGGGCCAGGCGATCTCCTCGCAGTTCCTGACCACCGACTCGTTCACCACGGGGTCCCTCGACCTCTCCGAGATCGCCCTCATGGCGCTCCCGCTGGCGCTGGTGATCGTCGCGGCCGAGATCGACCTCTCGATCGCATCGGTCCTCGGCCTGTCCAGCGCGGTGATGGCCTACCTGTGGAACCAGGGCCTCCCCATCGAGCTCATCGCGCCGATCTGCATCGTCGTCGGGGGGCTGTGCGGAGCCTTCAACGGGCTGCTCGTCACCCGGCTCGGCCTCCCGTCGCTGGCGGTGACCATCGGCACGCTGGCGCTGTTCCGCGGCCTGGCCTTCGTCGTGATCGGCGACGCGTCGATCACCGACTTCCCCACCGACTGGACCGACCGCGCGTTCGGCAACTTCGCCGGGACCTTCGTCCCGAACACGATCGTCCTGTTCGCCGTCCTGGCGGTCGCCTTCGCGGTCCTGCTGCACGCGACGCCGTTCGGCCGCTCGATCTTCGCGGTCGGCGCCAACGAGGAGGCCGCGTGGTTCTCCGGCCTGCGCGTCAAGCGGATCAAGCTGACCCTGTTCATCCTCTCCGGCGCGGTCGCCGGGCTCGCCGGGGTGGTCATCTCACTTCGCAACTCGACCGCCGCGGCGAACGTCGGGACGGGCTTCGAGCTCACGACCGTCGCGGCCGTCGTGCTCGGCGGCGTCTCGATCTTCGGCGGCCGCGGGACGATCGGCGGCGTGGTGCTCGCGCTCCTGCTCCTCGGCGGCATCCAGAAGGCGCTGACCCTCAGCGACTCGATCTCGAGCTACTGGATCCAGATCGTCACGGGCGCCCTGCTCATCGGCTCGGTGCTGGGGCCCAACCTCGTCCAGCGCGCCCGCGAGGCGCGCTCCCACGCTTCCCGGAGTCGCGGCTCGTGGCCGCCGCGACTGGGACCAGACCAAGCACGGCCACTCGAGGAGGATGCATGAGGAAGTCCCGTACCCCCCGAGGGCCGGCCGCTGTCGGGTCGGCGCTGGTCCTCACCCTGGCGGTGGCCGCGTGCGGCTCCACCAAGAACGACTCGAGCACGTCGAGCGGCTCCGGTGGAGCGTCGACGTCCGCGTCCGCCGACACCGGCAAGGCGAACCCGAATGCGCCGTACAAGAAGGGCATGAAGGTCGTCCAGATCCCCAAGCAGCTGGGCAATCCGTACGAGGACATCGAGGACAACGGGACCAAGAAGGCGGTCGAAGAGGTCGGCGGGACGTTCGTCCGCAAGGGCCCGACGGACGCCGGCGCCTCGACGCAGGTCCCGATCATCCAGTCCTCGACGCAGACCAAGCCGGACGCGATCGTCATCGCCGGCAACGACCCCGACGCCGTTGCGCCGGCCCTCAAGCAGGCCGCGGCCCGCGGGATCAAGGTCGTCGCGCAGGACTCCGACGTCGCGCCGGACGCCCGCAAGGTCTTCATCAACCAGGCCTCCTCGGAGGAGATCGGACGTGACGAGGTCCGCCTGCTGGGTCAGCAGATCGGCTACAAGGGCCAGATCGCGATCCTCTCGGCCACGGCGAACGCCACGAACCAGAACACCTGGATCAAGTTCATGAAGGACGAGCTGACCAAGCCCAAGTACAAGGACATGAAGCTCGTCAAGGTGGCCTACGGCGACGACGACGACCAGAAGTCCTTCCAGCAGACGCAGGGCCTGATCCAGGCCTACCCGAAGCTCGCGGGCATCATCTCGCCGACGACCGTGGGCATCGCGGCCGCCGGGCGCTACCTGTCCAAGTCGCCGCAGAAGGGCAAGATCAAGCTCACCGGCCTCGGGACGCCGAACCAGATGCGCAAGTTCGTCAAGGACGGCACCGTCGAGGCGTTCGAGCTGTGGAACCCCGCCGACGTCGGCTACCTCGGCGGCTACGCGACGGCCGCGCTCGTGTCGGGGCAGATCACCGGCGCCGAGGGCGAGACGTTCAAGGCCGGGCACCTCGGCACCCGCAAGATCGGGGCCAACGGCGAGGTCATCCTCGGCCCGCCCACGCGGTTCAACAAGGCGAACATCGACAAGTTCGACTTCTGAGGCGCACCCGCCCGGGGACCGGCGAGGTCCCCGGGCGGGAGCCCGGACCGTCACGGACGTGGAGTCCCACCGCATGACACAGCCCCGCATCGGCGTCCTCGGCATCGGCCTCGAGGCGTACTGGACCCAGTTCGAGGGCCTGCGCGACCGCATCGCGGGCTACCAGGCCCGCGTCGAGGACCGCGTGCGCGGCCTCGGGGCCGAGGTCGTCACCGCCGGGCTGGTCGACACGGCGCCCGGCGCCCGCGTCGCGGGCGACCTCTTCGCCCGCGAGCAGGTGGACCTCGTCCTCTGTCACGCGGTGACCTACGCGACCTCCTCGCAGGTGCTGCCCGCCCTCCAGGCCGCCGGTGTGCCGGCCGTGCTGCTCGCGTTGCAGCCCACCCCCACGCTCGACTACGCCGCCACAGACACCGGCGAGTGGCTGGCCAACTGCGCCGCCTGCTGCGTCCCGGAGATCGCCGGGGCCTGCACGCGCGCCGGCATCCCCTACGACACCGTCGCCGGGACGATCGACGACGATCCGCGCGCCTGGCAGCGCATCGCGGCGTGGGTGCGCGCCGCCGGCGCGGCGCGCGGCCTGCGGCGGGCGCGCTTCGGCTTCCTCGGGCACACCTACCCCGGCATGCTCGACCTGTACACGGACTTCACCGCCGTGCACGCCCAGACCGGCGCCCACGTCGAAGTGCTGGAGATCGACGACCTCGCCGCGCGCGTGGGCCGCGTCACCGAGGCCGAGCTGCAGGCCAAGGTCGAGGAGATCCGCGGGGCCTTCACCTTCGCCGACCCGTCGGGGGACCCGATCGCCGCGCCGATCGAGCCCGAGCAGCTCGACTGGTCCGCCCGCGTCGCCGTCGGCCTCGACCACCTGGCCGCGGACTTCTCCCTCGACGCGCTGACCTACTACTACCGTGGCGTCGACGGCAACGAGGCCGAGCGCCTCGCGGCCGGCGTCATCGTCGGCAACTCGATGCTGACCGCACGCGGCATCCCCACCGCGGGCGAGGGCGACCTGAAGACGAACATCGCCCAGCTCCTGCTCGACCGCCTCGGCGCGGGCGGCTCCTACACCGAGTTCTACGCCCTGGACTTCGCCGAGCAGTTCGTCCTCATGGGCCACGACGGCCCCGGCCACCTGGCGATCGCGGAGGGGTCCCCCACGCTGCGGGCCCTCAGGCTCTACCACGGCAAGTCGGGCGCGGGGCTCAGCGTCGAGCTGCAGGTGCGCCACGGCGACGTGACGATCCTCGGCTGCACCCAGACGGCCGACGGCCGCCTGAAGCTCGTCGCCGCCGAGGGCGAGTCGATCCCGGGAGCGACCTTCCGGATCGGCAACACGAACTCGCGCCTGCGATTCGGCCTGGACCCCGCGGCGTTCTTCGAGGCCTGGTGCGCGGAGGGCCCCACTCACCACGTCGCGCTCGGCGTCGGGCACCGGGTCGAGGAGCTGCGCCGCGTCGCGGCGCTGCTGGACCTCCCCTTCGCGGTGGTGGGCGCCTGATGGAGCGCGTGTGCTTCCTGCTGCAGGTCCGCGCCGAGCGCCTGGAGGAGTACAAGGCCCGCCACCGCGAGGTCTGGCCTGAGATGCTCGAGGCATTGAGCGCCACTGGGTGGCGCAACTACTCGCTGTTCCTGCGCCCCGACGGCCTGCTGGTGGGCTACCTGGAGTGCGACGACTTCGCCGCCACCGTCGAGGCGATGGGCGCCACCGACGTCAACGCCCGCTGGCAGGCGTCGATGGCGCCGTTCTTCGCCGCGACCGACCGGGCCGACGAGGACCTGCAGCGCCTCGAGGAGGTCTTCCACCTTGCCTGACGCCTCCTACGCGGCAATCGACCTGGGCGCGGAGTCCGGGCGCGTGGTCGTCGGGCACCTGACCGGCGGCCGCGTGGAGCTCGAGGAGGCCCACCGCTTCCCGAACCGCCCGGTGCAGCTGCCCGACGGCCTGCGCTGGAACCTGCTGCACCTGTTCACCGAGGCGCTCGACGGCTTGGGCCACGCGGGCCGGCGCGCCCGGCTGCGCGGCATCGGCGTGGACGCGTGGGGCGTCGACTACGCGCTGCTCGACGGCGGCCACCGCGTTCTCGGCCTGCCGTTCCACTACCGCGACCCGCGGACCGACGGCATGGTGGAACGCGCCTTCGCCCGCGTGCCCGCCGCCGAGCTGTACGCGAGCACGGGCATCCAGACGATGCCGATCAACACGGTCTTCCAGCTGCTGGCCGACGAGGGGTCGCCGGCGCTGGAGCGGGCCGAGGCGATCGCGCTGGTCCCCGATCTGCTCGCGCTGTGGCTCAGCGGCGTGCACGCCAACGAGGCCACCGCCGCTTCGACCACGGGCCTGCTGGACGCCCGCACGGGCGCGTGGGCGACGGAGCTCATCGCCGTGCTGGGCCTGCCCGCGGCGCCGTTCGGGGACGTCCTCGAGCCCGGCGCGCGGCTCGGGCCGCTGCTGGACCACCACGCCGGGCCGCTCGGCCTGCCCTCCGGGGTGACCGTGCATGCCGTCGCCGGGCACGACACCGCCTCGGCCTTCGTGGCGGCGCCCGTCCGCGACGAGCGCGCCGCGATCCTGTCGAGCGGGACCTGGTCGCTGCTCGGCCTCGAGCTGCCCGCGCCCGTGCTCGACGAGCCCGCCCGCGCGGCCAACCTCACCAACGAGCGCGGGCTGCACGGCACGACGCGCCTGCTGCGCAACGTCATGGGCCTGTGGCTCGTGCAGGAGTGCCGCCGGGCGTGGGCCGCCGAGGGCGAGGACGTCTCCTACGATGCCCTGCACCGGCTGGCGGCCGGCGTGGCGAGCGACGTGCCGCTCTTCGACCCCGACGACCCGGCCTTCTTGCGCCCGAGCGACATGCCGGCGCGCATCGCCGAGGCGTGCGCACGGACCGGGCAGGCCGCCCCGCGCGACCCGGGGACCGTCGTGCGCAGCATCCTGACCTCCCTGGCGTGCAAGTACCGGCTCGTTCTCGAGCGCCTCGAGCGCGCCGGCGGGCGGGACGTGCACACGATCCACGTCATCGGCGGCGGGGCGCGCAACGCCCTGCTGTGCGCATTGACCGCCGAGATCACCGGCCGCGTCGTCCTCGCCGGCCCGGTCGAGGCGACCGCCACCGGCAACGTGCTCGTCCAGGCGCTGGCCGACGGCGAGCTCGGCTCGCTCGCCGACATGCGCGCCGTCGCCGCGGCGTCGGCCGCCCCCGTCACCCACGAGCCGAGCGCCCGCCGCGAGGCCGCCGAGGCCACCTACGCCCGCTTCCTGGCGGTCACCGGCCTCGGGGTCGCGACCGCCACCCCCGTCTGACCACGATGCAAGGAGAACCCGCCGTGACACCACCACCCGACGTCGAGCAGGCCCTCGCGGCCCTCGAGATCGAGACTCCCTCGTGGGGCTACGGCGACTCCGGCACGCGCTTCGCCACCTTCCAGCAGCCCGGCCGTCCCCGCGACGTCCTCGAGCGGATCGACGATGCCGCGGAGGTCCACCGGCTCACGGGCTCCGCCCCGGCCGTCGCGCTGCACTTCCCCTGGGACCACGTCGAGGACCCGGAGGCCCTGCGCCGCCACGCCGAGGCGCAGGGGCTGCGCATCGGCGCCGTCAACCCGAACCTCTTCCAGGACCCCGACTACAAGCTCGGCTCGGTGACCAACCCCGACGCGCGGGTGCGCGAGAAGGCCGTCGCCCACCTGCTCGGCTGCGTGCGGCTCGCGGCCGAGCTCGGCTCCACGGCGCAGTCGCTGTGGTTCGCCGACGGGACGAGCTACGCCGGGCAGGACGACGTCGTCGCCCGCCGCCGCCGGCTGACCGAGGCGCTCGCGGAGGTCCACGCCGCGCTGCCCGCCGACCAGGAGCTGCTGGTTGAGTACAAGCCGTTCGAGCCGGCGTTCTACGCGACCGACCTGGCCGACTGGGGCTCGGCGGTGCTGTTGTGCCAGAAGCTCGGCGACCGCGCGCGGGTGCTCGTCGACCTGGGCCACCACCTCCAGGGGACGAACATCGAGCAGATCGTCGCGCTGCTCGCCGACGAGGGCCGGCTGGGGGGTTTCCACTTCAACAACCGCAAGTACGCCGACGACGACCTGATCGTCGGCTCGGTCAACCCGTTCGAGCTGTTCCTCGTGTTCTGCGAGCTCGCGGGCTCGGGGCGGCCGCTGCCCCGCCTGACGATCGACCAGGCGCACAACGTCGAGGCGAAGGTGGAGGCCATGGTGCTCAGCGTGGTCAACCTCCAGGAGGCCTACGCCAAGGCGCTGCTCGTCGACCGCGACGCGCTCGCGGCGGCCCAGCAGGCCGGGGACGTCCTCGGCGGCCACGAGACCCTCCTGGACGCCTACCGGACCGATGTGCGCCCGCTGTGCGCGAAGGTCCGCGCCGACCGCGGCGCGGCGGAGGACCCGGTGGCGGCGCTGCGCGGCTCCGGCTACGCGGCCCGCATGGCCGAGAAGCGAGGAGCAACCGTCGCGGTGGCGGGGGGCTGGGGCCGATGAGCACCGTCACCTCGATGGTCGACCTCGCCGAGGACCTCTGGCCGGCCGACCCGGCGGCGGTCCCGGCCGACGCGCTCGGCCAGCTCGTGCTCGCCTCCAACCTGCTCGGCGCCAACCGCGCCGTGGCGAACTTCGGCGGCGGCAACACGTCGGTGAAGGCCACCGCCGTCGACCACACGGGCCGCGACGTCCGCGCTCTGTGGGTCAAGGGCTCGGGCAGCGACCTGGCCACGATGGGCCCCGCGGCCGCGACGGGCCTGCGGCTCGACGAGGTCGAGCCGCTCATCGCCCGCAACGCGATGAGCGACGAGGACATGGTCGCCTATCTCGGGCGCTGCATGCTCGACCCGGCGATGTCGCGCGGCTCGATCGAGACACTGCTGCACGCCTTCATCCCGGCCGCGCACGTCCACCACACCCATCCCGACGCGGTCAACGTGCTCGCGGGCACGCGCGACGGCGCGCGGCTCGTCGCGGAGTGCTGGGGCGACCAGGCCGCCTGGATCCCGTACATCCGCCCCGGCTTCACGCTGGCCAAGCAGGTCGGCGAGGCCGTCCGCGCCGACCCGGCCCTCAAGCTCGTCGTGCTGGCCAAGCACGGCCTGGTCGTCTGGGGCGACGGCGCCGAGGAGGCCTACCGCCGGACGATCGAAGTGGTCAACCAGGCCGCGGCGTTCGCCAACGAGCGCACCGCGGGCCGGTCGCGCTTCGGCGGCCCGGCCGCGGGCGCCGGGGCTCTCGACGACTCCGGGCGCACCGCGCTGCTGGGCCGCGTGCTGCCCGTCCTGCGTGGCGCGGTCTCCTCCGAGCGCCCGAAGGTGCTCACGGTGGACGTCTCCCCGCGGTCGCTGGAGTTCGTCGGCTCGGCGCAGGCGCCCGACCTCACGTCGGTCGGGGCGGCCTGCCCCGACCACCTCGTGCACACCAAGCGCGTGCCGCTCTGGGTGCCGTTCGACCCGGGGACCGAGGACGCCGGCGTCCTGGCGCAGCGCCTGCGCGAGCGCGCCGCCGCCTACCGCGAGGAGTACCGCGACTACGTCGAGCGCCACGCCGGGGCGGACACCGTCCCGGGGGACCCCGACGCGCGCGTCGTGCTGATCCAGCACGTCGGGCTGGTCGCGGTCGGGACGACGCCGAAGGCGGCCGGCCTCTCGCGCGACCTCTACCACCGGGCCATCGAGGTGATGGCGGGCGCCGAGGCGCTCGGCGGCTTCACCTCGCTGACCCCGGCGGAGTCCTTCGCCGTCGAGTACTGGCCCCTGGAGCTCTACAAGCTCTCGCTGGCCCCGCCGCCCGGTGAGCTGCAGGGCGCCGTGGCGCTGGTGACCGGCGCCGCCGGCGGCATCGGCCGGGCCGTCGTCGACGAGCTCGCGGCCGCGGGCGCCTGCGTCGTCGGCTTCGACCTCGACGGGACGGGTGCCGACGAGGCCGTCGCCGGCCTCGGCGACCGTGGCCTCTCGGTGGCCGGGGACGTCACCTCCGAGTCGTCGGTGATCGGCGCCTTCGCGGCGGCGGTCGACCGCTGGGGCGGCGTGGACGTCGTCGTCTCCAACGCCGGCGTGGCCTCCAGCGCCGCGATCGAGGACACCACGCTGGCCGAGTGGGAACGCAACCACGCGATCCTCGGCACGGGCTACTTCCTGGTGGGGCGTGAGGCCTTCCGGGTCCTGCGCGCCCAGGACCGCGGCGGCTCGGTGGTGTTCGTGGCATCCAAGAACGCCCTGGTGGCGGGCAAGAACGCCGCCGCCTACTCGTCGGCGAAGGCGGCCGAGCTGCACCTGGCCCGCTGCCTGGCCGAGGAGGGCGGCGGCGCCGGGATCCGCGTGAACACGGTCAACCCCGACGCAGTGCTGCAGGGCTCGCGTATCTGGGGGTCGACGTGGCGCGAGGAGCGCGCCGCGGCCTACGGCATCGAGCCCGAGGCCCTCGAGGAGCACTACCGCCAGCGCACCACGCTCAAGGTGAACATCCTGCCCGAGGACATCGCCGCGGCCGTGCTGCACTTCGCCTCCCCGGCGCGGTCGGGCAAGAGCACGGGCAACCTGCTCAACGTGGACGGGGGCGTGCCCGCGGCGTTCCCCCGCTGAGAACCGACCCGGCACGCATGCGCCCGGCGCCTGCGGCACGATGCGCCAGTGTCGCGCCGTGCCGCCCTGCTGCTGCCCCTCACCGGGCTGGCGACCCTCGCGGGCGCGCCGGCGCGGGCCCAGGTCCCACCGCCCGTCCCGCCTCCGGCCCCCGTCCCCGCCCCCGCCCCCGCCCCGGCCCCGGCGCCGGTCCCCGCCCCGCCCGTGCCCGCCAACCCCTGCGAGCGGCCCGAGCTCGCCCTGCGCTGCCCGAACCTGGTCGTGCGCCGCCCCTACGCCTTCGCGCTGCGGCGCATGCCCGGCGGACGCACGGTGCTCGCGGCGACCAACGCCATCGTCAACGTCGGCCGCGGGCCGCTCGAGCTGCGCGGGACGCGCGTCGCCCGCAAGCGGATGCAGGTCCGCCAGGTGCTGCGCGGCGAGCGCACGGGCCAGCCGCGGGTGGAGCCGCACGCGGGGACGATCGAGTACTACGACACACGCTCGCGGGGAGTCTACTGGAAGTAAGAGCACGCCGCGCGCTTCGAGCTGTGGCGGATGGATGCCGCCGGCAACCCGGTCGAGCACCGCCGCGACGGCCCGAAGCTCGACTACTGCTTCCGCGACCTCCGGCGCGTGCGGCGCCTCTCCGAC
>JAXDGY010000449.1:0-10144 GCA_034664785.1 Solirubrobacteraceae bacterium
GCGCGGCACCGGCTACAAGGTCGAGCTGGGTGTCGCGAGCGCGGAGGACGCCCTCGCCCTGGCGCGCCGGCTCGGCGCGACAGACCCGCGCTGAACCGGGCGCCGGTGGCGGAGCGGGTGCCCCGCCCTGCTCGCTACACTGCCGACCGCGGGCGATTAGCTCAGTCGGTTAGAGCGCTTCTCTGATAAGGAAGAGGTCCCAGGTTCGAGTCCTGGATCGCCCACTCCAAAGCCCCGCGGATGCGGGGCTTTGTCCGTTCTGCGTCGACGACCGCAGACACGTTTCCTCAGTACACGTCGCGCTCGCGCATGACCGGCTGGTCGCGGACCACGCCGCCGCGGCGCCGGTCGGACCAGACCAGCATCCAGAAGAGGCTGATCACGAGCCCGATGGCGCCGACCACCATGAGGATCGTGCCGGCCGTGTGGATGCTGAAGCCGCTGGTGGTGACGTGCACCGCGAAGCGCATGATCGCGCCGACTGCGATGAGCAGGATGGATGTGCCCAGGCTCATGCCGGACCTCCTTGCCGTCGTGAGTACGAGATGGCGAGGTACCCCCAGGCGCCGGGGGCTATGCGCCGTTCAGCCCCTTGGGGACTGAACATTCGCTTACCGGCCCGGTGCGTGCTGCCGCTGGACCGCCACGACGAGGTCTCGCAGGGCGACGGAGCCGCCTGCGACGAGCAGCGGGACCGCGGGGATCGGAACCGCGGCTTGAAGTGGTTGAGCGCCGCGGCCCAGGACGAGCGCAAAGCCGCCGCCCGTGAGCAGGAAGATCTGCGAGCGGGGCGACGCGGTGTTGCCGGGTCAAGCCGCTGTGGAGATCGGTCGCGAACAGGTACTGCTGCGAATCGGCCCACATCAGGGGCGGGCGCGTAGGTGACCTCGGCGGCCAGGCGGACCAGCGCGCGGCGATGATCAGCACCCCCGCGAACAGCCAGTGCGCTGGGCGAAGGCCGGCCCACCTGCCGCAGATGCACCCAGGTTCCCGGGGGAACCTCCCCTCGACCATCGCCTGAGGCGGACCTAGCGTCGATCACAAGCGTGATCCAGCGGTCCCGGAGGGGTTCCAGATGAGCAAGGTCACCAGGCGCTCGTTCCTGCAGGTGTCCGCAGGAATGGCAGGGGGTGCGATGGCAGCCACCGCCCCGGCGGCGCTCGCGGGCGACGGCGCTCCCGCGGCGACGGACGAGTGCGGGACGCCGGTGTGCCCGACAACGGGCGTGCCGCGCGAGCCGGTCATGGCGTACGTGCGCGACGCCGACGCAGGGGAGGTGACCGTCGTCGCCGGCGTGCGCGAGACGACCTACCGCGACCCGCACCTCGTCAAGCGCCTCCTCGACGCGGCGCCAGGGATCTAGGGGAGGGGCGGCATGTCGTCACACCGCGAAGCGCCCGAGATCAGCAAGGACCCGGTGGCGGACAACACGGACACGTACGCGTTCGTGAGCCCTGACCGCCCCGACACGGTGACCATCCTCACCAACTACGTCCCGCTCGAGAATCCGCCAGGCGGGCCGAACTTCTACGAGTTCGGAGAGGACGTCCTGTACTCGATCTACATCGACAACGACGGGGACGGAAAGGCCGAGATCGCCTACGAGTTCCAGTTCGCGACGGAGCTGCGCAACCCGGACACCTTCCTCTACAACACGGGCCAGATCGCCTCGCTCGACGACCCGAGCTGGAACAAGCGGCAGTTCTACACGGTCTCCCGCACCGACCTCGCCGGGCGCACGCAGGATGCCGGCGAGGACGCCCGTCGCGGGACCCGGACCCTGGGGCGGCACCTCCCGTCGCCGCCCTGCAACATCGGGCCGCGCTCGACCCCCGACTACGCCGCCCTGGCCGACGCGGCGGTGCACGAGCTCCCGAGCGGCGAGACGGTGTTCGCCGGGCAGCGCAACGAGGGCTTCTTCGTCGATCTGGGGTCGATCTTCGATCTCGGCGACCTGCGGCCGCTGCAGAACCTGCACCTCATCGCCACGTCCCCGGCGATGGGCGTCGACGCGACCGCCCAGCTCAACGTGCACACCATCGCGCTGCGGGTTCCCATCGAGCACCTCACGAGGGATGGCTCGGTGCCGAACGATCCGATGAGCGCCAAGGCGGTCCTCGGCATCTGGGGCGCGGCGAGCCGGCGGAAGATGCGCATCACCGACGGGGCCAACGACGAGCGCGCCGAGGGTGGCCCGTGGGTCCAGGTCTCACGTCTGGCGAACCCGCTCTTCAACGAGCTCATCGTGCCGCTCGGCGACAAGGACCGGTGGAACGCGCTGGAGCCGCGCGACGACAAGGCCTTCGCCAAGTACGTCGAGCACCCCGAGCTCGCGGGCCTGCTGCCGGTGCTGTACCCCGGCGCCTTCCCGCACCTCGAGGGACTGACCGCGCCGCGGGCCGACCTCGTGGCGATCCTCCTCACCGGGCTCCCGGCCGGCCTGATCCCGGGATTCCAGAACTCGACGGGCAAGGTCCTCGCGGATCTGCTGCGGCTCAACGTGGCGATCCCGCCCGCGCGCTCCCCGGACCCGCTGGGGCTGCTCGGCGACGACCTCGCGGGCTTCCCGAACGGGCGCCGGGTCGCCGACGACGTGGTGAACATCGAGCTGCGCGCCGTCGCCGGGCTCACCTACCCGCTGATCGACGCCGGCTTCACGCCGGACGCGGCCGCGTCGGCGCTCACGCAGGGCGTCACGCCGGGACCCGACCGCTATCAGGACACGTTCCCCTATCTCGGCCTCCCGCACGACGGCTACTCCGCTGCGCCGTGACGGGCCACGACCACCACGACGCGGCGCGCCCGCACCCGGAGTTCGTGGCCCTCGACATCGGTGGGGACGTCGGGGCGCTCATCGTCCACGCCCCGAGCAACCTGGTCGGGACCGAGGTCGAGATCAGCCCCGCGGGGGACGACCGCCGCCGGTCCCACAAGGACGTGCTCGAGCGCGCCATGGGCCAGCGCGCCGCGTACACAGCGGTGTTCGACGCGCTTCCCGAGGGCACCTACACCCTGTGGACCCACGACGTCGCCCGGACGCGCGGGGTGGCCGTCACGGGCGGATCGATCGCCGAGATCGACTGGACAGGCGGCGCCGCGCGCGACTGACCAAGGCGGCACCACGATCTGGTGCATCGGCATGGTTGCTGGCGTGTCGCGGCATCACCGCGCTGCCCGCCACGGGGCGCCCGGGGCGCCGGAGGGTGGCCGTGGTGGCGCCTATACTCGTAACACCCCGGTCGACCGAGGAGCCGCTCCCAGTGCAGGAAATGGTCATCTACGGCGTCAGCTTCGACATGGTCGGCAAGCAGCCGATCGTGCTGCTGAAGACAGCCGACTCCAACAAGTTCCTGCCGATCTGGATCGGACACCCGGAGGCTGCCGCGATCCTGATGAAGCTGCAGGGCGCAACCACGCCTCGCCCGATGACCCACGACCTCATCGTGGATGTGCTCGGCGAGCTCGAGGTCAAGTGCAGCCAGGTCGCCGTGACCGAGCTGCGCGACAACACCTTCTTCGCGTCGATCACGCTGACGGTCAACGGCCGCGAGATCGAGATCGACTCGCGGCCCTCCGACGCGCTCGCGCTGGCGGTCCGCTCCGGCGCGCCGATCTTCGCCGCCGAGGAGGTCATCGCGGAGTCCGCGATCGAGTTCGAGCACGAGGTCGAGGACACCGAGGAGGTCGTGGACCGCTTCAAGGAGTTCCTCGACCAGGTCTCGCCCGAGGACTTCGCGGGCGAGTAGCCGCGCGGGCGGCCGTCAGGCCGCCGTGTCGAGCATCCGCGCGACGAGCTCGTCGAACGCGATGCCGGCCGCGTCGGCGGCCTGGGGGAGGAGGCTGGTCTCGGTCATGCCCGGGATCGTGTTGACCTCGAGGATCTGCGCCCCGCCCTCCTCGCCGAGCATGAGGTCGACGCGCGAGTAGCCGCGGCACCCCAGCGTGCGGTGCACGTCGAGCGCGAGGTCCTGGATCCCGCGGGTGAGCTCGTCCGGCACCGCGGCCGGGCAGACGAACGTGGTGCGGCCGATCGTGTAGCGGGCCGAGAAGTCGTAGAAGTCCTCGTCGTTCGGCACCGCCTCGACGATCGGCAGCGCCTGGTCGCCGAGCACGGACACCGCGAGGTCGCGCCCGGGCACATAGCGCTCGAGCAGGACCCGCGGGGCGTAGGAGAACGCGGCCACGAGCGCCGCGGGGACGTCCGCGGCGGTGGCGGCGAACTTGATCCCGAGCGCCGAGCCCTGGTTCGTCGGCTTGACGACGAGCGGGAAGGCGAGGCGCTCCTCGATGCGGTCGAGCGCCTCACCGGCGCCGAGCTCCTTGAACGCGGTCTCGGAGAAGGCGAACGAGTCGGGTGTCGGCAGGCCCGCGTCGCGCATCGCGTGCTTGGCCAGCGCCTTGTCGGCGCAGCGCATGGAGGCGTGGATGCCCGAGCCCGTGTAGGGGACGTCGAGGATCTCGAGGAGCTCCTGGATCGTGCCGTCCTCGCCGTCGCGCCCGTGCAGCGCGAGGAACGCGACCTGCGGGGCGTCCGCCCGCAGCCGCGCGACGAGGTCGTGCCCCACATCCAGGCCGATGACCTCGTGGCCGAGGCGCTGCAACGCGTCCTCCACCTGCGCGCCGGAGGCGAGGGAGACCTGCCGCTCGAGCGAGCGCCCGCCCTTCAGCACCGCGACGCGCGCCATCAGGCCCCGGACGACGTCCCGGTGCGCCCGTCATCCTCCCGGCGCGGGAGCTGCAGGACGTCGGCGAGCGCCGGGTCCGCGGGCGCCGGCACGGCCGGCCTGCCGTGCGGCGCGGCGTCGCCGGCGGGCCGCGTCCCGCGCAGCGTCCCGAGCAGGTCGACCTGCTCGCGGACGACCTCGCCGACGCGCCGCACGCCCTCGCGGATGCGCTCGTCCGTCACGCCGGAGAAGTTCAGCCGCATCGACGTCCCGCCGCGGCCGTCGAGGTACGCGGCGCGGCCGGGCACGAAGGCGACGTTCCGCGACAGCGCCTTGGCCAGCAGATCCGTCGTGTCGACGCCCTCCGGGAGCGTGGCCCAGATGAACAGCCCGCCCTCCGGGCGCGTCCAGGTCGCCTCGGGGGGCAACTGCTCCGCGAGGGCCTCGAGCATGACGTCGCGCCGGCGGCGGTAGAGCTCGCGCAGGGACGCGACGTAGGCCGGCCAGCGCCCGGTGGCGAAGTACTCGGCCACGAACAGCTGCGTCAGCGAGGACGAGCACAGGTCGGCGGCCGCCTTGCCCACGTTCAGCTTCGCCAGCACGGGACGCGGCGCGACCGCCCACCCGAGCCGGACGCCGGGGGAGAGGACCTTCGAGAACGTCCCGAGGTAGATCACGAAGTCCCCGCCGTCGAGCGAGAGCAGCGTCGGCAGCGGGTCGCCCTCGTAGCGGAGCAGCCCGTAGGGGTTGTCCTCGAGTACGAGCAGCTCGCGGTCTCGCGCGACCTGCACGAGGCGCCGCCGCCGCCCCAGCGACATGGTCACGCCGGCGGGGTTCTGGAAGTTCGGGATCGTGTAGATGAACTTCGGGCGCCGCCCCGCGCGCTCGAGGCGGTCGAGCGTCTCCTCGAGCACGTCGACGCACATCCCGTCGCCGTCCATCTCGATCTGCACGACGTCGGCCTGGTAGGCGCTGAACGCGGGCACCGCGCCGGGGTAGGTGGGCGCCTCGGCGACGATGACGTCGCCAGGGTCGACGAGCGTCTTGCAGACGAGGTCGATGACCTGCTGGCCGCCCGAGGTGACGAGCACGTCCTCGGGGTCGACGACGGTGCCTTCGGCCTCCATGACCTGGGCGATGGCGCGCTGGGTGGCGGCCATGCCCTCCGTCGGGCCGTACTGCAGGGCCTTGGCCGTCGAGTGGACGGCGACGTGGGCCATGATCTTCGCGAAGTCCTCGGCGGGGAACGTCGACGTGTCGGGCAGCCCGCCGGCCAGCGAGATGACCTCCGGACGCTCGGTGATCGCCATGAGGTCGCGCATGGCAGAGGACTTCATGACCTGCGTGCGGCTCGCGAACAGCCCCGCGTAGCGCTCGAGGTCGTGGCGCGACGAACGTCCTGCGGACCGCGGGCTCACGGTCCGTGGTTCGCCACGGGGCCCCCGGTCCCTGTCGTCTATCGTCATGCGCCCGGACGGTACCGGACCTCTCATGAAGCTCCTCCTCGACCTCCTCCAGGGCGCGGGCGCCTCCGCCGCGATCGGCGTCCGGCCCTTCCTGCCGGCCCTCGTCTACGGCGGGCTGGCCGCGGACGACCTCGGCGTCGACTTCGACCACACGGCGTTCTCGTTCCTCGAGGCGCCGTGGTTCCTCGTGCTGCTCGCGGCCCTGCTCATGGTCACGGTCGCGCTGCGCTCCCGCCTGGAGACCGGACCGGGCGCGATGGCCCTCGTCGCGGCCGCCGTCGTGCTCGGCGCGCTGGAGGCGGCGGGCACGCTGGACGACCGCTTCGGCGTGTGGTGGCCCGGCCTGATCCTCGGCGCGGCCTGCGCCCTGCTCGGCGCTCGCGTCGCCGCCGACCTGCTCGGGCGGGTGCGCCGCCGCCTGGATGCCGAGGCCGCCGGCGCGCTGTTCCTGTACGCGGAGGCGTTCGCCCTCGTCCTCGTCGGCCTGTCCGTGCTGTTCCCGCCGCTGGCCCTCGTGGGCATCGGCCTCCTCGTCTTCCTGCTGCTCGGGGGTCGCCGGCGGGAGGGCGAGAAGTACGCGGGCCTGCGCATCCTCCGTTGAGCCCGCCCAAGCTCGTCCTGGCCGTCATCGACGGGCTCAAGCCCTCCGAGCTCGAGCGCGCCGTCTCGACGGGCCGGGCGCCGGTGCTGGGCATGCTGATGGAGCGGGGGACCTACGTCGACGACTGCGTCGCCGCGTTCCCGAGCGTCACCCCGGTCTGCGCGACGACGATCGCCACGGGGGAGCGACAGGACAAGCACCGCATCGCGGCGATGAACTGGTACTCCCGCGAGGAGTCGCGCTACGTCGAGTACGGCTCGAGCTTCGCCGCCGCCCGGCGGCTCGGCTTCTCCCAGCAGCTCACCGACCTCGTCTACAACATGAACGCCGAGCACCTGCCGGCCGACGTGCCGACGGTCTTCGAGTCCCTCGACGACGCGGGCCTGCGGACGGCGGGGACGACGTACCTCATCTACCGCGGTCGTCACGAGCACCGGCCCTCGAAGGAGACGTCGCTCACGCGGCTGGCCGCCACGGTCATGCGCCGCCCGATCATGGGCCCCCGTGAGCTGTTCTACGCCGACCTGTACGCCAGCCGCGAGACGGGCTGCACGAGCCGGCTCGGCCTGCCCGGCGCCCGCGACCAGCACACCGGCTGCGTCGGGGCCTACCTGGTCGAGCACGACCTCTTCGACTTCCTGCTCTTCTCGCTGCCCGACAACGACACCCATTCCCACGAGCACGGCCCGAGCGCCCAGACGGCGTCGATCGCCGAGGCCGACCGGCAGCTCGACCGGCTCATGCACGCCGGTGGTGGCGTGGACCGGTTCCTCGCGGAGCACGCGGTCATCGTGGTGGCCGACCACTCGCACGCGCCCGTCGAGCACCCGATCGAGCTCGTGGAGGCGCTCGGCGACGAGGTGCAGGTCCTCGCGCCCGCACGCATCGGCATGGCGCGGTCGCGCCGCGCCGCCGAGGCGGACGTCGCCTGGTGCCCGTCCCAGCGCTCGGCGCAGCTCTACGTCCTGGACGAGGGCCGCCGCCCGGAGCTGCTCGGCGGGCTCGTGGCCGCGGCCCTGGCCGCCGACGGCGTCGACCTGGCGATCCACCGCGGCGGCAACGGGGACGCGGTCATCGCCTCGGCGCGCGGGACGCTGCGGTTCCGTCCCGGCGGCGACGGGGCGGTCCGCGACGCCCGCGGCGTGACGTGGTCGGTCGCCGGCGACCTGGCCGCCATCGGCGCCGTCGTGGAGGACGACGCGTTCCGCGCCCCGGACTACCCGGACGCGCTCGGGCGCGTCTGGGCCGCGCTGGCGTGCCCGACCTCCGGCGACGTCCTGCTGAGCGCGGCGCCGGGCTGGGAGTTCCCGGACTGGGGCGGGGTCGACCACGTCGGCGGCGGCTCGCACGGGTCGCTGCACGCGGCAGACTCGCTCGGCGCCCTGGTCTACTGCGGCGTCGATCCGCCGCCCGCGCGAGCCGACGACGGCGCATGGTCCATCGCCGACGTCACGCCCATGGTGCTGCGGCACTTCGGCGTGTAGCCGCGGCACGGCCCAGCGCCGCCTTGTACATTGACCCGATGCCCGACGAGGCCGCAGCGGTCCCGCTGCCCCTTCGCCACCGGGTGCGGCACGGCCTCCGGCGCCGGGCGAACTGGTGGCAGCTCGTGCGCTTCGGCGCCGTGGGGGCCAGTGGCTACGTCGCCAACCTGGTGACCTTCACGCTGGCCGTCCACGCGCTCGGGGTGAACTACCGCGTGGCCGCGGTGCTGGCCTTCGTGGTCGGCGTGACGAACAACTTCTGGTGGAACCGGCACTGGACGTTCGCCGCCCGCGACGGGCACGCGGGGTTCCAGGCGGCGCGGTTCTTCCTCGTCTCGCTGGGGACGTTCCTGGTGTCGCTGGGCATCCTCGAGGTCCTGGTCCGCGGCGGCGTGCCCGAGGTCCTTGCGCAGGCCATCGCGATCGTCGCGTCGACGCCGCTGAACTTCCTCGGGAACAAGCTCTGGAGCTTTCGCGGGTGAGGAGCGCCCGCGCGGCGCTGCTCGCCGCGCTGGCCGTCCTCCTGGTTCTCGCCGCTGCCGCGCCGGCGCGTGCCCAGACGGCCGCGGAGACGCTGCTGCGCCCGTCCACCGGCATCCAGGTCCGGCCGCAGACGCAGGCGCCCGTCGACCCGAACAAGCTCGTCTACCAGGGCGACCTGGACGTCGTCCCGCCAGGGATGCGGCTGACGGGCCGGCAGGTGCAGGCCATCGCCGACCGCCTGCCGTTGATCGTCAAGGAGCGGCGCAAGTACCGCGACTCCTACGCGGGTGTCTTCCGCAAGGGCACCGGCCGCTGGCAGGTCTCCTACTACGACCGCCACGCCAAGCCGGTCAAGGAGATCGGCCAGGTCGCGATCGACGACGCCACGGGGAAGGTCCTCGAGGCCTACGTGGGCTACAAGGTCGCGTGGACGATGGCCCGCGGCTACGCGGGCGCCTTCGGCCGGAAGGTGAACTCGCCGTGGGTGTGGATCCCCCTGAGCGTGCTGTTCGTCGCAGCCTTCTTCGACCGGCGCCGCCCGTTCCGGCTCCTGCACCTGGACCTGCTGGTCCTGGTGGGCTTCGGCGTGTCGGTCGCGTTCTTCAACGACGCCCAGATCGACGTCTCCGTCCCCCTCGTCTACCCGCTGCTCGCCTACCTGCTCGGCCGCATGCTGTGGATCGGGCTGCGCTCGCGGCCGGAGACCGACCCGCGGCGGCCGCTCCCGCTGCTGGTCCCTGCGACGTGGCTGGCGATCGGCGTCGTCTTCCTGGTCGGCTTCCGCATCGGGCTCAACGTGACGAACTCGAACGTCATCGACGTCGGCTACTCGGGGGTGATCGGGGCCGACAAGCTCACCGACGGGCAGCCGCTCTATGGCACGTTCCCGAAGGACGACGAGCACGGGGACACCTACGGGCCCGTCAACTACGCCGCCTACGTCCCGTTCGTCCAGGCGCTCGGGTGGAGCGGGCGGTGGGACGACCTGCCCGCGGCCCACGCCGCCGCGGTGGCCTTCGACCTGCTCAGCATCCTGCTGCTGTTCCTCATCGGCCGGAGGATCCGCGGGCCGTCGCTGGGCTGGGCGCTCGCCTTCGGGTGGTGCGCGTACCCGTTCACGCTCTACGTGATGAACTGCAACTCGAACGACTCGCTGGTGTCGGTCCTCGTCCTGCTGGCCATCTGGGTCGCGGGGTCCGCGCCGGCCCGCGGGGCCGCCGTCGCGCTCGGCGGGCTGGCGAAGTTCGCCACGCTCGCGCTGGCGCCGCTGTTCGCCTTCCATCGCCGGGCGGGGCGCAGGACGCTCGCCGCGTTCACCGCCGGGTTCGCGGCCTGCGCGGCGCTGGCCATGGCCCCTGTCGTCGCGCAGGGCGAGTCGCTGAGCACGATGTACGACCGGACCCTGGGCTTCCAGTCGGCGCGCGGGTCGCCCTTCTCCATCTGGGG
>JAXDGY010000450.1:0-57543 GCA_034664785.1 Solirubrobacteraceae bacterium
GACGCGAAGCCGCGGGGCGCGCCCCACAGGCCCCACCCCCCCGCCTGACCTCGCCGGTCGCGGGCCCCGGGAGACCGGTCGGGCCCGCCGCCCCCGGGGCGCCGGCCCCGCCGTGTGTCCGGGCCCGTCGTGCGCAGGCCCGGCGGCTGCGCGGCCGCCAGGTGGCAGACTGGCGGCGTGGCCGAGGCGACGTCGACGTCGACGGAGGGCTCCGGGGAGGAGCTGCGCGGCGCCGGCATCGGCGTGACGCTGCCCGGTGGCCGGCGCATCCTGCAGCCGGCCTCGCTGCTCATCGCCCCCGGGAGCTTCACCGCCCTGCTCGGGGCGAGCGGGTCGGGCAAGACGACGCTGTTGAAGGTCCTGGCCGGGGTCATGGACGCCACCGAGGGGACCGCGTCGCTCGGCGACGCGCCGGCCGCGGCGCGCGTGGCGGACCTGGGCTACGTGCCGCAGCGCGAGACGGTGCACGAGCGCCTGACCGTGCGGGAGGCCCTGCGCTACGCCGCGCTGCTGCGGCTCGACCCCGACGGCGGCCCGCCGGTCGACGAGGTCGTCGAGGACGTCCTGCACGAGCTCGACCTGACCGCCGTGGCCGAGACGCAGATCCGCCTGGTCTCCGGCGGGGAGCGCCGGCGGGCGGCCTGTGGGCTGGAGCTCGTCGGGCGCCCCCGCGTGCTGCTGCTCGACGAGCCCACCAGCGGGCTGGACCCCGTCCTCGAGCGGCGCCTCATGGCGATGTTCCGGCGCCTGGCCGACCAGGGGACCGCGGTGGTCGTCGTGACCCACGCCACCGCCAGCCTCGATCTCTGCGACACCGTCGCGGTCCTGCAGGACGGCGCGCTGGTGATCTCCGGCTCGCCCGCCGAGGCCGTCGAGTTCCTCGGCGCCGTCGCGCGGGACGCGGCCGGGCGCGACAGCGCCGAGGCGGCGGAGTTCTCCGGCGCCGGCCCGGGGCGGCGAGGCGCGACCGTACGTCCGCTCGGGCTGGAGCTGCGCGTGCTGGTCGGCCGCTACGTGCGGACGCTCCTGCGCGACCGGCGGACGCTGGCGGTCCTGCTCGGGCAGGCGCCGATCATCGGCCTGCTCATCGGGGTGCTGTTCGAGCCCCACGCGCTGCGCCGCCCCGACGGTCAGCCCGGCGACGCGATCCAGCTCGTCTTCCTGGTCATGACGGGCAGCATCTGGCTGGGCATCACCGCCGCCTGCCGCGAGGTGGTCAAGGAGCGCGGGATCCTCGAGCGGGAGTTCGACGTCGGCCTGCGCCTCGACGCCTACATCCTGGCCAAGGCTGCCGTCCTGGGCGTCCTGAGCGCGGTGCAGGTCCTGCTGATGGTGGCCGTGGTGGTGGCCCTGCAGCCGCTCGACGTGCCCGCGAGCTCGGTGCTGACCTTCGCCGGGCTCGCGGTGCTCGTCGCCTGGGTCTCCGTGGCGCTCGGCCTCGCCGTGTCAGCCGCCGCGCGGAGTGTCGACCAGGCGGCCGGCGCGGTTCCCGTGCTGCTCATCCCGCAGCTGCTGTTCGCCGGTGCCCTCGTGCCCGTCGACCGCATGCCGCGGCTCATCGGTGCCGTCGCGGATCTGACCTACGCGCGCTGGGCCTACGCGGCGATGGGCTCGTCGGTCGACCTCGGCGACCGCCTCACCGGAGCCTCGGGCGCCGCGCAGGTCCTCGGCTTCGGCGGCGACTTCTTCCGGCTCCGGCCGGGCGCCGGTGCGCTGGCCCTCGTGCTGTTCGGTGTCCTCATCCTGCTGCTCGCGGTGGTGCTGCTGTACCGGCGGGCGACCCTCGACGCCTGAGCGCGAGCGCTGAGCGCGGTCGCCGGGAGCGGTCAGCCCAGGCCGCAGGCGCGGCGGACGATGCGCACGACCGGCGACGCCGTCGCGGGGTGGCGCCGGATGCGCCACTCGTGCAGGCTCATGCCCTCGGGGACGTCGCTGGCGACGTAGATGACGGGGGAGGCGGCGAAGCCGGAGCTGGGGCTGGTGGCTCGGGACATGGGGCAAGCGTGCCACCGGCGGCGCGCCGCGCCCATCGCGCAGACCCCCCTCTGCGTGGGCGTTGACCCGCACCTCGGGGTGGGGTCAACCCCCGGTCGCGCCGGGGGCTGGCCGCTCGTGTCGCCTACCCCTCGCTGGCGGTCTCCGCGTGGGGGGCGCCGACCGGCTTGGACTCCGGTGAGCCCCGCTGGCGCAGGTACACGCTCAGGATCACCATCGAGCCGACGGCGAGGAACTCCGACTGCCAGTTCTGCAGGGTCCGGTTCCAGAAGTCGGATGTCGTGACGTACGTGGGCCAGGAGACGGGAGAGGCCTGGTGATCGAGCTGCTCGGCGTTGTAGCCGATGCGGCCGGTGATCGACTGCGCCAGCCACGACGCGAGCCAGATGGACGTCATGACGAGCAGCAGCGAGTTGGAGTAGAGCGCGGTGCGCAGCCCGCCCACCCGGGCCCAGCGGGGGGAGTTGCGCACCGCGTGCTCGCC
Organism: Solirubrobacteraceae bacterium; assembly: GCA_034664785.1. Classification (GTDB taxonomy): domain Bacteria; phylum Actinomycetota; class Thermoleophilia; order Solirubrobacterales; family Solirubrobacteraceae; genus Paraconexibacter. The sequence goes on from JAXDGY010000450.1 coordinate 2,480, forward strand.
GATCTGCTGCTGCTCGTCGCTCTCGCGCCCGACCCGCCCGGGCTCCTTGGACTCGTTGGAGCCCTTCTGGATGAGGAAGACCGTGGCGAAGATGTACAGGGAGAACTGCAGGTACTCGGACTGCCAGTTCTCCATCACGTCGGCCCAGAACATCGCCGAGGTGACGTAGTGCCACAGCCCGATCGGGTCGCCCTGATGCAGGAGCTGGTCGTGATTGACCTGGTTGTGACCGGAGATCGCCTGGCCCACGAGCGACCCGAGGAACAGCAGGCCGAAGGCGATGCTGAGGCCGTTGGCGCGCAGGGCTCGCCGCAAGGTCAGTACCCCTGGATGCCGACGACGATGGCGTACGCGAGCCCGGCGGCGATGCCGACCGCATACAGGATGAACATCACGCGGACGCCGCGCATCAGGCCTGCTCCTCGCAGTCGAAGGGGCCACTGCCCTGGGGCTTGCAGCCGACGGCGTCCAGGCGCCAGCCCTGGCGCGTATCGCCGAGGAAGACGGTGTCGCCGCCGGCGAGGACCACCTCGCCCGCCGTGGCATAGACGCGCACCGCGGCAGCGCGGCTGCCGTGGAGCGACAGGTGCAGCACCGCCGTGGCGCAGTCGTCGCCCGGCTGGTCCTTGACGAGCTGGGCACGGAGGCTGGGGCTGAGCTGCTCGCACGCGGTCCGCCCGTCGTGCTGTCGGACCGCCGCGTAGAAGCGCTCGGCCGCGGCACGCGCCTGGTCGCGGTCCGCGCCCGTCCCGCAGCCGGAGGCCATCGCCGCGGCGGCGGCGACGAGGCAGGGCATCAGGCGTCGGGGCCACCGGGCGCGCACGCGGGCCACCTACCCAGTCGAGGGGGCTCTGGCACGTCGGCCCTCCGCCGCAGCGGGGTACGACGTCCGTCCATGGTTCACGAAATGTCGACGATGCCCCGGGAGCCGGTGTAGCGTCCCGGGGCATGGAGCAGGAGGAGGTGCGAGATCCCCGCGGCCTGCGCCGCGCCGAGCGCCCCCTCGGGGGCGGCTCGCGGTACCTCACCCTGCGCTGCCCCGCCTGCCGCGAGGTCTACATGGCCTGGCACGGGGAGGAGGCCCCCGGCACCGGCGTCTGCCCGACCTGCGGCCACGAGGCTCCCGTCGCCTCGCTCCCGAGCTGGAGCGAGGACGGCGGCCAGACCTGGATCGATCGCTGAGCGTTCAGGCGCCCGTCAGGCGAGGCGGCGCATGCTCGCGTGGTGCGCGGGCGCGAGACGGCGGGTGCTCCCCGGTCCCTGGGTCATGATGGTCACCTCATGCCCGCGGTGCGCCTGCTCGTCGTGGAGGACGACGCCGATCTGCGGTCGCTGCTGCGGCGCGGCCTGACGGAGGAGGGGTTCGACGTCACCACCGTCGCCGACGGCGCGGGCGCGCTGGCCGCCGCCGAGGACGCGCCGGACGCTCTGGTGATCGACATCGGCCTGCCGGACTCCGACGGGCGCGACGTCTGCCAGGCGATCCGCGCCCGCGGCGTGTCGGTCCCCGTCATCTTCCTCACGGCGCGCGACGCCGTCACCGACCGCCTGTCCGGCTTCAGCGCCGGGGGCGACGACTACCTCACCAAGCCGTTCGTCCTCGCCGAGCTGGTCGCCCGGCTCCACGCCCTCCTGCGCCGGTCGGACGCGAACCCGGCCACCGTGGTCGGCCGCCTGCGCCTGGATCCCGTGCGCCACGCCGCCACGTCGGGCGAGACGCAGGTGCCGCTGACCCCCACCGAGTTCCGGATCCTGGCCGCCCTGGCGGGCCGCCCCGGCGCCGTGGTCCGCCGGGAGGAGCTCACCCGCGCCGGCTGGCCGGCGGGCGCGATCGTCCACGACAACACGCTGGACCAGTACGTCGCGCGCCTGCGGCGCAAGCTGCGCCAGCTCGACGCCGGCGCGGCGATCGAGACGGTGCACGGCGTGGGCTACGAGCTGCGATGAGGCCGTTCCACACCCTCCGCGGCCGCCTCACCGCCTTCGCCCTGCTGGCGGCGACCATCGCCATGGCGGTCGTCGTCATCCTCTTCAACGTCCTGCTCCACAGCAGCCTGAGCGGGTACGTCGACTCGCGCCTGCGGACCCAGGCGGCCGCGGCGGCCACGACGGTCGTCGGACCGGGCGGCCATCTCGCGGTCCGCGAGTCGCCCGACGACGAGGCCATCGACGCGCAGGTGTGGGTCTTCGACGGCACCCGGGCCGTCCTTCGCCCGCCGGGCCGCCGGCCGCTGCAGCTCGCCGCCGAGGCGCTCGCCGGACGTTCCGGCGTCTTCGCCGACGTGGCGAGCCCCGAGACGCGGCTCTACGCGCTGCCGATCACCCGCGGCGGCCGCCGGGTCGGCACCGTCGTCGCGGGGCAGAGCCTCTCCGCCTACGACCGGACGACCGACGTCGCCCTGATCGGGACGCTGCTGCTCGGCGGCGTACTGCTCGCCGCCGTCCTCGCGGTGACCTGGCTGACCATCGGCCGGGCGCTGGCCCCCGTCACGGACATGACGCGCTCCGTCGCCGAGTGGAGCGAGCACGACGTCGCGCGGCGCTTCGGACCGGCGCAGCGGCCCGACGAGCTCGGGGAGCTCGGCCGCACGTTCGACGACCTGCTCGACCGGCTGGCCGCGAGCCTGCGCCACGAGCAGCGGCTCTCCGCCGAGCTCTCCCATGAGCTGCGCACGCCGCTGGCGCGGATCACCGCCGAGATGGAGCTGCTCCAGCGCCGCGAGCGCCCGCCCGACGAGCGGCGGGAGGCCTACGAGGTCGTCGCGCGCAGCGCGGCCCAGATGAGCCGCATCCTCGAGACGCTGATGGCGGCGGCACGGGCCGAGGCCCAGACCGCCGGCGGCCGCGGCCACCTCGACCAGGCGTTCGCCTCGCTCGAGCAGACATGGGCGGGGCCGCTGGCCGAGCACGACGTGACGCTCGAGGTGCAGCACACGGACGAGGTGGTGGGCGTGGACGCCGACGTCGTCGAGCGGATCGTCGCGCCGCTGCTCGACAACGCGGGCCGCCACGCACGCTCCCACGTCGTCGTCGACGCCGGCCGAGCAGGCGGCCATGTGCGTGTGCGCGTGCGCGACGACGGCCCGGGCATCGATCCCGCCGAGCGCGACGCGGTCTTCGAGCCCGGCGTCCGCGGCGCCCGTGCCAACGGCCACGGGGGGGCCGGGCTGGGGCTTGCGCTCGCCCGGCGCCTCGCCCGCGCCGCGGGCGGGGACGTCACGGTGGCCGAGGACAGCGGCCCCCTCCGCCCCGATCGCCCGGGGACCACCTTCGTCGTCGACCTCCCCGCCTGACATGCGCGCCGTGCTGCTCGCCATCGTCGTGCTGCTGCTCGCCGCGGGGGCGGGCTGCGGCAGCTCCGATCGGCCGTCCGCGACGCTCGCCGTCGGGCCCGTGGGTTCGCTGCCGGCCTCCAAGGCCTCGCACGTCGTCGTGCTCGTCATGGAGAACAAGGAGGACCGCGACGTCCTCGGGTCCTCCGACGCGCCGGCGCTGAACGCGCTCGCGCGCCGCGGCGGCGTGGCGACGCGCAGCTTCGGGGTGCGCCACCCATCGCTGCCGAACTACCTCGCGCTGACCAGCGGCTCGACCCATGGCATCACGTCCAACTGCACGGACTGCCACGTCGCCGCACCCAGCATCGCCGACCAGCTCGAGGCCGCGGGCCTGTCGTGGAAGGCCTACCTCCAGGGGCTGCCGGCTCCGTGCTCCACCGTGGCCCACGCCGGCCGCTACGCCAAGAAGCACAACCCGTTCGCGTACTACGACGCGATCCTGCGCGACCCGGCGCGCTGCCGCAGGATGGTCGGCTTCGACCAGCTGGCACGGGACCTGAGCGGCGGCAGGCTGCCGGCGTTCTCGTTCATCGTGCCGGACCTCTGCGAGGACACCCACGACTGCGACGTCGCGCACGGCGACCGCTTCCTGGCCAGGACGGTGCCGCCGCTGCGCCACGCGCTCGGTCCGCACGGCTTCCTCGTGGTGACCTACGACGAGGGCAGCTCGGATGCCGGCTGTTGCGGCGGAGCGGCGCGCGGAGGCCGCATCGCGACGGTCGTGCTCGGCCCCGACGTGCGGCCCGGCGCGCGCGACGCCCGCCCCCTGGACCACTACGGCGTCCTGCGCAGCATCGAGGACGCCTTCGGGGTGGGGCACCTCGCGGCGGCGGCCGACCCGGCCAACGGGTCGTTGGCGGGGCTGTTCCGCGGCGGGCGCGTTCCGCGCCTTCGCTGAGGGGCCGCCGGGGGTCCTCGACCATCGTCGAGGACGGCGGACCGGAAGACTGGCCGTGCGGTGGGGCGACACGCCGCGCGCCCGTCAGTACGGTCGCCCGGGTGTCCAGACTGGGTCGTTCCCCCGCGCTCGTCGCCGTCCTGCTCGGCGTCCTGACCGCCGTCATCGCCGGTCCCGCCGTCTCCCAGGCCTCCGCCGCCGCAGGCGACATCGGCTACAACGACGGCACCTTCGCGCCGCTCGGGGGCTCGCCCTCCGGCACCAAGCCCGAGAGCAAGCTGTGGTTCAACGACGGGTCGTGGTGGGGCGTGATGTTCAGCCCGGCCAAGAACACGTACCAGATCTTCAAGCTCGATCGGACGACGGGCAAGTGGAGCGACACGGGCACCGTGGCCGACACCCGCACCGCGTCGCGCGCCGACACGCTCTGGGACGCCGGCTCGGGCAAGCTCTACATCGCCTCGCACTACTTCAAGGACTCCACCAGCGGCACCACCCCCGCGGCCGTCAGCGCCGGCACGGGCGCCCGCCTGTACCGCTACTCCTACAGCGGCGGCGCCTACACGCTCGACGCCGGCTACCCGGCGAACATCAACCCGGTCAAGACCGAGACGCTGACGATCGACAAGGACTCCACGGGGACGCTCTGGGCGACGTGGACCTACGCCAGCAAGGTCTACGTCAACCACACCGCGCCCGGCAACGACGCCGCGTGGGGGGCGCCCTACGTCGTCCCGGGCGCAGGCACCGCGCTCAACGCCGACGACATCTCCTCGGTGGTCCGCTTCGGCGGCAACAAGGTCGGCGTGATGTGGAGCAACCAGGTCGACAAGAAGGTCTACTTCTCCGTCCACCAGGACGGGACGGGCGACGCGGCGTGGACGACGAGCGTCGTGCCGACGGGCTGGACGTCGGACGACCACATCAACCTGAAGGCCGACAGCGCCGGCCGGGTCTACGCGGCGGTCAAGACGAGCTCGAGTTCGAGCACGCAGGCGCTCATCCTGCTGCTGGTCCGCGGCACCGACGGCGTCTGGAAGAGCTACCAGTACGGCACGGTCAAGGACTCCAACACGCGCCCCATCGTCGTGCTCGACGAGCAGCACCGCGTCATCCACCTGTACGCCACCGGGCCGCAGCCGCCGAGCACCAGCGGCCAGTCGGGCGGCGACATCGTGGAGAAGACGACGTCGATGGACGCGATCGCGTTCCCGGCCGGCGCCGGCACGCCGCTCATCCGCGCCAACGGCTCGCCGAAGATGAACGACCCCACGTCGACCAAGCAGAACGTCAACGACGCGACCGGCATCGTCGTGCTCGCCAACGACCACGGCCTCGGCAACTACTGGCACTCCCAGCAGTCGCTCGGCGCCGGGCCGCCCGCGCCGGCCCTCGCCGCGGCCTTCTCGGGCACGCCGGTGAGCGGCGTCGCTCCGCTCACCGTGAAGTTCACCGACACCTCGACCGGCGGCCCGATCGCCTGGGGCTGGGAGTTCGGGGACGGCACGCCGGTGTCCAACCTGCAGAGCCCGTCGCACACCTACACGACGCCCGGCACCTACACGGTCAAGCTGACGGTCTCCGACGGCAAGGCCTTCGCCGCGACCACGAAGACGGGCTACGTCAACGTGACCGCGCCCGGCCCCGGGCCCGTGGGCGGGGGCACGGTGACGCTGCAGCCCGCCGGCGACGCCTACGTGCAGGACGGCAGCCCGACGAAGAACTACGGTACGCAGACGAGCCTGCGGGTGCGCGGCGGCGGCAGCCCGTTCTACAAGAGCTACGTGAGCTTCGACCTCTCCGGGGTCTCGGGCACGGTCACGAGCGCGAAGCTGCGCCTCTTCACGACCGACGCCAGCCCGTACGGCGGCCAGGTCTACGCGGTCCCGGCGGCGAGCTGGACGGAGAGCGGCATCACGTTCGCCAACGCTCCCGCCCTCGCGAACCCGATCGGCCTGCTCGGCGCCACCACGGCCAACGCGTGGGCGGAGCTCAACGTCACCTCCGCCGTCCAGGCCGGCGGCAAGGTGAGCTTCGGCATCGACAGCACCTCGACCAACAGCGCGTACTACTCGGCCAAGGAGGGCACCAACCCGCCGCAGCTCGTCGTCACGACGGGCTGAACGGGCGGGCTACACCGCGGCGGGCGCGCGGGTCTGCGCCTTCGGCGCGGGCTTCCGGCCGCGGATCAGGTCCGCGGCCTTCTCGGCGATCATGATCGTCGGCGCGTTCGTGTTCCCGCCGGTGATGACCGGCATCACCGAGGCGTCGACCACGCGGAGTGCGTCGACGCCGCGCACGCGCAGCTCGGGGTCGACCACGGCGGCGTCGTCGACGCCCATCCGGCAGGTCCCGACGGGGTGGTAGATGAGCATCAGGCGGCGGCGGATGTCGGCCTCGAGGTCGGCGCGGTCCGTGACGGCGGGGCCCGGCTTGAGCTCGTGCAGGACGATCTCGGCGAGCGGCGCCTGCCGGGCGATCTCGCGTGCGAGCTCCATGCCCGCCACGAGCGAGGCGAGGTCGTCCGGCTCCGACAGGGTGTTGGTGAGGATCCGCGGCTTGTCGGTGGGATCCGACGAGCGCAGCCAGACCTTCCCGCGGGCCTGCGGCGAGACGAGCACGGGGGCGATGACGACGCAGTGGCCCTCGTAGGTCTCCGCGCCGTGGTCCTCGTAGTAGGCGGCGCCCATGTGGTACTGGACGTCGGCGGCGGGCAGGCCGGGTCGCGTGCGCACGAAGGCGACGACCTCGGCGACGGTCGAGCTCAGCGGCCCGGAGCGGCGCAGCAGCCACTCGGCCATGTGCTTCGGCTTGTCCGCGCCGTACAGCGTGTTCTGGTCGGAGACCTCGTAGATGTTCGACAGGAACGGGTGGTCCTGCAGGTTGGCGCCGACGCCCGGCAGGGCGTGGCGCACGGGGACCCCGACCGCGCCGAGGTCCCCGGGCGCGCCGATCCCCGAGAGCTGCAGCAGCTGCGGCGAGCCGATCGCGCCGGCGGCCAGGATCACCTCGCGGTCCGCGCGGGCGACCCGCTCGCGGCCCAAGCGGTCGCGGTAGCGGACCCCCGTGGCGCGGGTGCCCTCGAGGTCGACGCCGCGGACGAGCACCCCGGTGCGCACCTCCAGGTTCGAGCGGTCCAGCGCCGGCCGCAGGAAGGCGTCGGCGGCGCTCCAGCGCCGCCCGTTGCGCTGGGTGACCTGGAACATGGACGCGCCGTCCTGCTCGGGCCCGTTGTAGTCGGCGGTGCGCGGGATGCCGGCTGCGACGCTGGCGTCGAGCAGGCGCTGGTCGAGCGGCCGCGGTGAGCGCTGCTCGTCCACGCGCAGCTCGCCGCCGGCGCCGTGGTACTCCGAGGCGCCGCGCGCGTTGTCCTCCGAGCGCAGGAAGTAGGGCAGGACGTCCTCCCAGTCCCAGCCCTCCGCGCCGGCCTTCGCCCAGGCGGCGTAGTCCAGCGGCCGCCCGCGGACGTAGAGCATCGCGTTCATCGAGCTCGAGCCGCCGAGGCTCTTGCCGCGGGGGATGTAGAGCTCGCGGTCGTCGACGTGCGGCTCGGGCTCGGTCATGTAGTCCCAGTCCAGCTTCGTGTGGAACTGGTTGGCGAAGGCCGCAGGGATCTTGATGTTCGGGCTGCGGTCCTTCCCGCCCGCCTCGAGCAGGAGCACCCGGACGGAGGGGTCCTCCGAGAGCCGGTTGGCGAGGACGCACCCGGCGGAGCCGGCGCCCACGATCACGTAGTCCGCGGTCGACATGGCGCGAGTCTGCCCGAACGCGCCCTCGCTTGCAGCCCCTCTACGCCACGGCCGGCTGCCCCGCCACGCGCGCCGCCCCGATGCGCGCGAGCCTGGCGCGGTGGCGCCCGGAGCCGCCCAGCAGCGCGGCGTCGAGCTGGGCGCGCTTGTAGAGCCAGTGGACGTCGGCCTCCCAGGTGAACCCGATGCCGCCGTGGGCCTGGATCGCGCTCGCGGTGACGTCGCGCCCGCCGTCGGCCGCGGCGGCCGCGGCCAGCGCCGCGGCCTCGCCGAACCGCTCCGGGTCGGCGTCGGCGGCCCACGCCGCGTAGTAGCTCGCCGAGCGGGCGGTCTCGGTCCCGAACAGCATCTGCGCGCAGCGATGGCTGACGGCCTGGAAGGAGCCGACGGGCACGCCGAACTGCTTGCGGTCCTTGACGTAGGCCAGCGTCATGTCCAGCGCGCGCTGCGCGACGCCCACGACCTCCGCGGCGATCGCCGCGCGGACGCGGTCCGTCGCCGCGCCCGACGCCCCGTTGTCGCCGAGCGGCTCGCCCTCGCCCGCCACGCGGCCGAAGCGGCGGGTCGGGTCGATGGCCTCGAAGGGGGAGACGTCGGCGTCGGCACCCGCGAGGACCCGCGCGCCGTCGTCGGCGAGCAGCACGATCACGGCCGCGCCGTCGGCGTCGGCGGCCAGCTCCGGCGTCCCGATGCCCGCGGTCTGCTCCCCGGACGCCAGCCCCGGCAGGAAGCGCGCGCGCTGCTCGTCGGTCCCCGCCGCCTGGATGGCCGCGGCGGCCGCAGCGGTCGAGAGGAACGGCGTCGCCGCGCAGGCGTAGCCCAGCTCCTCGAGCAGCACGGCGAGCTCCACCGCGCCGAGGCCCTGCCCGCCGTGCTCCTCGGCCACGGCGATGCCGGGCCAGCCGAGCTCGCCGAGCTCGCGCCACAGCGCGGGGTCGTACGCCCCGCCCTCCGCGGCCGAGCGCACGGCCTCCCACGGCGAGCGGGCCGCGAGCAGGTCACGGGCGGTCCGCTTGATCTCCTTCTGGTCCTCGGTCAGGTCGAAGTCCACGTCAGCTCTCCTAGCGGGCCTTGGGGAGGCCGAGCACGCGCTCGGCCACGATGTTCTTGAGGATCTCGGTGGTGCCGCCCTCGATCGAGTTGCCGCGGGCGCGCAGCAGCTCGTAGGCCCACGGCGTCCCGGACTCGAGCGCGGCGGGGCCGAGCAGGTCGGCGGCGAACTGCGTGAGCTGCTGGTTGGCCTCCGACCACATCCACTTCGTCAGGGAGCCCTCCGGTCCGGGCTGGCCGTACTTCTCCGTGGCGGTCAGGCCCCGGTAGGCGGTCAGGCGGATGATCTCGGCCTTGAGGTGCAGCTCGCCGAGCTTGTCGGCGACGACGGGGTCGTCGAGCAGCCCGCGCGCGGACGCCTCGGCGAAGACGGCGTCGAGCAGCTGGCGCAGGCGGACCTGGAGGAAGAACCCGAGCCCGGCGCGCTCGTTCATGAGCGTGGTCAGCGCGACCTTCCAGCCGTTGCCCACGCCACCGAGCACGTTGGCGTCGGGGATGCGGGCCTCCTCGATGAACAGCTCGTTGAACTCGGCCTCGCCGGTGATCTGCCGCAGCGGGCGCACCTGCACGGCGTCCTGCTCCATGTCGAGGATGAAGTAGGTCAGGCCCTTGTGCTTGGGCGCCTCGCGGTCGGTGCGGGCGACGAGCATGCACCACTTGGAGTGCTGCGCGCCGGAGGTCCAGACCTTCTGCCCGGTGACGACCCAGTCGTCCCCGTCCTTGACCGCATGCGTCTTGAGCGCCGCCAGGTCGGACCCGGCCTCGGGCTCCGAGAAGCCCTGGCACCAGATCTCCTCGGCCGTGACGATCGGGTTCAGGTAGCGGTCCTTCTGCTCCTGGGTGCCCCAGAACATGATGGTAGGACCCGCGAGCAGCAGCCCGAGGACGTTGGCGGCCAGCGGGGTCCCGGCGCGGCCGAGCTCCTCGAAGAAGATGGCGGACTCCGTCAGGCTCGCGCCACGACCGCCGTACTCCACGGGCCAGTGGACGCTCGCCCAGCCGCCGTCGGCCAGCCGGCGCTGCCAGTCGCGCCGGAAGGCGTACTGCTCGTCCTCGCCCTCGGGAACGGGGCTGTCCGGGTCCCAGTTGGCCGCGAGCCAGGCCCGCAGCTCGTCGCGGAAGGCGATCTCCCGCTCGTTGAACGTCAGGTCCATGTCTCCTCCTTCGTGACGAGCCGCACGGCGCAGCCCACCAGGGTGGTCTCCAGGGCAAGCGGGTCCTCGCCGGCGCGGACCGCGGCGCGGACGCTGTGGTGCACGCCGGCGCTGAGGACGAGCAGCGCCGCGTCAGGTGGCTTCGGGCGGCCCGAGCGGGCCAGGCTCGCGCCGTAGCGGCGCGCGAAGCGGGCGAAGGCGGCCTCGCGCTCCTCGCCGAGGCCTTCGAGGTCGAGCAGGAAGACGCGTGCGAAGCGCGGCTCGTCGGCCAGCGTGCGCAGGTAGGCGCGGATCCCGAGCCTGAGCTCCTCGCGCCAGTCCGACGCCTCGGCGACGGCGTCGCGGACGCGGTCCTCGAGGACCTCGGTGCCGAGCCGGTAGGCGGCGGCCAGGCACGCTTCCTTGGACTCGAACAGGGCGTAGAAGGTGCCGCGGGAGACGCGCGCCAGGCGAACCGCGTCGGCGACCGTCGCGGCCTCGTAGCCCTTCTCGGCGACGGCCTGGACCATCGCCTCCAGGAGCTTGGCGCGCTGGGCGCTGCCCGCCAGGAGCGGCCCGACGTCCCGGTGCTGCGCGATGAGCGACGTCTCCACTGGCCAGCGACCGTACAGGTACACGTTGCGTACCCGCAAGGTACGACCGGCACATCGGTAGCGTCCAGAAGCACAGCAGCCCCACGCATCGGAGGACGCCATGGACATCGGGATCATCGGGTCGGGCCGCATCGGGGGGACGCTCGCGCGCGGGCTCACCGCCGCGGGGCACGATGTCGTGCTGGCCAACTCGCGCGGCCCCGAGTCGCTGGCCGGCGACGTCCTCGAGCTGCACGGGCGCGGGCGCGCCGGCACCGCCGCCGACGCTGCGGCCGCCCGCGACGTCGTCGTGGTGTCCGTGCCGCTGCACGCGATCGACGCGCTGCCCGACCCGGCCCTGTTCGACGGCAAGGTCGTCGTCGACACCAACAACTACTACGCCGGCCGCGACGGCCAGATCGCGGCGCTCGACGACGACTCCACCACGAGCAGCGAGCTGCTCGCCGACCGCCTGCCCGGCGCCCGCGTCGTCAAGGCGTTCAACACGATCCGGTCCGACCACCTGCGGGAGCTGGGGCGCACCGACCTGCCGGCCGACGACCGTCGCGCGATCCCGATCGCCGGCGACGACGCGGACGCCAAGGCAGTCGTCGCCGGGCTGATCGACGACCTCGGCTTCACCGCGGTCGATCACGGTGACGGCCTCTCGGCGGGGCGCGAGCAGCAGCCGGGGAGCGACGTCTACGGCGCCGAGCTGTCCGCCCGGGACGCCCGCGCGGCGCTGGCCTAGGAGGCCGCCGATGAGCACTCGCGCCGGCGGCGTCCTGGACGCCCTCGAGCACCCGATCGTGCAGGCGCCCATGGGCGGCGGCCCGGGGACGCCCGCGCTGGCGGCGGCCGTCTGCGAGGCGGGCGGGCTCGGCTTCCTGTCGGCCGGCTACCAGGCCGTGGAGGCGGTCCGGGCCGACGTCGAGTCGCTGCGCGGGCGCACCGCGCGGCCGTTCGGCGTCAACCTCTTCGCCCCGCCGGGGGAGGCTGGGGACCCGGGTGCCGTGCGGCGGTATGCGGCCGCGCTCGGCGCCGAGGCCACGCGGGTCGGGGCCGCGGTGGGGGAGGCCCGCCACCACGACGACGGCTGGGACGAGAAGCTCGCGCTGGCCGCCGAGCTGCGGGTCCCCGTGGTCTCCACGACGTTCGGCTGCCCGTCCGCGGCCGTGGTGACCGACCTGCACGACGCGGGCTGCGAGGTGTGGGTGACGGTCACGACCCCCGGGGAGGCGGCGGCCGCGACGGCGGCGGGCGCCGACGCCCTCGTCGTGCAGGGCGTCGAGGCCGGCGGGCACCGGGGCTCCTTCGACGACGCGGCCTCCGGTGACCTCGGTCTCCTGGCGCTCCTCCAGCTCGTCGCGGCGCAAGGCGACCTGCCGCTCGTCGCCTCCGGCGGCCTGGCCACCGGGCGGGCCGTCGCCGCCGTGCTGGTCGCGGGCGCGCGGGCCGCGCAGCTCGGGACGGCGTTCATGCTGACCCCCGAGGCCGCGACCTCGGCCGCCCACCGGGCCGCGATCGCGTCTCCGGCGCCGACCGCGCTCACCCGGGCCTTCACCGGCCGGACGGCGCGCGGGATCGTCAACCGCTTCCTCGCCGAGCACGACGCCGACGCGCCGTCGGCCTACCCCGAGGTCCACCACGTCACCGCGCCGCTGCGTGCCGCGGCTCGCGCGCGCGGCGACGCCGACGCCATCAACCTCTGGGCCGGCCAGGCGCATCCTCTGGCAGCCGAGGCCCCCGCGGGCGAGCTTGTGCGCCGCCTCTCGGCCGAGGCGCGCGAGGCGCTCGCGGCGGCGGCGGGCCGGCCGCCTGACGTCGCTGGTTAGCCGGCGCGCGCGAGCGCTTGCTCGCGGCTGTCGTCCTCGTCCTCGTCGTCGTGCTCGCCGTCGCCCGGCGGGTCGCCGAGCAGGTACATGACGCCGTCGCGGCGCGCCAGGCGCCCGTCGCGCTCGAGGTGCTGCAGGCTGAGCGTGACGGACGGTCGCTGGGCCGCCACGAGGTCCGCCAGCAGCTCGTGGGTCAGGCGCAGCGGGAGCGCGACACCGTGCGGCGTGACGCGGCCCCAGCGGTCGGCGAGGTGCCAGAGCAACAGCTCGAGGCGCTTGTCGACGCGCGCGTGGTGGGCGATCGCCATGTGCACGAGCACGTGGCGTGCCCGGGCGACCGCCCGCGCGGTGAGGCACGCGGCGAGCTCCGGGTAGGGCGCGGCGCGCTGCACGAAGCCATGGTCGAGCACGGCAGCGCGCAGCGGCTCCATCACGCGCCACGTCGTGGTGAAGGGGGTGTTCAGCGAGTCGCCGCCCTCGGTAGGAGTGGGGCGGATCAGGTCGCCGGGGCCGAGCAGCTCGGCGCCGTGGCGGCGCTGGCGCCCGACGCGGCGCACGACGACGCCGTCGAGGAGCAGGAGGCCGAAGCCGTGCTCGATGCCGTCGGCGTGTGCCGCGGCGTCCCAGGCGCCCGCCCGGACGGCGATCACCTCCGCGCGGCAGTCCCGCCTCGCCGCCGCGAGGCGCGGGCCTTCGAGCCCGCGGCCGAGGTCGGGGTCTTCCTGCAGGACTGGGACGATCTCCGAGGTCACGACAATTCTCATGTACCCGGCCCGAGGCGTGATAACGCGTCCCTGCCGCCCGGCGCCCGCCTGCCCTATCCTTCGGGACGCGCGGTGGGCGTAGCTCAGCTGGTAGAGCTCCTGGTTGTGGTCCAGGCGGTCGGGGGTTCGAGTCCCCTCGCTCACCCCTCGAAGAGCCCCGGTTCCGGGGCTTTTCGCGTTCTGGTGGGGTCGTTGCCCGGCGATGTGGCATCAATCGCTGCCGGACGGGCGCGGTCGCGCGTCCTCCTCGGCGATGAGCCACGGAGGATGAGCGTCGTGGGACGACGCTCACATGGCACCGGAGCGCTGCTCGTGCTCCGCGCCGGCGGCGGGCGCGAGGCTGGTACGGCCAGTGGCGCAGCGGCGGCGTGCTGGTCAAGGCGCCTGGGGGACAAACCTCGTGCCGGCTCGGCCGAGGGGCTGACCAGGGCCGGGCGGAGCGCGAGCTGCGCCGCCCATCGACGAGGTCAAGGTGCCTCTTGCCGCGATGGACGTCGCCGAGGGCCGGCCGCCGGCGTCGGCGCGTGGTGTGGCGGCCAGAGGCCGCCGCACCGCCCGGGGGCTAGGCCGTGGTCCGCCGGCGGGTGGCCACCGCGGCCCCTCCGGCCAGCAATCCGAGCGCGCCGACGATCAGCGCGACGATCGCCAGGCCCTTGTCCTGCTGCTTGACCACCGTACGGGTGGCCGGGGTCGCGGGCGTGGCGGTCGCCGCAGGCGCCGAGCTACCGCCGGCGACGCTTGCCGGCAGCTTGGCGGGCGGCCCGGCGTCTCCGCCGGTGACGTCGAGCACCGGCCCGCCGGAGGCCGTGATGTCGACCGTCGGCGCCGGCTTGTCGTCCGTCGGGCCGCCGATCCAGCGCACGACATCGCCGTTGGAGTAGGTCTGCAGCGTCTTGAACGTCAGCACGTCGCCCTGCTTGGCCGCGGCGGGAACGCTGAGCGTGAGCGGGAAGTCGGCGAACTGCCCGGGCGGAATGCGCCCCCCGGTCCAGCTGGCCTCGGTCACTTCTGTGGTCACGGTCCCGTCGTCGGTCTTGATCGGCTTGGCGAGCTTCTTGGTCTTGGCGGCGAAGCGCCAGCCGGGCGGCGTGGCGCCGAGCGCGGACAGCACCCCGGTCGGGAGCTCGACGCGGACGCCGGTGGTGGCCGCGTTGTCCTCCTCGTTGGGAACGCGGATCTGCGTGGTGACGAACGAGCCGGCGGGGATGGCGTTGGGGTGCAGCGAGACGTGGGCGTCGGCGATAGGCACCGTCGCGGCGGCGATACCTGCTGCCGCAATGGTGGTGGCGGTGGTCCTGCGCAGCATGGGCTGCTCCTCTGGATCGAAATGGCGGGAAGCGGTCGTGTGCCGCCCGCGGACGCGGGGCGGCGCTCATCCCGCCGGAGGCGCGCGCCCGGCGAGCTCCCACGCGAGCACCGGGCCGCGAAGCGCGGTCGCGCGTCCGCGCCTCCGGAGACGCGGCGCGGGCCACGCCCGCCGGCGTTGTCGCGCAGTCCTGCGCCTGACGAGCAGCTGCTCGCCGGGGTAGCGGCCGAGGGCCAGGCACCACAGCAGCGCGAGCGCCGGGGCGAGCGACAGCAGGCCCTGCAACAGGGCGTGAGCCTGGGGGCTCACCGGATGCGCACCTGCACTCTGCGCTCGAACTGGTCGAAGTCGGAGACCCGCGCGACGAGGTCCAGCGTCCAGGTCCCCGGGGCGGCGAGCACCGCGGATGGCAGCGTGTAGTGGCCCGGGCCCGTCGGTTGCACCTGCAGCTCCAGCGGGCCGATGCCCTTGGCCGCGAGGCTCGCGGTGACCGTGAGCTGCTTGGTGGCGGCGTACTGCGCACCGGTGCGCGGGTCGAGCAGGTAGACGTGGATCTCGTTGGCCCCGGCGCGCGCCGGGTCGACGTCGAGCGAGAGCTGCGCGGGCCCGAGCGTGCTCATCAGGTGCACTGGTCCGGAGCCGGTGTCCTTCGCTGGGGCCGCTCCGGCCAGCGCGCCCGTCACGCCGAGCACGACTGCAAGGACGGCGACCTCAGCCCGCAGCGTCCGCCGGAGCACGCGGCCCGCCGCGCCGGGCGTCTCCGCGCGCGCGGCGATCGCCCGCAGCCGCGGCAGGGTGCGCTGACGGTTGACCGCCCCGAGGCCGATGAGCGCCAGCAGCAGCGTGAGCTTGACGAGCACCTCACGGCCGAACGCGGTTCCGGGCAGCTGCGACCACGTGTCGATCTCCAGCAGCGCCTGCACCGTCCCGGTCGCGGCCAGAAGGACGACGCAGCCGAGCGCCAGCGGCGAGAAGCGCGCGAGCGTCGCGGCGAGCAGCGGCGCGCGATCCGACGGGGCGAGCGAGCGTGTCGCCGCAGGGAGCGCGGCGAGCAGGGCGACCAGGCCGCCGAGCCACAGCGCCATCGCCGCCACGTGAAGCACGTTCACCGGGGCGAACAGCCAGACTGGGGACTGGACGCTCGCATGGCCGGCAAGCGCGGGCAGCGCGAGGAGCGCGAGCAGCGGTGCGGCTAGGGCGGCCAACGGGCCTCGAGAGGCGCGGGCCGGCAGCGCAGCGCCATCTGCACCCAGCGACACGGGTCGCAGCACGGGCGCGCGCGACGAGCGGGGTGCGAGCAGCATCGCCGCACCGGCGCCGACGATCACCCAGGCGACTGCGCCCCCGGTCCAGACTGCCCCGAAGCGTGTGTCGAGCACTCCGCGCAGCACCGTCGCGTCCCAGGCGCGCCAGAAGGGAACACCGGCCGCCTCGGCCCCTTCGAGCGCGAGCCCCGCGAGGGCGCTCAGCACACCCGCCAGCGCCGCGAGGACCAGCGCGACGCGGATGCGTGCGACGAAGCCGCGCGACGCGTTACGCCACGCGGTCGTCCCGCCCGCCACGCCGGCGAGCGCAGGGAGCCAGACGAGCCCGAGGAAGGCGACCAGCCCGCCGCCCGCACCGATCGCCGCGAACTGCAGCGCGCGGACACCGACGAAGGCCGAGCTCGTCACCGTCCCCGTCTCCTGGCCGGCCAGCAGCCTTCCGACGGTCGCCCCTGCTCCGGTTCCCCGGGCGCCGATCGCAAAGGTCGAGCCGCCCGTGACGACGTGCGTATCGGCGGAGACGACCCGATACGTGGCTGTGTAGGTCCCGTGGGCCAAGCCGCGCTCGAGGCGGACGGCGAAGGTCCGGCCGTCGCCGCCCGGGTGGAACGCGTCGCCGTCGTCGACTCGTGAGCCGCGGGCGTCGAAGACGCGCACGGCGCCCTGGCTGCCCGTGACCGACTCGTCGAACGTGAACGAGATCGACGCGGGCTCCGTGGCCACGAGGCCGCCGGGCGGCGGAGAGGTGCGCTCCAGCTGCGCGTGCGCCCACGCTGCGGACGGCAGTGCCGCCACGGCCAGGAGCGCGGCGGCCACGACGGCGAGCGGGCGGCGGGTGGGTGTCACCACGCCTCGCGCTCTGGACGACCGCCCCCGCCGACAGGCTCGCCTTGCGCCGGCACGTCCGGCGCCAGGGCGGCGGCAGTCCGGCGCCGGCGCACGACCAGCACGAGCGCGATCGAGCCCGTGGCCAGCACGATCAGGGCGACCGCGGCGGCGACAGGGAAGCCGCCGCCCGACGGACCGACCCAGAACAATGTCCCCTCGATCGCGCTCCGCGTCGAGCCCTCTGAGATCGGGATCCGGTAATCGAAGACCTTGGTCTTCGTGTGCTCGTTCTTGACCTGCGGCGGGCGGCTCTTCGCCAGCCAGTGCATCCGGTGGTCGTGCCAGGTGATCGTGCCGGTCTTGTCCACCGTGCGCCAGACGACCGGCGCGCCATCGTGGGCGTGGGCGGGCACCGATGAGGTCCCGTAGAAGTCCTGGTTGAGGTAGACCGCGGGCGAGTTGACGTTCTGCTGGACGGTCCCGTCGGGGAGGATCCGCGAGTACGGTTCGCCCTCGTAGCCGTAGACCGTGACGGGCTGCCCGGCCGTGCTGCGCACCTCGTAGAAGGCGTCGTAGCCGATGACCTGGACCTGGACGCCGGGCAGCGCCGGATCCAGCCGGTGGAAGACGGAGCGGTAGTTCGGGTTGCCGCCATGCGCCAACGCAGCGACCGGCGCCAGCAGCGCCGTCGCGACGCTCAGCAAGACAAGGGCGGGAAGACGTCGAGCCATCGAGGGCTCCTTGCGTGCAGTGGGGCGATGCGCAGCCCGTCGCTCGTTCGCGACGGGCGGGGAGGACGCGGTCGATGAGCAGACATGCCGACGTCCTCGACATCCACCTGACCCGGTCGTCGCAAGCGCAGAGCCGCGCGACCGCGCGGCACGACCGTCAGGCGGTGCGAAGGCGGGCCGGGGGCCCGCGGCGCGCCATGCAGCACGCGACCAGGCGACCGCCGCGAACGACCGCGCGTGGCGCGCGCCGACCGGTCGGGGCCAGAGCCGGCGCGGCGCGCCGCCGCTGCCGTAGGCGGGCTGCGCCGAGTGCTATCAGGCGGTCGGCGCCCACGAAGCGGCCCGCCAGCAGCGGCAAGACGAGGGCCACGGCCGGCGCGAGGTAGAGGAAGCCCATCCCCAGACCGTCGACGACGTGCACGCCCGCGACGAGTGCGACGAGCGAGACGAGCAGACCGGCACACCAGCTTGCGCGCACGTGGCGGGCGAGGCGCATCGAGCGGCACGCTACACCGCGGCTGCTCCACGCGCGAGGACGCTTCCGATCCGCAGGCGCCGGCGTGCGGGTCATCGGCATGCCCGGCGGACCATGATCGGCTGGACCTCGGCGTCTCCCCATCGGTCGCGTCTGTGCCGGCCCATCGCCGGTCAGGCCTTCGCTCAACCGGGCGTGTCAGGTCGAGAGCTGACCCGCAGGACCGCGTCCACGACGGTTGGGTCGAATTGCGTGCCGGCGTGCCTCGTCAGCTCCGCCTTGGCGGCTTCGTGGGTCATTGCCTCGCGGTAGGACCGCGTGGTGGTCATCGCGTTGTAGGCGTCGCAGCAGGAGATGATGCGCGCCTCGAGCGGGATGTCCGTACCACGGAGGCCGTCGGGGTAGCCGCCGCCGTCCCAGTGCTCGTGCGAGCACCGGACGATGAAGCCGACCTCGCGCATCAGTCCTCCGACCCGGTCGAGCATCCGCTGACCCTCGACGGTGTGGGTCTTGATGATCTGCCACTCGTGCTCGTCCAGCTTGCCCGGCTTGTTGATGATCTCCTTGGGGATCGCGACCTTGCCGACGTCGTGCAGCAGCGCCCCGAACTCCACGTTGCGCTGCGCCGCGGAACTCAGGCCGAGCGCCCGTGCGACCTGGATGGACAGGTGCACGACGCCCCAGGTGTGCTCGCCGGTGTAGGCGTCGTCGGCCTCGACGACGTCGCCGAGGACCAGCGCCGTCCCGCGGTAGGCGTCGTTGAGCTCGGCGAGTTGATCGAGGCGTCCGCGGCGCTCGCGCGAGAAGACGCTCAGCAACCCGAACAGGGGAACGACGAGCAACACGGCCCAGCTTCGGATCTCGGTCGCCAGGGCGATGCCGAGGCCTACGGGGAAGAGCGCCAGGTCGACAGCGAAGACCCAGCGGACCTCGCTTGCGAGCTCACGGATGTCGGTGCGGTGCTGCAGCAGCTCCCGGAAGGCGTTGGCGCCGAGGTCGCCGGCGAATTGGGAGGCGATCAGAGCGAGCAGCACCCAGGCGGACGGCAGGACATTGAACGGCCCCGTGGCGGCGAGCACTGCGGCCGGCCCCACGGCGAACCAGCTGTTGCCCGGGACCACGAGCAGACGGCTGGCGGGCACGCGACCGGCCACGATGTCGGGTGCCATTCCCGCCGCGATCGCCAGGACGGTCAGCGGAGCGACCAGCCCCGGTGGCACGGAGAGCAGCATCGGCACGAAGGCGATCTGTGTCGGCACGGTGAAGCCGGCCCCGACGTCGAAGCTCACGCGGCTCGCCACGGCGAGCGCCACGACGCACGCGGCGGCTGCCACGAGCGGGATCCGCGGGTCGGCCGCCCATCCCAACGCCAGCAGCGCCGTCGCCACGACGAACGCAGCTCCGACGAGGACCTCTGCCTGACGTTCCGAGGCCGCCATGCGGCTCGTCGCGCGGGTATGCGAAAGCCTGACCCGTTCGGCTTCGTCGATGGTCGTGGCGTTGAGACTGGACATGGCCTCTCAACCGTCATCGGTTCTCCTGAAATCGCCTTGAGTGAAGCGACCGGTCCATGAACCGGTGCAACGAACGTCCACGGCGTCGGCCGGGTGACTCAAGGTCGGCGGCCAGTCCGTCGATTGTCGCCGCGAAGGACCTGCTCAGGGCAAACTCGTCGCGAGGCGAGGACGCAAAGCCAGGGGTCTCGATCAGAGACGGCCCAGCCTCCAGGATCCCGCTGTTCACACGATCCGAGTACCGGGAGACATGGAGGTCCCCAATGCCCTGCTTCACCTGGAATCGCACCCGCGGACTGGCCGGACTGCTTGGCGCGGCCGCATGCATGGCGCTGACCGCGTCGGCGCCCGCGTTCGGCGACGAGCTGATCTCGCCCGACGGCCCGGTGACCGCGACCACGACCGCGGCGTCGGCCGCTGAGTGCGTCGCGCCGACGCTGCTCCAGCCCTTCGCCAGCTGGAAGGACAACCGCAACTACGTCCTCGCCCCCGGCGGCGACTTCAACGACCTCGACGGCGGAGGTTGGCAACTCGGCGGTGGCGCCGAGATCGTCCAGGAGAGCAATCCGGATGGCACCGTCGACGGCGCCCTGGAACTGCCCTCCGGGGCGGTCGCGGTGAGCCCGACGATGTGCGTTGACCTCGACTACCCGACAGCGCGCGCCTGGGTCCGGAACTCGATCGGCGACGGCGAAGTCGACGTGGCGGTCGTCTACGACGCCGGCAAGAGCGCACAGATCCCGAAGTCGGTCGGGCACATGAAGGGCAAGAAGAGGGCGGTCTGGGGGCTGTCCGACGACATCAAGATCCAGCCCCAGCTCGCCGGCAAGCAGGCCGGCTGGCGCCGGGTGGCCTTCGTCCTCAGCGGCGGCGGCAAGAGCAGCGAGTTTCACGTCGACGACTTCTACGTCGATCCGCGGATGGTGCGGTAGGCGGCAGGTTCGGGAGGGCGGCCGACGAGTCGGCCGCCCTCCACGCCGGCCCCGGCCCCGGGCGCCTCAGACCGTGCTGTGTGCCCAGCCCAGCGGGCGCCGGGTCAGAGGTCTGGCTCACTCCTCCTCGCGCTCTTGACCGAGGTCGGCCAGTCTGAGTCCGCCGCGCTGGAGGTCGGGGCCGGTCGCGCGGAAGGCGGGGACCATCTCGCTGGTGACCAGGCCGGTCTGGTCGGTGAGCTCGTCGACGATGGAGTACCAGGCGCGGATGCGCGCGGGCGTGTCGACGATGACCGTGACCACCGGGACACGACGCCGCAGCTGCCAGAAGGTGTCGCCGTGGGGCTTGTGGTCGCCGTGATAGCCCCAGATGCCGCGCAGACTGGTGGCGCCGGCCGCCCCTGCTCCGCGGAGCTCGCGGATGAGTTGGCGGTGCAGTGGCTGGCCGTCGTGGTGTGACTGCTCGCCGGCGTAGACCATGAGCTTCTGCCAGACCCCCAGCCCGGACGCGTCCGTCTCGGGGACGTGGCGCGGTTCGGTCAGCCGTTGGCCGTCGAGCTTGCAGACGCGCACCCGCTCGAGCGTGATGAGCGGCCGATCGAGCATGCGTCCGAGGTCAGGCAGCACCGCGGCTATGCGGTCGCCGTCGCCGACGGCGATGACCATGAGTGGCACCTGTGCGTTGCGCCCGAAGAACTTCGCGCGTTGGCGCACGCCGTGCACGGTTCCGTCGACGCCGAGCAGAACCGTCGCGCCGGCGATGCCGCGCTGGTGCAGAACGTCCACGAGCGCCTCGTAGGCGGGCGTCCTTCCCACCCGCTGCTGGCGGCCCACGTAGACGGTGAGCTTGGTGGATTCCTCATGCCCCGGTCCAAGCTGGACTGCCTCGATGGGGGGCCCGCTGAGCATCCGCGCGCGCTCCAGTGTCACCAGGCCGTCGAAGCGCAGCTGGTCGACGTCGGCCAGCGCGGCCTGGATGCGCGCGCGGGTGTCGACGGCCACCGAGACGAGCGGAAGGTCTTCGGAGAGCGTCAGCAGGCGGTCGGTGCGGAGCTGATGCTTGACCCCGAAGCCCTCGACGCCGCGCATCACAAGACTGGTCCGCAGCCTGTGGCGGGCATAGATGTCGGTGAAGGCGTCGGCAAGGAAGCCGTCGTCGGCCCGGTCGCGCTCGCCGAAATACGAGGTCAGCTTCAGACAGTCGTCGTTCACAGCGCCGCCCCGAGATGCCGTCCGGCCCACGCGGCACCCACGCCGAGCGCGAGGCTGGCCGCGAAGTTCAACGCGCCGAGGCCAAGCTCTGCGTCCTCGCCGAGCCGGTGACTCTCGAACGCCCACGTGCTGAAGGTGGTGAACCCGCCGATGAGCCCGGTCCCCGCGACACGGTACGCGTCGCCACTCAGGGCGGCCCCGACGAACCCCCCCAGAACGAACGACCCGAGCACGTTGACGACGAGGGTGCCGTAGGGGAAGTCTCGTCCGGCGCGCCCGGCCACCGCGCCGTCGAGCAGGAACCGCGCGACGGCGCCGACACCGCCAAGGACACCCACCGCGAGCGTTACGAGCAGGCTCATGCGGTCACCCGCGCGCGCCGCACGAGATTGGTCGCGACGGCCACCGCGAGAAACCCACCGAGGACGCTGACCGACGCGTACCTCAAGGCCAACCCGATCTGGTCGTCGTCGAGCATCCGCAAGAGCTCGACCTGCATCGTCGAGAACGTCGTTAGGCCGCCACAGAGGCCGGTGCCGAGAAGGGGCCGACGGTAGGCCGAGAGCGGCAGGCGCTCCTGCAGGCGTGTGGCGAAGTAGCCGAGCAGGAACGCTCCGACGATGTTGACGATGAACGTCGCCCACGGCCACTGTCCGCTGTCGTACGGAAGGGCATCGGCGAGCTCGACCCGCGCGAGGGTGCCGACGAGGCCGCCCGCGAAGATCGCCGCAAGCTCGCGGCGGTCAATGCGCACCGGTGGCTCTCACTTCCGGCGCCCGCGGTACAGGTCCGGCGCCGGCAGACGTGCCGCGTCCGCGACGCCGAGGCCAGAGCTTGGGGCGTCTCGGCGCGCTCATCCGGCCCGCCATCCTCGCACGCGGCTGCAGCTCACGACCAGGTCGCCGCCGACCGCGATGCGGTCGTTGAACAGCCTGTGAGGGCCGTCTCCGATGCAGAGCGTGAGCGACGGGCCTGGGCCCCGGTGCTCGCCGCGTTATCGAGCGCCGCCTGAACGGGAAGGCCGTGCTGCTGGTCGACTGACGAGCCAGTCCGCGAGGTCGACCAGGAACGCTTGGAGACAGCAATGGCGGAAACAAGGACGGTCCTGATCACGGGTGGCTCGGGCGGCGTCGGCAGCGCACTCGCCGCGGCGCTGGCGCACGACGGCTGGCGGGTCTTCGCCACCGCGCGCGACCCGAACAGGATCGCGCGGACGAAGAGGGGCGACGGCGAGGTGATCCCGATCGCCCTCGAGCTCACCGACCACGACTCGATCGATTCGGCCGCGGCGACGGTCCGCGAGCGCTCTGGCGAGCGAGGTCTCGATGGCCTCGTCAACAATGCCGGCGTCATCGTCCAGGGACCGCTCGAGCTCGTGCCCGCGTCCGAGCTGCGGCGCCAGTTCGAGATCAACGTGCTCGGCCAGATCGCGGTCACCCAGGCGGTGCTGCCGGAACTGCGTGTCGCGCGAGGGCGGATCGTCAACCTCGGAGCACCGACCGGCCGGGTGGCGATTCCGCTCATGGGACCGATCGGAGCCTCGAAGGCGGCGCTGCACTTGCTCAATGACGCGCTGCGGATGGAGCTCCGCCACCAGGGGATCGCGGTCTCGCTGGTCGTGCCGGGAGCGCTCGAGACCGAGATCTTCGCCAAGGCGAGCGCCGCCGCCACGGCCGCCGGGCCGGCGAGCCCCGCGGCGGAGCGGCTCTACGCGCCGCTGGTCCGGACCTCGGCCGAGCGGCTGAAGGAGATGAAGCCCTCGCCGGTCGACGCGACCGTGAAGGCGATCCGCAGGGCGCTCACCGAGCGGCGGCCGAAGGCCCGGTACACGGCCGGCTCCGATGCCCGGCAGGTGGAGCTCGTGCGGCGCCTGCCGACCGGGCTGCGAGACCGGGCGCTGATGGCGGCGACGGGCGTGAGCCGGGAAGCGTTCGCGGAGCAGGCTGCTGAGCACGAGGGTGGCCTCACTGCGGGCGCCGCGTGAAGCCGGGGTCGACGGGGACGGCCAGTCGCGTGTGGGACGCCCTGCCGCGAAGCAGCACAGCCTCCTCCAGTCGCCAGTGGCGAGCCTCATCTTGCGATGCGCGGTCCAGCGCCGCCTCCGACGCCAGCAGCCGCGGGGCCCTCTGCTTGGCGAGCTCGGTCAGCCGCGCAGCCTCGTTGACGGGGTCCCCGATGACCGTGTACTCCAGACGGTGGGCGGCTCCTATGTTGCCGGCCACGACCTCACCTGCGGACACGCCGATCCCAGCGCGCAGCGGAGCGTCGGCCGCGAGGCGCCGGCAGAGGACGCGGGCGGCCGCGAGCGCTCGTCCCGCTGCGTCCTCCTGGTGCGCGGGCACGCCGAAGATGCACAGAGCAGCATCACCCTCGAACTTGTTGATCCCGCCGCCGTAGGCCTCGATCGTCTGCAGCACCAGGGCGAAGAACGCGTTCAGGCGTTCCACGACCTCTTGCGGGGCGGCGCGGGAGGCGAACTCGGTGGACCCGATCAGGTCAACGAACAGCACTGCGGCCTCGCGTAGCTCCCCGCCGAGTCTCACACCGCCGCGCATCGCCTCGCGAGCGACCTCCTCGCCGACGTGGCGGCCGAAGAGGTCGCGCAGCTGCTCGCGCTCGCGAAGGCCGATCGCCATGCGGTTGAAGCCGGCCTGCAGCAGACCGACCTCGCTGGCGTCGTACACGGGCACCTCGACGTCCTTGTCGCCTCGCTCGATTCGTGCGAGCCCCATGCGAACCGATTGCAGCGGCTCAGCGATCGACTGCGCCGCGGCAACGATCGAGGCGCAGCCGACGATGAGGGCCAACCCGGCCAGGACGATGACGCTCCACGCTGTCGATCCGTTGTCGGGGGTGTCGCCGATGAGGACGCCGAAGCCGATCATCCCCGTGCCGATCACCGGCACTCCGGTGGCCAAGGCCCATGCGAGGACCGCCCGCGCCACGACGCCTGGAGCGACCGGCTCCAAGGGCGGGCCGATCACAAGAGCGCGCGCCGACACCTCGCGCAGCGCGCGTTCTCCGAGGAGGTAGCAGAGCGCGGAGGTGGCCAGACCGGCCATGGCGAGCGAGATCGCGATTCGGACGGCGAGCTCGGCCGAGTACTGCAGGTTGAGCAGACCGAACACCACGGCGGCACCCGCCCAGCCGGCAGCGATCGGGACCAGCTGGGCGAGCGGGAGACGCAGAGCGAGGCGCTGTTCACCGGCAGTCGGCGGTCGATCCGCGATCAGCCACCCGAGTCGCCGGTCGACGAGCCGCACGCCCCATCGCACGGTGATCCCCACGGTGAGCAGCACGTACGCGACGAAGACGGGGACGTTGACTCGCAACGCGCTGCTCGTCGGTGTGTCGTTGGGCGCCGGCAGGATCAGCGTCAAGAACAGGAAGATGACCAGCGCGCCGGCGACGTTCGCGGCGCTGAGGGAGATGATCGCCTGCCGGCGGACATCGGTGAGCAGCTGTCGGCCGGTCATCGCGTTCTCAACTCCGCGACCTGACCTCGCTCGGGCGCGGGTTCGGCGTCGACGCATAGGGTGGCGTCATGCGTGAGATCGCTGACGGTGTCTGGCAGTTGCCGCTTGTACCCCGCAATGGCATCAACGCATACCTGATCGGCGACGTGCTGGTGGACACCGGCATCAAGTCGTCTGCGGCCACGATCGTCCGGATGCTCGAGGGGCGAAGCGTCTCGGCGATCGCGCTGACGCATGCGCACGGTGACCACGCCGGCGCGATGAAGCATCTGGCGGCGCGGTTCGGCGTTCCGGTCTGGTGCGGCGCGGCAGACCGCGAGGCAGCCGAGACAGGCCGCCTGGTCCTCTCGCCGACCCTCAGGCGGCGGCGCCTGAGCACGCTGGGCAACGCGGTCGCCGGGTTCGCCGGTACGCCCGTCGCCCGAGCACTGGTCGACGGCGACTCGCTCGCCGCCGGGTTCACCGTTCTCGACACGTCGGGTCACTCCCCGGGGCACGTCTCGTTCTGGCGCGAGGCAGACCGCACGATGATCTGCGGCGACGTGTTCTTCAACATGCACTTGTTGACCACGATCCCCGGTCTCCGCCAGCCTCCTGATCTGTTCACTCCCGAGCCGGCGCGAAACCGGGAGTCGGAACGCAAGCTCGCCGCCCTGAACCCGGCCACCGTGGGCTTCGGCCACGGGCCCGTGCTCACCGACGACGCCGCCGGCAAGCTCCGCGACTTCGTCCAAGCGCTCTAGCAAGACTGCAGCCACGTCGCCGACGCTGCGGCGCCGCTAGGGAGACCCGTGGTCGTGACCGGGGAGACCCGGTGGCAGTTGTCCCCGCGGAGATGACCCCACCGGACAGTCGGCGGCGCACGGCGTCGGCGACACGCTGCGTCCAGCACCGACGGGGCACGCTGGAGGACAGCACGCGGTCAACCCATCACGGGCGGCGGCCCCGGCCGTCCGGCACTCAGGAGGTCTCTGCCATATGTCTCGACGAAAGCCCCTGGCCGCGTTGGCGGCCGTCGCGGGCGCACTCGCCCTCGTTGTCCCGGCGGCGAGCGCGAACGCTGCGACGACCGCGCCGACCGCCCGCACAGCCTTTGTGGCGTTCGGCCCCGATTCGCTGTACTGCAGGGTCGTGTACAGCGAGTTGGTGGTCGCGGGTGACACGGGCAACATGCCGTTGACGACCTTCCTCAGCAACGTGTTCGTCGACTCCGGCTGCGGCGGCGCGGCGATCTAGTCGTCGCGGTCGGCGCCAAGACGGCTCTGGGCGACGCTGTCATGGGCTCGGGGGCGCCACGCCCCCGAGCCCGGCGCTGAGCTCGCCGCATGCGAAGCTGGTCCTCGCCGGCACGCCCGCATGGGCCTGCCGCCGTGATTTCGCTGGGCCCTGGGCGACCGACCCGCTTCCATGGGGCGCTGATGCCCAGCCAGGCGCCGGCTACGGCGGACGACAGGCAGTTGAGCTCGACGCGGTGCCACCACGTGTTGTACGGCCGGTGCTGCGAGTCCCGGACCCTTGACCGGTTGTTGAACGGCGTGCGTGCCGGACACAGCGGGGTGCTGGTCGTGCGCGGCGAGCCGGGGGTGGGCAAGTCGGCGCTGCTCCAGTACGTGGTCGAGGGGGCGTCCGGGTGTCGCGTGGCGCACGCGGCGGGTGTGCAGTCTGAGATGGAGTTGGCGTTCGCGGGCTTGCATCAGCTGTGCGGTCCGATGCTGGATCGGGTGGAGCGGTTGCCGGGTCCGCAGCGCGATGCGCTTGGGACGGCGTTCGGGTTGAGCGGCGGAGCGGCCCCGGATCGGTTTCTGGTCGGGTTGGCGGTGCTCGGTCTCCTGGCGGAGGTGGCGGCGGAGCAGCCGCTGGTCTGTGTGGTCGATGACGCGCAGTGGATGGATCGGGCGTCGCGGCATGCGCTGGCGTTCGTCGCGCGGCGCCTGGTGGCGGAGTCGGTGGCGATCGTCTTCGCGGCGCGCGAACCCGATGAGGACTTGGCAGGACTGCCGGGGTTGGTCGTCGAGGGACTGGCCGACGGCGATGCCCGGGCATTGTTGGGATCGGTGATCCAGGGGCCGCTGGATGAACGGGTGCGTGACCGGATCGTGGCCGAGACGCGCGGCAACCCGCTGGCGTTGCTGGAGTTGCCGCGCGGCCTCTCGCCGGCCGAGCTTGCCGGCGGCTTCGGGCTGCCGGGCGCGCTGCCGGTCTCCGGGCAGATCGAGGAGAGCTTCCGCCGTCGGCTGGCGACGCTCCCGGCCGACACCCGGCGGCTGTTGCTGGTCGCGGCGGCCGACCCGGTCGGCGAGCCGGCGCTCGTCTGGCGGGCGGCGGAGCGGCTGGGAATCGAGGCCGCGGCAGCGGCGCCGGCGGCGGCGGCCGGGCTGTGTGAGTTCGGCGCCGGTGTGCGGTTCCGTCATCCGCTGGTGCGCTCGGCGGTCTATCGGGCGGCGTCGCCGGAGGACCGGCAGGACGTACATCGGACGCTGGCGGAGGTCACCGATCGTGAGGTCGATCCCGATCGCCGCGCGTGGCATCGAGCGCACGCGACTCGCGGCCCGGACGAGGACGTCGCCGCTGAGCTCGAGCGGTCGGCCGGCAGCGAGCACGCGCGCGGCGGCCTGGCCGCGGCCGCCGCGTTCCTGGAGCGGGCGGCACGGCTGACGCCCGACCCCGCGCGCCGGGCCCAGCGCGCGCTGCACGCCGCGCAGGCCAAGCACCAGGCGGGCGCGCCCGACGCCGCGCTGGAGCTGCTGGCCACAGCGCAAGCCGGCCCGCTCGACGAGCTCTCGGACGCGCGGGTTGAGCTGCTGCGCGGCCAGATCGCGTTCACGTCGAGCCGCGGCGGCGAAGCTCCCCCGCTGCTGCTCAAGGCTGCCAAGCGGCTCGAGCCGCTCGACCTGGGACTGGCACGCGAGACCTACCTGGATGCCATGGGGGCCGCGATGTCCTGCGGGCGCCTGGCCGGCAGCGGCGGTCTGCTGGAGGTCGCCGAGGCCGCACGGGCGGCGGGGGGCGCTCCGCAGTCCGCGCGCGCGTCCGATCTTCTGCTGGACGGCCTGGCGCTGCTGATCACCGAGGGGTCCGCGGTCGCAGCGCCGCTGTTGAAGCGGGTGCTGAGCGCGTTCCGCAGCGAGCGCTTCAGCAGGGAGGAGGAGATCCGCTGGCTCTCGTTCGCCGGCCGCATCGCCGTGGATCTCTGGGACGACGAGAGCTGGCACGTGCTCGCCTGCCGCTACGTCCACGTCGCCCGTGATGCCGGTGCGCTCGCCCAGCTTCCCCTCGCGCTCGGCTTGTGCGCCGGCATCCACCTGCACGCGGGCGACCTCGCGGCGGCCGCGTCGCTGATCGAGGAGGCGGAGGCGGTCACCGAGGCGACGGGGAGCCAGCTCCCGCCCTACGCTCCCCTGCTGCTCGCCGCCTGGCAGGGCCGCGAAGCTGAGGCCTCCGAGCTGTTCGAGGCCACTGTGGACGAGGCGATGCCCCGGGGCGAGGGCGTGGGGCTGACCGCCGTCGAGTGGGCGCGCGCACTGCTCTACAACGGCCTCGGCCGCCATGAGGATGCATTCGGCGCGGCCGAGCAGGCCACAGCGCACCTGGAGGAGCGGCGGTTCTCCACCTGGGGGCTCGTCGAGCTGATCGAGGCGGCGGCCCGGACCGGGAGGGGCGAACGCGCGGCCGAAGCGCTGCGTCGAGTCTCGGAGATGACCCGAGCCGGCGGCACCGACTGGGCGCTGGGAATCGAGGCACGCTCGCGCGCGCTGCTCAGCGAGGGCAACGCTGCTGACGAGCTCTACCGTGAGGCCATCGCGCGGCTCGCCCGCACCCGCGTCCGGGTGGAGCTCGCACGCGCCCATCTGCTCTACGGCGAATGGCTGCACCGCGAGAACCGGCGCGTGGCCGCGCGCGAGCAGCTGCACGCCGCGCACGAGATGTTCGCGGCGATGGGCATCGAGGCGTTCGCCGCCCGCGCCGCACGCGAGCTGCTGGCGACCGGCGAGCTCGCCCGCAGGCGTCCCGTCGAGACCCGCGGCGAGCTCACCGCACGAGAGGCCCAGATCGGCCTGCTCGCCCGCGACGGCCTCTCGAACCCCGAGATCGGCGCCCGGCTGCTGATCAGCCCACGCACGGTCGAGTACCACCTCGGCAAGGTCTTCGCCAAGCTCGACATCCCCTCGCGCCACCACCTCGACCGCGTCCTCTCCGACGAGTCCGGCGCGGCCGAGGCGGCCTAGCCGGCCCGGACCTCGCAGGCGCGGTCGCACCCTCGGGAAGGCACCGAGACGTAGGAGACGGGAAACCGCGAACCGTCGCGACGGAAGAACCAGTCCGAATCGCGCGCGACCGTCTCACCCGCGGTTCGCGGGAGCCGCATCGGGCAGTCGGTGGCGGGGTATGGCCTCCCGTCCGGGTGCTTGTAGTGGATCGTCTCGTGGCTGTGGCGCCCGAGCAGCTCGTCCGCGCCGTCGTAGCCGAGCGCCGTGACCGCGGCGGGATTGGCGGACCGGATCACGTCCTGGGGATCGACGACCCAGATCGGCTGCGGCCGTCTCCAGCAGGGCGAGGACGGACATCGTCGGCAGTGACCCTCAGGCCAGTCAGATCGGTCAGGGAATGGGATGGCACGCGAAGCCTCCGAGCACCATCGAGTCCACGATCGGTGCGCCCGGCGCGGAATCCGGACAGTCGATCCTGGGCGGAGGGACGGGTCGCGGGCGAGCCTCGGTTGCCGACAGTGTCGCGATGGGTCACACACCCAAGCGCTCGACGGATGACGCTGCACGCCACGTGCGGGGGGCGGTGCCCGGCGTTGCCGCGATAGGCCCAGGTTCCCCGCAGCCAGGTGAACTCGTCGACTAGTCGCTCGCGATCCGGGCGCGGCGGCCGCCGTGGGCACCGGTGACGTGGGTCGTGACCCGGGCGGGTAAGTCTGTGCTGCGCGGCAACCTGCGGGCCAGCGGGGGTCATCTGGGCGATCTTCGCCGGCGGGAGCTGGCCCGGGTCGGGCCGTTGCGCTGGGGCGAGATCGCCCCATGGCGTGCCGCGCGAGTCGCTGTCGGCGTCGTCGTCCCGCTCGCGATCGGTTCGGCCAGCGGCCATCTCGACTACGGCGCCTTCGCGGCGCTGGGGGCCCAGCCCGCGGGCTTGGTGTCGTTCCAGGGGGAGGCACGTAGCCGGCTGGCGGCGGTGGCGGTGGCCAGCGTCGGAATGGCGGCGTCGACGTTCGTCGGAGCAACGACGGCCACCGCCGCCCCGTGGCTCCTGGCGCCGTTCGTGATCGCGTTGGGCTACCTCTGCGGGCTGATGGTCTGCGTCGGCCCGCGGCTCAGCGTGGCCACGCTGCAGTGGGCGCTCGCCTTGCTCGTCGCGGTCGGGCTACCACTCGGACCCGGAGCAGCTGGGGCACGCGCCGGTCTGGTGCTCGCCGGCGGGCTCTTCCAGGGCGTCCTCGTGGCCGGCTCATGGCTCCTGCGGCGAGGCGAAGCCGAACGGGAGACCCTGGCCGGCTCGTACCGGACATTGGCCGGCTACGCCTCCGGCGTGGCCGCCGGAGGATCCGGGCCGCCCCCGCCGATTCCCTTCGCAGCCGCCGCGGCGCTCGAGGACCCCAACCCGCTGCTGCCCGCATCCATGCAGCCCGTGTTCCTCGCCCTGCTCGAGGAAGCGGAACGCATCCGCGCCTCGCTCGCCGCGATCGCGGCGCATGCCGCCGACGCCGACCGAGGCGAGGGGGAGCAGCTCCGAAGCCTGACCGCCGACGCCGCGGCGGTGCTCGGCCTGATCGCGGTCGCTCTCAGTGCGAGGCGAGGCAAGCGCGCCGAGCGCATGGCGGACCTGAGCGAGGGCGCTCACGTGCCGGCCGCCACCCCCGACGCGAGCTGGCGCTGGGCCGTTGAGGCGCTCTTCGACCAGCTGCGTGCCGTGGTCGGACTCGTCGGCCGGCTGGACGCGGCTGCCACGGAAGCCGCTCCCACCGCTCTGGCGCGATCCGCCCGGCCGCTGACACCGGGCGCCACGGCGGCTGTCGCGACCCTACGAGCCAACGTCAACGCCTCGAGCGAAGCGGGTCGGCACGCCCTGCGCCTAGCCGTCGCCGCGGGACTGGCCGAGGTCCTGGCCCACGCAACGGGACTGCGGGATGGCCGCTGGGTGGTGCTGACGGTCTTCATCGTGCTCAAGCCGGACTACAACTCCACGCTGTCCCGCAGCGTGCAACGTGCGGCGGGCACGATGCTGGGGGCCGGGCTCGGCGCCGCAGCAGCTCAGCTCGGCCATCTCGGTCACGGAGAGCTGATCGCCGTCGCGAGCGTCGTCGTCGTCGCGGCGTACGCCGTGTTCGATGTCAGCTTCCTGCTCTACAGCGTGTTCCTGACCACGTTCCTCGTGCTGCTCCTCGACATGCTCGGCGTCCCCGCCGTTCCCACCGCCGGAGCCCGGGTGGTCGACACCGCGATCGGAGCAGCATTGGCCATCGCCGTCTACTTCGCGTGGCCGACCTGGGAAGTCGTCAGCGCTCGCGAGAGCTTCGCCCGGCTTCTCGAGCGTCACGGCGAATACGCCACCGCGCTGCTGCGGCAGCTCGCACATCCCGGGCGCTTCGACGCAGCCCAGCTGCGCGCTGTCCAAGTCGCCGCCCGTCGCGCCCGCAGCGATGCCGAGGCATCAGCCGCCCGGCTGTCCGACGAGCCTGCGCTCGCCCCGCTGACACCCGATCTCTCGCGGGCGGTGATCACGACCGTCCGCCGGCTCGCGCACGCCGAGCTTGCCCTCCACGCCCTCACGGTCTCGCAGGAAGAGCTCGGACGTCGGTCGCACGATGTCCTGACCGGCGACGATGCGGACGCTCTCGAAGCTCTCGGCGCGTCGCTGGCGACCACGATGAGCGCACTGGCCGTCTCGCTGAGAACGCTGCAGCCACCGGCCTCGTCTCCCGCTGGCCGTCCCGTCCAAGCGGCGCTCAGGAGCCGCCGGGGCGTGAACGGCACGTTGCTCGCCGCGACCGACGGGATGGTCGATGCCGTCGGCCGGCTGGACGCCCTCGTGCGCGACGGTCTCGTGTCGCCCGGGCCGGCGCCCGGGCCGGCCGGATCTGTGCCGCCCGCCCGCGGGGAGCATCCGCAAGCTCATCGGCGCCGCGGCGCTCCAGGCGAGGCTTGACCGCGCGGGACGCGACGCGATCACGCAACCAGGCGCGACTCGAGTGCTGTGGCTCACTCATGGCTCGGCCGGTCCACGCTACGGTCATAGATACAACATAGATACAAGAGCGGGGGAGGCTCTTCCACCGAAAGGCAGGTCTGAGATGAAGCCGAACCGAACTCGCCTCATGGGCGTCGCCGCCGCCCTGACGACGATCGCCATCGCCGCCCCGATCGCGACCGCGGGGGCCGCCACGTCCGCGCCCGCCGTCGCCCCCCTCGCCATCACGATCGCCGGGCCGAACAGCGGCCCGACCCTCACGGCCCGGGTCGACGGGCACCCGGCCACGGTGGTCGGGCCGACGTTCATCACCAGCGCCCCCGCGACGTTCGTCAACACGAACACCCAGGTCTCCTCCGGCGCCAGCACGGCCGGGGAGCAGGTCGCCCCATGACGCGTCGCATCCACGGCCGGCGGCAGACGGAAGCGCCGGCCGCCGCGCGGACTGGTCAGCGTGTGCGCCGGTGGGCCTGCCTGTGGCCTCCGCGTTGCGACATGGCGTCGTCGGACCTAGCATGCCCGCGATGCTCAGCGTCGCATCCGCGCTCCGACACGCGCGGCCGGTCGTAGGTCCTCGCTCGCCGTCCGGCGGGTGAGATCGGCGAGGGAAGCACCGGTCGCAGCGTCGCCGTCGGTCCCCGTGGGCCGGCGGCTGCGGACCCCTCAGGAGCGGTTCCCCGGCAGGCTGGCCGTCGCGCTTCTCGCCGTCGCCTGCCTGCTGTTCGTCGGGATGAGCATCGTGCTGGGCTCGCGGCTGTCGTTCTTCAACGACGACTGGTACTTCCTCCTGCAGCGCCCGGGATGGTCGGCGGATGCGCTCTTCGCCCCGAACAACGGGCATCTCAGCGTGCTGGACGTCGTCCTCTACAACAACCTCACCGCGGTCTTCGGCCTCGATCAGCAGTGGCCGTTTCGCCTGGTTCTCGGCCTGACCATGGCGTCGCTCGGCGTCGTCGTCTACTTGTGGGTGGTCGATCGCGCGGGCCCGCTGCTCGCGCTCGCCGGGGCGACGCTCGTGCTGTTCCTCGGGGCGGCGTGGGAGGACCTGCTGTTCTTCGCGTCGATCAGCCTCATCGGCGCCCTGGCGGCGGGACTCGGTGGCCTGTACGCGTTGCGCGGGGCGACGCGGCGCGGCGACGTCGTCGCATGTGTGCTGCTGACCTGCTCGGTCGGCCTGTCGAACCTGGGGCTGACCTTCGGGGGTCGTTGCGGCGATCGCCCTCGCGATCGATCGGCGTCCGCGCGCGCTGTGGACGGTGGTCGTCCCGCTGACCGTGTTCGCGGTGTGGTGGGCGGCCTACGGGCACGACACGCCGTCGCACGTGACGCTGGCGAGCCTCGAGCACCTGCCGCGGTACATCCTGGACGCGGCCTCGATCGGGCTGGCGACGGTGACCGGGCTCAACCGCGGTGGCTCCGACGTGGTCCTGGCTCGCGGTCGCGTGCTCCTGCTCGTGGCCGGCTTGCTCGTCGCCGCATGGATGGTGCGCGGTGGCCGTGCGCCGCTCCGCGTGCTGGTGCCGCTCACCGCGCTGGTCGGGTTCTGGGTGTTGGCGGGCGCCGGCCAGCAGGAGGTCCGGGGGCCGACGGCGAGCCGGTATCAGCTCATCAACGCCGTCCTCATCATCCTGATCGCCGCGGAGCTGTTCCGGCCTGTCCGGCTCAACGCGATCGCGCTGACCGCGACAGGCGTCGTGTGGCTGGGATCGCTCGCCTCCAACATCGATCTCCTCCACCACGGCTACTCGTTCATGCACGAGCAGGCCGACTACGCGCGCGTCGATCTCGGTGCCCTGGAGCTCGCCCGTGACCACGTCGACCCCGCCTTCCGCCTCACGGCCGCGGTCGCGCGGAACGACTTCCTCTTCAGGGTCAGCGCCGGGCCGTGGTTCAGGGAGACCGGCAGGCACGGGACTCCTGCCGTCGCGTCCGTCGACGACCTGCTGCACGCGCCGCCTGCGCAGCGGCAGGCCGCCGATTCGGTGCTCGCCGGTGCGGAGGCACTCAAGCTTCGCCCGGCCGCGGCGCCCAAGCCCGCCGGCGTCTGCGCACGTGAGGGCGGATCGCTCGGCGGCTCGGGTGCCAAGGAGGTGATCGTGCGTCGGGAAGCCATCCTCACGAACCCCGGCGACACCGCGCTGATCTTGACGGTCCGGCGGTTTGCCGAACCGACGTCCGCGATACCGTTCGCGTTCCTCGCTCCCAGAGTGACGATGAGCCTCGCGGTTCCAGCCGACAAGGCACCCGGGCACCCCTGGCGCATCGCCGTGCGAGGGCCGGGGATCGCGAGCGTGTGCACCCGTTGAGCTGACCGCTCACGCCGGGCCGAGCGTCACCGGCAGCCGCAAGGTGCTGCCGGCCTGGTCGCTTCGGATCTCGGGCTCGGCGCCGAGCAGCTCGGCGCGCTCGCGCATTCCCCGGAGTCGAGGTGCAGCGCCGGTCCCGGCCACGGCCGTCCGGGGCCCGGGCCTTACTGCTCCCACTGGTACGGGAGGAACTTGCCGTCCAGCGTGATCTGCACGCGCGGGCCGGCGTCGGTCTCGCGCCGCTCGATCGCGAGGTCGAAGGTGACCGCGCTCATGATCCCGTCGCCGAAGTCCTCGTGGATCAGCGCCTTCAGCGCGGGGCCGTACAGCTGCAGCACCTCGTAGAGGCGATAGATCGTGGGGTCGGCGGGCGGCAGGGCGCCGAACGAGCCCCGCGTCGGGACCTCCTCGAGCACGGCGGACGCCTCGGCCGGCAGCTCGAGCAGCGCGGTCACCGCCGCGGCCTGCTCGCGGCGGAGCGGATGCTGCCCGTGCAGCGCGGCGGTCAGCCAGACGCGGTCGGCGCCGACCTGCTCCGCGATCTGCGTGAACGACAGGCCCTTGCGGCGCTTGGCGGCCAGGATCTGCGCGGTGACATCGGAGCGGTCCATGTCAGCGTCTCCCTTCGTCGTGCGCGTCTGAGGCCTGCGCGCCGATCATCCACAGCTGCGTCTCCAGGGTGGCGACCACCGAGTGGAGCAGATCGGCGGTCGCCGGATCGCGGCCCTCGATGCGGCGGATGCGCGAGCGGATGAACTTGACGGCCTCGGTGACGATCACGCACAGCGACGCGACGAGCGCGCCGTCGGGCGGCTGCCCTGGTATGAGCGCGGGGAGCCGGCTCCTCGCCGCCACGGTGCGCGCCCGTCCGTCCGGGAAGCCCCCGAGCGCGGCGATCCGCTCGCCGACCGCGTCGGCGGCATCCCGCCATGCGTCGATCAGCTCGTCGAGCTCGAGGTGCAGGGAGCGGAGGCCGGGCCCGGCTGCGTTCCAGCGGGCGTGCTTGCCGATCAGCGAGAGGTCGATGAGCGTCACGAGGACGCGCTGGAGCTCGGTCTCGACCGCCTCGCGATCGATGCCGCCACAGCGAAGGACCATG
This sequence comes from Solirubrobacteraceae bacterium, assembly GCA_034664785.1. GTDB lineage: Bacteria > Actinomycetota > Thermoleophilia > Solirubrobacterales > Solirubrobacteraceae > Paraconexibacter. The sequence continues at coordinate 38,172 of JAXDGY010000450.1, forward strand.
TCGTGACTCCTTGGATTCGAACGTCAGCGAGACCCTCGCTGACTGCTGAGCGAACGCCGACGGGAGCGGCGCCGCTCAGGAACATCGTCGGTCATTGGAATTGCTCCAATTCCGGAACTACTCCAGTTAAGCGCAGCCCTCCCCGGGATCCCAGCGGCCGCGGGTCGGGCAGGGCGGGCCGTTGGGCCAGTTGAAGACCTGGCCGGGGTGCGGGGCCGGGCGTGATACGGTTAACCCAATGGTGAACGATCCGTTCAAGGCGCTGTCGCACCCGATCCGCCGCGGCATCGTCGAGCGGCTCGCCGAAGGTCCGGCGACCGTCGGCGAGGCCACCGGTGGCTTCGGGGTGTCGAAGCCCGCGATCTCCAAGCACCTGAAGGTGCTCGAGGAGACCGGCGTCGTGAAGCGCGTGGTCGAGGGCCGGACGCATCGGCTCTCGCTCGAGCCCGATGTGCTGAGCGTGGCCGCCGACTGGATGGATCGCCAGCGCGCCCTCTGGGGGCGTCTGTTCGATGTCGTCGACGAGTACCTCAAGGAGACTGAATCGCAATGAAGATGCCGCCGATCGTGTCGCCGCAGGCGTGGGACGCCGCGCGCGAGGACCTGCTGGTGAAGGAGAAGGAGTTGACGCGCGCCCGAGACGCGCTGGCCGCAGAGCGCCGCCGCATGCCGAGGATGGCCGTGGAGAAGGAGTACCGCTTCGAGGGGCCGGACGGCCCGGCGAGCCTGCTCGACCTGTTCGCGGGGCGCCGCCAGCTGATCGTCTACCGCTTCTTCTTCGAGCCCGGCGTGGCCGGCTGGCCCGAGAGCGGCTGCCGCGGGTGCTCGTTCATGGCCGACCAGGTCGCTCATCTCGCGCACCTGAACGCGCGCGACACCACGCTGGTGCACGTATCGCGTGCGCCGCAGGCCGACATCGAGCGCTACCGGGCGCGGATGGGCTGGGAGATTCCCTGGTACACGATCACGGACGACTTCGACGCGGACTTCGGCGTGGGCGAGTGGCACGGCACCAACGCCTTCTTGCGCGACGGCGACGAGATCTTCCGGACCTACTTCGTCAACAGCCGCGGCGACGAAGCGCTGGGCACCGCCTGGAACTACCTGGACATCACGGCGCTCGGCCGCCAGGAGGACTGGGAGGACTCGCCCGACGGCTACCCGCAGACGCCGCCCTACGGGTGGTGGAACCTCCACGACGAGTACGGCGAGGCGACCGTCTTCGAGGCGGCCCTCTCGGACGCCGCCGCCTCGCAGCGCGGGTCGAGGTCGCGCTCGTGATCGCCCACGTGGGCGGCGTGCCGGTGGAGGAGATGCTGCCGGCGCTGGCCGGCACGAGCACCGGTCTGCTCATCGTGCGCGCGTGGCTGGTGGTGCGCGTCCGACGCCGCCGGGGGCCCGGGACATGACCGCCACGAGGACATTGCACATCGAGCGCACCTTCCAGGCGCCCGTCGAGGCCGTGTTCGACGCGTGGACCAGCGAGGAGGTGATCCGCCGCTGGTGGCAGGCCGAGCACGGCTGGGAGACGACCGAGGCCGAGGTCGACCTGCGCGTGGGCGGCGTCATCCGGGTCGTGATGCGCGACCCGGACAAGGACGTCGAGCACGGCGGCGGCGGCGCCTACACCGAGATCGAGCCGCCGACCCGCCTGGCGTTCACGTGGATCTGGGACGGCGACACGCGACGGACGCTCATCGAGATCGACTTCGAGGAGACCGACGGCGTCACCACGGTCAGCTTCGCTCACCGCGGCCTGTGGGACGAGGAGGCCGTACGCTCGCACGAGGGCGGGTGGGGGAGGATCCTCGACAACCTCGGGCGGACGCTGCAGGAGACCAACCCACGGTGAGCGCTCGTGGCGGAGCGCACGCGCCTCGGCTCACGGCACCCAGCGGTCCAGGGCGGGCGTGACCTGCAGCTCGTGCGTCATCGCGCGGGGGCTCTGCGCGGCCAGGTAGGCGACGGCGTCGGCCAGGCTGCCGGGGTCGGCCGAGCCGGCGTCGTCGCTCGCCGAGCGGTCGATCGTCGCGTCCACGATGAGCAGCGCGACGTGGATCCGCTGCTCGCGCAGCTCGAGCGCGGCGGCCTGCGTGAGCGCCCGGACGCCGAACGCCCCGGCCGCCCACAGACCGCGGCCGGGCATCGCGCGCCGCGCCGACCCGCCCGTGACCTGGACGACCGTCGCGTCACCGCCCTGGTCGAGGAGGAAGCGGGCGGACGCGCTGAGGAAGGCGAAGGCCCCGCGCACCGGCATCGCGGACCAGTCGTCGAACCCGGTCGGCTCCGCCTCGGCCAGCGGGCCGCCGCCGAACGGCCCCGACCGCCCGCCACCGTACGGCGACGCGGCGTTGACCACGAGGTCGACGCGGCCGTGGGCCTCGGCGACGTGGCGCAGCGCCGACAGGACGGACCCCTGGTCGGTGACGTCGACCTCGAGCGCGTCGGCCCCGGCCGCCCGCACCTTGTCGAGGGTCTCCTTCGATCGCGCTCCCCCGGCCACCGACCATCCGTCGGTGAGCAGCCGCTCGATGACGGCGTACCCGAGGTTGCGGGCGCCGATGACCAGTGCCGCGGGCATCCGCCAACCGTACTCGCGGCGGCAGGGCGCCGCCGCCCGCGGTGCCGGGGAGCGCGGCCGAGTGTCAGGGGGCGAGCTGGCTTCCCGCCATCGTGGCCCCGCCGGAGACCTGCGTGTTGGTGTTCACGAACGTCGCCGGGGCGCTGGTGATGAACGTGGGCCCGGTGACCACGGCGGCGGGGACGGCGACGGGAACGGTCGTGTCGGCGCCCGCGGTCGAGACCGGGGCGGCGACGGCGATCGTGGCCAGCGTGGCCGCGAGCCCGACGAGACGGATGCTGGTGAGCTGCATGGCAGACCTGCCTTTCGATGGTGCGAGTGGGGTGAGCGTGGAGGGGCGTTGACTACTGAGCGAAGGGCGACGCGAGGATCGCCTCGCAGAAGTTGGGGCGCCGGTAGCCGGGCAGGGTGCGCTCCAGGACATCGGCCTTGACGTTGCCGAACGCGGTGTGCGGCCTGTGCGCCAGCCCGGCGCCGAAGGCCTCGATGATCTCCGCCTTGAAGTTCCGGCGCGGCAGCGCGCTGAGCACCGCGTCGCGTTCGGCGTCCGTGACGTCGTGGTAGCCGATCCCGAGTACGTCCAGCTCGACGCCGGCGGTGACCAGCGCGACCTCGGGCTCCTTGTGCTGCGGGATGCCCGGAGTGGTGTGCAGCGCGATCGCGTCCCACACGATGCGGACGTCCTCTGAGGGGATGCCGTGTTGCTGCAGGAAGTCGCGTGCGGCGTTCGCGCCGTCGACCTCGAAGCGATCGCCGGCGGATCGATGGCCTTCGACGAGCCCGACGTCGTGGAACATCGCGCCCACGTAGAGCAGCTCGGGGTCGAACGCGAGCTCGAGGCGGCGGCCCTGGAGCGAGCCGAAGATGAACACGCGCAGGGAGTGGTGGTAGAGCAGGTCGGACTCGACGTCGCGGACGAACGCGGTCGCGTCCTTCGCGAGCGCGCTGTCGGGAATCGCGATCCCGGCGATGCCGGCCTGCCTCGTGGTGGATGGATTGATCGTGGATGGGTTCATGCCACGAGTGTCGAACAGCCCAAGAGTGGCCACAAGGACATCCAGCCCTCGGATCCGGCCACATATGCTGGAGCCATGGCGTCCCGCTCGAGCACGATCGTGATCCTGGCCTACGAGGGCGTGCAGCTCCTCGACGTCACCGGTCCGATCGAGGTGTTCGAGGCGGCCCGCGAGCGCGGAGCGGACTACCGCGTGCTCGTGGCGTCGCCCGACGGGAGCGACATCCTCGCGGGCAGCCGGACGCGCCTCGGCGCCGACGTCGCCTTCGCCGAGCTGCCGCGGCGCATCGACACGCTTGTCGTCCCCGGCGCGCCCGACTGGCGCGCGATCGCCGGCGACCCTGGGCTCGTCGCGACCGTCGTCGACGCGGCGCGCCGCAGCCGCCGGACCGCGTCGGTGTGCGCCGGCGCGTTCGTGCTCGCCGCGGCCGGGCTGCTCGACGGCCGCCGCGCCACCACGCACTGGGAGCTCGCCACGGACCTCGCACGCAACTACCCGCAGATCAGGGTCGACGCCGATGCGATCTTCCTCGCCGACGGTCCGATCCACACCTCCGCGGGCGTCACCTCCGGGATCGACCTCTGCCTGGCGCTCGTCGAGGCCGACCACGGCGCGGAGCTGGCGCGCGATGTCGCGCGCCACCTCGTCGTCTTCATGCAGCGGCCCGGCGGGCAGGCGCAGTTCAGCGTCCGCCTCGATCTGGCCACCACGGCGCAGAGCCCGCTGCGCCACGTGATCGACGACGTCGTGCGCGACCCGACGGCCGATCACTCGCTCGAGGCGCTGAGCGAGCGCGCCGGGTTCAGCGTCCGCCACCTCACGCGCGTGTTCCAGCGCGAAGTGGGCGTCACGCCCGGCCGGTTCGTCGAATCCGTCCGCGTCGAAGCCGCCAAGGCGCGCCTGCAACGCAGCGACGAGCCGCTCGCGACGATCGCGCGCGCCAGCGGCTTCGGCTCCGACGAGACGATGCGCCGTGCGTTCTGGCGCGAGCTCTCGGCGACGCCCGCGGCCTACCGCGAGCGCTTCCGCACCACGGGTGCGGCGGTCGGCTGAGGCACGCCGGGGACCGGCGCTGCGTGTGGGCTCGCGCACACTGGACTGCTACTCCGACATCGCGAGGGTTGGCCCGCCGACATCCGGGCAGTCACGTACGGCGGTCGCACCGGACAGTCCGCTTCCGCCTACCTCGCGAAGGATCGAGCGACCGCCGGTCGGTCGCTGCATCGGTCGATTCGCCTTGCTACCAGGAGTTGCCTCATGAGTACCGAGACCACCCGCCCGCCGGGCGCCACCGCCGTCCGCGGCCACGACGACCACGGCACCGCCCGCCGTCTGAGCACCGAGACCAAGCACTCGTCCAAGACGTCTGAGCTCTACGCCTACGCCGCGGCCACCGTCGGCGTGCTGGTCGCCGGGCTGGTGACCAAGGGCGGCGACGGCGCCGACGATCGCCTGACGGCCGACCAGGTCTGGCTGTTCGTGGCCATCCTGACCATCGGGTACATGCTGAGCCGCGGCCTGGCCAAGTCCGGCGTGCGCGACCCGTACACGAGCGACGACCGCTAGGTGAGGTGACTGCTCGCTGGACCCGCACGCGGCGCGGCGGGCGGGTCGCCGTCAGCGGCTGCTGCCTGCCGCTCGCGCTCGCGCCCGTCGCGGTGCCGCCCTCGCGATCGGCGTGCTGGGACGGGGGGCGCCGGGGCTGAGGGCCGGCCCGGTCGAGCTCGGCGGGGCGCGGGGCGCACCTTGCCGCAGCCCGGCGCCCCATGCGGCCGCCCCTAGGCGGCCCCGTTCGCCGGCGCCGTGGTCTCCCTGGCCTCACCTTCGATCTCCCCGGCCGGGTCCGAGACGCTGATGCTCACGCGGCGCGGCTTGCGCTGCTCGGGCTTGGGGATGCGGATCTCCAGGACGCCCTTCTGGAACGACGCGGCGATCGCGTCGGCGTCGACCCCGTCGGGCAGGGTGAGCGTGCGGCTGAAGGCGCCCGTGGGCCGCTCGAGCCGGAAGAACCCGGTGCCGGACTGCTCGTGCTCGGGCGCGCGCTCCCCGGCGACCGTGAGGACGTCGTCCTGGAGCTCGATGGAGATGTCGCCCTCGTCGAGGCCGGGGAGGTCGGCCCGGAGGACGAAGTGCTCCTCGTGCTCGACGAGGTCCATGGCCGGCACCCAGCGCCGAGACGGGGTGCCGTTGCCGCCGGTCGGCGCGTCGAAGAACGTGTTGAAGAGCCGGTTCATCTCGGACTGCAGGGAGTTGAGCTCACGGACGGGCTCCCAGCGGACGACTGCCATCTGCGTGCCTCCTTCGGTGCGGAAAAGGTCTGGCTGTGGTGCGGTCCGCAGTATAAAACCTCAGTCTTTGAACATCAAGTTTCTTCGCGGGTTGAGGTGGAGGCGCTCTCCCGGCGGCTGACGGAGCCGCGCGACGGCCGCCAGGCGGGACGAGCCGCCGGGACGACACGGCGGCGTGGGCTGTCAGGCGGGCGTGCTGTGCCGGCGCGCCGGTTCGAGGCGGATCGCGGCGATCTCCTCTGACGGCGGCAGCTTGGCGAGCACCCCTCGCACGATGTGCACGAGATCGTGGTCGTCGTGGCTCAGGTCTGCGAGCAGCGACCGGAGAGCCGCGTGCGTGAGCTTGAGCTCCGCCGGCGTCAGCTCGACGTGGCAGGTGGTCATGGCGCACCTCCGAAGGTATGGATCTCGTGCCACATGATACGAGCTGCCGGCGGCGGCGGCGAGGGGCGAAGCCGATCTCGGCGCCGCGATCATTTTCGTCTCAGCGCGGGCTGCAAAGGTGCGCGCCGTGGACCCGATCTCCTACTTTCAAGCTGCCGTCCTGGGCCTCCTGCAGGGCTTCTCGGAGCTGTTCCCGATCTCGAGCCTCGGCCACAGCGTCATGCTGCCTCGGCTGCTCGGCTGGAACATCCACCAGAACGACGACTACTTCGTCACGTTCCTGGTGGCCACGCACTTCGCCACGGCGATCGTCCTGTTCTGCTTCTTCTTCGAGGACTGGAAGCGCATCCTGCGCGGGATGGCCCGCTCGCTGCGCGATCGTGAGATCGCGCCGGCCAACACCGACGGCAAGCTCGGGTGGCTGCTGGTGGCGGGCACCATCCCCGCCGGCCTGCTCGGCCTGGCGCTGGAGCACACGCTGCGTGACGCCTTCGCGTCGGCGCAGTCCGCGGCGCTGTTCCTGATGCTCAACGGCGTCCTGCTCTACGGCGCCGAGCAGCTGCGTCGCCGCGCCCCCGTGCCCGGGGACGGCGGCGGGAACGCGGACGCCGTCATCGCGCGCCGGCTGACCTGGCGATCCTCGCTCGGGATCGGGACCGCGCAGGCGCTCGCGCTGGTGCCCGGCTTCTCGCGCTCCGGCGCCTCGATGGGCGGGGGTCTGCTGGCGGGACTGTCGAACGAGCACGCCGCCCGCTTCTCCTTCCTGCTGGCCACGCCGATCATCGGGGCGGCCGCGGCCCTCAAGCTGCCCGACCTCTTCGGGTCCAAGGGCGACGGGATCCGCGGGCCGGCGCTGGTCGGCGCGCTGTGCGCCGCCGTCACGGCGTACCTCTCGGTGCGGTTCCTCCTGCGCTTCTTCGAGACCAACCGGCTGACGCCGTTCGCCGTCTACTGCCTGGTCGCGGGCGCCGCGCTGTCCCTCGTCTTCCTGGTCACCTGAGCCGCCGATCCCGAAAGGCACCCATGTCCAAGAACCGCAACCTGATCATCCCGCTGGTCGTCCTCGGCGTCCTGCTGCTCGTCGTCGCCGGCATCTACGTGGCCGACACCGCCGACAGCCTGCCGTCGTTCTTCCCCGGCCACCAGGCCGGCTCGACCCACCACCACGTCAAGCACGGCATCGCCGCCGCGGTCCTCGGCATCGGGTGCTTCGTGCTGGCGTGGTTCCAGACAGGCCCCGCCTCCTCGACCGGCGGGGCGCGCCAGGCCTGACCGACCGCTGCTCAGGGCAGCGCGCCGGGCAGGGTGAGCGCCGCCTGGACGCCACCGGCCGCGCGCGGTTCGAGGGTGGCCTCGCCCCCGTGGCGCTCGGCCACCGCCTGCACCAGCGCCAGCCCCAGGCCCGCTCCCGGCCGGCCCACGGCGTCGCGGCCCCGGACGAAGCGCTCGAACGCCCGGCTCGGGACGAGCGTCTCGTCGAGCGTCCCCTCGTCGCGGACCCACACGCGCGCCCCGTTGTCCTCGGGCGTCAGCTCCGCGCCGAGCACCACGGTGCCGACGCCGTGGACCAGGGCGTTGTCGGCCATGTTGCGCACGGCCCGCTCGATCGCCACCTCGTCGCCGAGGACGACCAGGCCGCTGGGCTCCGTGGCGATCGTGCGTCCCTCCGCCTGAGAGGTGTGGCGGAGGTCCTCGGCCACGCGGGCCAGCAGCGCGTCGAGATCGACCTCGTCGCGCAGGAGCTCGGTGGGGTCATCGGCGCGGGCGACGTCGAGCAGGTCGTCGGCGAGCGCGGACAGGCGGTTCCCGTCCGCCATCGCGGCGCGGATCGAACCGCGCAGCTCCTCGGCGCTGCTGCCGTGGCGCAGGGCGAGGTCGAGCTCTGCCAGCAGCGTCGCCAGCGGGGTCCGCAGCTCGTGGCTGGCGTTGGCGACGAAGCTGCGCTCGTGCGCCGCGGACGCGCCCAGCCGCACGAGCATGCGGTTCAGCGTCAGGCCCAGCCGCCGGATCTCGTCGTTCGCGGCCGACACCGGCACCTGCGCGCCGACGTCGGCGCGGCTGATGCCCTCGGCCCGGCGCCGCATGTCCTCGACCGGCGTGAGCGCGGCGGCCGCCGTGGCGTAGCCGATCCCGGCCGCCAGCAGCAGCGCGAGTGGTCCGCCGACGAGCAGGGCGCGGCCCAGCCCCTCGAGGGCGCGCTCCCGGTCGGCCAGCGACGACGACGCGAGGGCGACGGCCTGCTTGCCGTGCAGGCGCGTGGGACCGGCGATCAGCCGCTCCCGCTCGCCGCGCTCGAAGAAGGTCGGTCCGTGCGACGCGCGGCGCGCCTCGGCCGGGGTCAGCAGCGCGGGCCGGCCAGGGCGGCTGGCGAGGACCTTCCCGTCGATCGTCAGCAGCTGCGCGTCGTTCTCGCCCGGCGGGATGGCGTCGCGCCGGCCGAGGGGCGCCGCCTGGGCGGAGGCGCTGAGGTTGCCCTGACGGGCGCGCAGCGCCTGGTTGATGGCGTCGTCCAGGCTTCCTCGCGTCCGGTAGAACAGGAACAGGCCGATGATGAGCAGCACGACGCTCATCACCGCGACGAAGACGACGGTGAGCCGGAGACGGATCGGAAGCCGGGTCACCGGCCGCCGTCGGGTCTGAAGCGGTATCCGGCGCCGCGGACGTTCTCGATCGACGACACGCCGAACGGCCGGTCGATCTTCTCGCGCAGGTACCGCACGTAGACCTCGACGACGTTGGAGCGCTGCTCGACGCCGGCCGGCCAGGCCTGCTCGAGCAGCGTCCACTTGGACAGGATCTGACCGGGATGGCGCATGAACGCCTCCAGGAGCGCCAGCTCCCGCAGCGTGAGCGCGACGAGCTGGTCGCCGCGACGGACCTCCCCGGTCGCCGGGTTCATCCTGAGCGTGCCCGCCGAGAGGATCGTCGGCCGGCGGACGGGCCCGCGCCGCGTGAGCGCCCGCAACCGCGCGAACACCTCCTCGAAGGCGAACGGCTTGGCGAGGTAGTCGTCGGCGCCGGCGTCGAGCCCGTCGACGCGGTCGGCCACCGCCGTGCGGGCGGTGAGCATCAGGACGGGCGCCCACACGTCGTTGGCGCGCAGGCGCCGGCACACCTCGAAGCCGTCGACGTCGGGCAGGCCGACGTCGAGGATGATCGCGTCGTAGGTCGTCTCGTCGGTCGCCTCGACGGCCCCGCCGCCGTCGTGCGCGAGATCGACCATGAGGCCGTCGGCGCGAAGTCCCCGCGCCAGCAGCTCCGACAGCCGCGGATCGTCTTCGACCACCAGGACGCGCATCTGCCGGGCGACGGTAGCGAGAACGACGACGGGGCCCGGGCGACGTGCGCCCGGGCCCCTGCCGTGGCCTGCCGGCCGCCGGCTCAGTCGCCGCTGTGGTGCTGCGCGGTGGTGACCTCGTAGGTCACGTTGTCACCGTGCTGCTGCGTGTAGAACCAGCGCCAGCGCGAGTTCCCCAGCTGCGGGATCTGGGCGCCCAGGATGCCGTCGGTCCCCGGGTTGCCGTCGGAGACGTGCAGGCCCGTGATCTCGTTGTCGCCGTCGTTCTTGCCGAAGCCGCCGTTGGCGGCGTCGAGCGTCGCCGAGGCGTCGCGGCCCTCCGCGAGCCAGCGGACCGGCTGGTTGGCCGCGTTGGCGTAGTCGGTCTTCACGTTGAGCGCGTAGGCCGAGTCCAGCGCGTTGCGCTGGCCGTGCAGCGTGTCGCCCGCGTCCTCGACGAAGGAGATGACGTCCCGCGAGAGGAACGCGACGTTGTCGAACCCGCTGTGGGCCTGGTCGGACTTGTAGAACATGCTCAACGTGCCGGTGTTCGCGCTCGGGTTGGACTGCGTGAGCTTCATCACCGAGCCCCAGCCGCCGGCAGTGGCGTTCTCCGCGCTGGTCGCGTTGGTGTCGCCGGTCTCGTCGAAGTAGAACTCCTTGAACTTCGAGCCGGGCGCGAACGCGCCGTTCTCCGGCCGCTTGAACGGGGTCGCCTTGACCGCCTTGGCGGCGACGTTGGCGTTGAACGGCGTGGTGCCGTCGACCGCCGTGTCGTGCACCGTCACCCACTTCGTGGTGAACGACTTCCCGTAGGTGTGCAGCGCCACCTGGTCGGGGCTGTTCAGCGCCGTCTGGGTGTCGGCCGTGATCGGCTGGCCGCCGGCGGAGAGCACCTGCAGCGCCTGCAGCCTGCCGTGGGCGAGGTCGCCCGGCTTGGCCGGCACGTAGCGGTAGATGAAGCTGTTGGGGAACTTCGCCGTCGTGCCCGGCTTGTTGGCGCCGCCGACGTCCTCCGCGATCCAGAGGTTGCCCGCCGAGTCGTCCTGGATGCCCTCATAGCCGCCGCGGCCGAGCGCGCCGGACACGTCGTCGACCTTCGACGGCAGGTCGGGCGTTGCGGCGTACGTCGGCTTGTCCGGGCTCTCGGTCGTGAACAGCAGCCGCTGCGCCCACGGGTCCCACGTCGAGCCGTCGATCGTGGTGATCGCGTTGCCGGCGGAGTCCTTGGTCGCGAGCACCGTCACGCGGTGCTGGCTGTCGGCATCGAGGTTGATGCGCGTGATGGAGCCCGCGCCGCCCGTGCCGTTCTCGTGCCCCTGGAAGAGGAAGTGGCGGCCGTAGTCGTAGGCCGGGTCGGCGCCGTGCAGGCCGGACTTGAACGTGAGGTAGGTGTTCTTGTCGGGCTCGGTCTTCTGCGCCTCGCTCGGGTTGGTCGGCGTCGGCACCATCTGCGGCTCGCCGGCCGCGTTGAGGAGGTCGTTGTCGTAGCCGTAGTAGGACGTCAGCGGCGTCGGGTTCTCGACCTTGGTCGAACCCTGCGCCACCACGACCTGCGTCAGCTCCGGCGAGAGCCTGCTCGCCGGGGCATAGCCGTCGGACCGCGTGTTCGCGGGCACGTTGCTCAGGTCGGGCCCGGAGCCCCAGGGAGAGTCCGCGGTACCGGTCGCGGCGAACACGGCGCCCGACGCGAGCGCGGCCCCCGCCAACAGCGACATCGTCTGCTTTCCTCGTCTCACCAGCATCTCCTTGTGCGTGACTCGGGCCGGGTGCCCGGATCTCGGCGGCGACGCTAGGCGCCGGCCGTCGTGCGCTGGTTACCGAGGTGAGGCGCGCACGTTGGAGTTCTCTTACCGGGGAATTTCGCCTAGCGGCTCATTCCCTTGGACGAACTCGGCTGGCGCCTCGTTCGTCCGGCTCGTCCGGCTCGTCCGGTGCGGTCCGACGGACCTCAGACCAGGGCGAGCCCGGCGTGCGTCAGATGCCAGCCGCCGACGGCGCGGAAGTCGCGGTGGGCGGCCAGGCCCAGACGCTCGAGCTCGAGCAGCCCGGCCTCGATGCGGGTCTCGTCGATGCTCCCGATCCGGTACGGGCCGTCGGCGATGGCCAGCGCCGAGGTCAGGCGCGGATGGTCGCGCAGCGTCATCCACGCGATGTAGGCGCCGGTGGTGAGCTGCTGGGACCCTGCGCGCGCCGCCTGGTGCTGCATGTGGTGCTGATCGGCATCCGCACCGCCGGCCATGAGCGGCGGCGGGGACCGGGCAGACGTGTCAGGCGCTGCGCCCTGCCGGCTCGCGTGCGTCGGCCCGCGCCACCAGCATGCCCGCGAGCACGACGGCCACGAGCGTGACCGCCGGCATCTCCCAGTCCCAGTCCAGCGATGCGTGCACCAACCAGGTCACGAGCGCCGCGATCGGCCCGGCGGCCAGCGCACGGTCGGCGCGGTTGACGCGGCGGGCCGCCAAGGCGACGCTCCCGAGCAACGCCGCCAGGAAGGCCGCGCCGACCAGCCCCAGCTCCGCCAGGGTCTCGAGCTCGATCGAATGGGCGTCGTGGAGGCTCTCGCCGATGCGACGGCGCTGGAACCACTGGACGGCGTAGCCGCTCGACCCGACGCCGGCGACCGGGTGGTCGACCCACACCGCGAGCGCGACGCGCCAGTACTCGTTGCGGTTGGACCCCAGATCGACCAGGCGCTGGTTCGTCGCACCGTAGGCCGCGTCGGGGCGGGTCGTCGGCGCCCTGCCACCACCCACGGCGACCGGGACGGCGACGAGGGCGACGACGACGACGGCGACGACCGCGGCGGTCCAGCGCGGAAGCCGGAGCCGGTCCCGCGAATGATCGGTACGGCGCTCGTGCCGCGTCGCGAGCCACGCGAGCAGCACCGCCGCCGCCACGGCGACCATGAGCGCGGCGAGCACCAGGGCGCCCTGGTGCTCCTTGACCGCCTGGTTGCCGTCGAGGACGCGCACGCTGGACGACCGGCCGGCCGCCACGATCGCGGCGAGGCACGGCAGCGAGCACGCCGCGATCGCCCGGAGCTGCGATCGCGTGCCGGCCGCGACGACGAGGACGATGAGGCCCGCGGCGAAGGCCAGCAGGGCGCCGCGCGAGAACGTGAGATAGAGGCCCACGGCCAGCGGCACGGTGCCGGCCGCAGCAGCGATCCGGATGCTGCGCGGTCGCTCCGCATCGCCGGCGAGGCGCAGGCAGAGCAACAGCCCCATCGCCGCCAGCACCCCTTCCGCGTTCCAGTAGGTCAACGGCTGCTCCAGGCGCGCCCCGGCGCGCGTGGTCTCGTTCTGGACGATGATCCCGGGGACGAGCCGGCCCGCCAGTCCGCCGAGCAGCACGACCACGATGCCGGCCGCCAGGCCGGGCTCCACCCAGCGGGCGGCGGCCCGCGGCCGCCAGACCGCGACGGCCGTCGCGAAGGCGACGAGGTAGAGCAGCACCCGCCGGGCGTCGCCGGACGCCTCGAAGCGGAGGGGAGCCCAGCTGGCACTCAGCGCGGTCCAGGCGCACAGGGCCCCGAGGGCCGCGAGCGCGCCCCGAGCCGCCCCGCCGGTCGGCAGCGGGGCCGGCGCCGCGAGCGCGGCGACGGCCAGGACGGCCGCGAAGACGACCAGCGCGATCGCCTGTGGCCGTGCGAAGTACCCGCCTGCGAAGAACGCGAGCACCGTGGCCGCGCCGAGGCAGGCCGCGCGGGGCACCGCCAGAAGGGTCGTGTTGCCGTCGGAGGTGCGTGGCCGGACAGGCCGCAGCCTACCGCGAGGTGTCGCATCGGTCCGTCCTGAGCTCCCGGACCGAACTCCTGTCGCGCCGGACCGATCGGCGTTGCGCGGTGGGGTCCCGCGAGCGCCTGTGTCACCGCGGCGACGGATGATCGTTCCGCCGGTCCCGGGACTCCTCCTGGGGCTATCCCTTCGACTAGCTGGCGGAAAGACCACCTTGTGGGGTAAAGAACTACCTTCTACGTTCCGGCCATGTTCGTCCTCGGGTCAGGACCAAGGCCACCACGGCGCGAGAGGCCGTGACCCGGCCGGCCACGCGATCGCCTCTCCCCATCGATCGCGCTGCGAAGCCGGTGAATCGGGGGGCACACGAGGGGGACGGGATGACGCGTGCACGCATGGCCCCCGAGGGCTCGGTGGCACCGGAAGGATCCGCGGGGCGCAAGCCCTCCGTGCTGTTCGCCGTCCACAGCACCCACCTCGGCGGCGGCGAGATCCTCGCCTACCAGGCGGCACGCTGGCTCAGCCGGTCGGGGCACCGGCTCACGATCTTGGCGCCGGAGGGCCCGCTGCACGGCTTGTTCGCCGACACGGGGCAGGTCGTCGCTCCGACGCCGATGCTCCCGACCTGGGGGGCCACGGCGGCGCGGTGGGCGACCGACACGCTGAGGACCGTCCGCGACGTCCCGCGGCTGCGCCGCGTGATCCGCGACACCGGGATCGAGGTCGTGCTGACGAACACGTCGACCACGCTGGCGCCGGTCATCGCCGCGCGCCTGGAGCACGTGCCCGCGGTGGTCCATGTGCGCGAGTGGCCGACCTCACGGCTGGCGACGCCGCTCGTCCGCCTGCACGCCAGGCTCGCCACGACCGTCGTGGTGATCGCGGAGCCGCTCCTGGCGACCGCCGCGCGCGGGGGCGGCCGGGCGCGGCTCGTCCACATCCACGACGGGATCCAGCCCGGCCGCTTCAGCGTCCGCCCGCCGCGCGTGCCCGGCGGGCGCCTGCGGCTCGCCGTCGTCGGCGGGTTCGATCGCCGCAAGGGGCAGGACATCGCGATCCGCGCGCTCGCCCGGCTCCGGGACGCGGGGATCAACGCCGAGCTCGACCTCGTGGGCCGGCAGGGCCGCTCGGACTACATGGAGGAGCTCGGGCAGCTCATCGAAGGCCTCGACCTCCGCGACCGGGTGCACAACCTCGGCGAGCGGCGCGACGTCCCGATGCTCATGCACGAGTGGGACGCCCTGCTGGCGCCGTCGCGCGGCGAGTGGACGCCCCTGGCGATCATGGAGGCGATGGCGGTCGGGCTCCCGGTCGTGGCCGCCTCCGTCGGCGCCGTCTCCGACCTGCTCGACCAGGGGACCTGCGGCAGGCTGATCCGGCCGGACGACGTCGAGGGGCTGGCCGACGCGATCATGGGGGTGATCGCCGAGAGCGGAACGCCCGAGGCCGCCGCGCGGGCCGCGGCCGCGCGCGGACGCGTGCTGGAGCGCTACGACCTCGAGCCGTCGCTCGCCCGGCTCGGCGCCGAGCTTGCGCGGGTCGCGCCGGGCGCCCGAGCCGGGGGCTAGGAGTGGCGGCCGGGCAGCCGGTCCGGCCCGAAGAGGCGCAGGCCCCGCCACAGCCCGACCGGGAGGCCGAGCAGCGATCCGGCGGCCCAGTCCGGCACGCGGTGGCGCTCACGTGCCGACGCGTAGGCGGCCGGGAGCGTCAGGCGCAGCTCGCGCGCGAGGAAGCGCAGCATCGTCGCGTCGCCCGCGAGCAGGTGCTTGGCGTAGAAGACGCCCTGGCCGATGCCGTAGTCGCGGTACAGCCTGCGCATCTGCTCGGCGGTGCGCCAGTCGTGATGCCAGATGCGCATGGCCGGCGCGTAGCGCAAGGGCGCGCCCCCGCGCAGCCAGCGGTAGCAGAGGTCGTTGTCCTCGGCGCTCGGGCTGATGCGCTCGTCGAAGCCGCCCGCGGCGAGCAGCAGCCGGCGGCCGGCCGCCAGGTTGTTCCCGGAGAGGACGCCGTACTGGACGGTGCCGGTGTAGTCGCGCGGCTCAGGATCCTCCATGAGCGACGGCACGCGCTCGCGGTCCCCGGCGGGCAGGACGCTTCCGGTGACGATCCCGTCCGGGATCTCCGCGAGCTCGCGGACCGCCACGGCGACCCAGTCCTCCGCGACGGTGCAGTCGTCGTTGGTGATGAGGGCCACGTCGTGGCGCGCGGCTCGGAGGCCCGCGTTCAGCGCTCGGCCGATGCCGCGGGGGGAGGACGGGACGTGTCGCGCTCCGATCGACGACCAGCGCCGGACCACCTCGGCGGTCGCGCCGTCGTCGCTCTGGTCGACGACGACGACCTCGTCGGCCGGCGGCCGGCAGCCGGCGAGCGAGGCCAGCGCGGCGTCGAGCTGCGCCGGGCGGCCGATCGTCGGGATGATGGTGGAGGTCCGCATCGTGTCGCCCCGCACCCGGCTCGTGTCGGCGGGCGAACCGACGGGCGCGAATCTAGATGATGCGCAGCCACGACGAATCGACCCCCTCGGGCTCCACGCCGCCGGAGGGGCCCCAGGTCTCGGTGGTGATCCCCACCCGCGATCGCCCAGCGCTGGCGCGCCGGGCGATCGCCTCGGCGCTCGCCCAGCGCGGGGTGGAGGTGGAGGTCCTCGTCGTCGACGACGGCTCCGGGGAGCCGTTCATCGCGCCGGCCGACCCGCGGGTGACCGTCCTGCGCCACGAGCTGTCGCGCGGCGTCGCCGCGGCCCGCAACGCGGGGCTGGAGGCGGCGCGGGCGCCCTGGGTCGCGCTGCTCGACGACGACGACTTCTGGGCGCCCTGGAAGCTGCGCGTGCAACTCGACGCCCTCGAGGCGGCCGGGGCGGGCTTCGCCTACTGCAGCGCGCTCGTGGTCGCCGACGCCCGTGCCGTGGCGGTCGCCGAGGCCCTGCCCGCCGCCGACCTGGCGCTCGGCCTGAGCCGGAGGAACCCGGTCCCCGCCGGCGCCTCGAACGTCCTCGTCGCCACCGCCGCGGTCCGTCAGGCGGGCGGCTTCGACGTGCGCCTCCGGCACCTCGCCGACTGGGATCTGTGGAGCCGGCTGCTGCAGCTGACCGGGGCCGTCGCGTGCCCCGAGGCGCTCGTGGCCTACGTCCAGCACTCCGCGAGCATGCACGTCGCCGATCAGGCCTCGGTGCGTGAGGAGGCCCGGCTGCTGCGGCGCCTGCACCACGACGGCGGCCCGATCACCGGCTTCGATCACGGCGTGTTCGCCCTGTTCCTCGCCGACGGCCACCGCCAGGCCGGCCGCCACTGGACGGCGGCGGGCGTGCAGGCGCTCGCGGCGATCCGCCACGGGCGGCCCGGCTACCTCGTCGGGGCGGCCCGCGAGCTCGCGCGCGCCACGGGCCTCGTGCGCCGCCCGCGACGGATCCAGCCGCCCACCCCGGACTGGGTGGTGCACCAGTGGGCGGGGCCTGCGGCGCCATGAGCGAGGGCCCCCGCGTGACCGCCGTCGTCCTCCCGGGAACGCACCCGGACGCGCCGCGGCGCTCGCTCCAGGACGCCCTGGCACAGCGCGGCGTCGCGCTCGACGTCCTGGTGCCGGACGGGCTGGGCGCCGCGCCGGACGCACGGGTGCGGAGGCTCCCGGACGGCGTCGGGTCGCATCCGGCCGCGGTGCTGGCCGCAGCGCTGGGCGCCGGCTGCGCCCCGTGGGTGGCGCTCCTGGCGGCCGGCGACCGGTGGCACCCAGATCACGTCCGCTGCGGCCTGGAGGCCGCCGAGGCCGCAGGCGCGGACTGGGCCTACGGGAGCCGCGTGCTCCTCGACGCGTCCGGCGAGGTGACGGGGATCGCGCTCGCCGACCGCCCGCGGCACCTCGCGTCGGTCCTGCGGCATCGCAACGCCGTCGGCGGCCCGTCGAGCGTCCTGTGCCGCACGGCGATCCTGGAGGAGGACCGGCCGTTCGACCCCGAGTTGCGCGCCCTCACCCACTGGGCGGCCTGGATGGTCCTGGCGCGGCGCCCCGCGGCGGCGTGCCCCGAGCCGCTGGTTGCCGAGCGTCCCGGCGCCGTGCTCAGCGTGCGCGAGCCCGGCGCCGCGTGGCGCGAGCTCGAGCGGCTGCGCCGGGACGGGCGGCTCACCGCACCGGACCTCCTGCACGCCGCCCGGGCGATCAGGAAGGCGCCCGCTCGTCGCGCGCGTCACGCGCCGCCGCGCTGGCTGGCGCCGCCATCGGCGATCGCACGGGCGGCGTCCGGAGGCGAGGGGCCCGAGGTCTCGGTCATCGTCCCGACGCGCAACCGCCCGGCCTTCGTGCGCCAAGCGGTCGCCAGCGCGCTGGCCCAGGACGTCGCGCTGGAGGTCCTCGTCATCGACGACGCCTCAGACCACCCCGACGCCCTCGCCGCGCTGGACTTCGCCGACCCGCGGGTGCGGGTGCTCCGCCGCGCGGAGCCGGGGGGCGCCGGGCGGGCGCGCAACGACGCGCTCGGGGTCGCCCGCGGCGAGTGGCTCGCCTTCCTCGACGACGACGACCTGATGGCGCCCGGCCGGCTCGCGACCCACCTGCAGCACGTCGGCGACGCGGGCTTCAGCTTCTGCGGCCAGGTCCTCGTCGATCCCGCGCGACACGTGGTCGGCGTGCTGCCCGCGCCGAAGCCGGACGACCTGGCCGCGCGCCTGCGCGTCGGGAGCCTGATCGGCGGCCCGAGCGCGGTGGTCGTCCGGACGGAGCTGGCACGCGACGCCGGGGGCTTCCGGGAGGATCTCTACGCGCTCGGGGACTGGGACCTGTGGATGGCGCTGGCCGCCCGGGCGCGCGCGGTCGCGCTCCCCGAGCTGCTGGTCGCCTACACCGTGCACCCGAGCAACATGCACCTGCGCGCCCCGGAGCGGATCCTCGAGGACTTCCGCCGCTTCGACGCGCTGCACGGGGTCGGCGCCCCGGCGGAGGAGGCGTTGCTGGCCTGGCTCGCCGAGGACCTCGCCGCCCACGGGCGTCACCGCGCCGCCGCGGCCATGCACGTGCGGCTCGCGCGCCTGCGGCGCCGCCCGGGGGATGCGGCGCCCGCGCTGCGCGCCGCGCTGCGGCGGGACGCGGCCGCCGCGCCCGCGCCCGACCTCGAGCCCTGCCGGTGGCTGGCCGCGTACGGCGACGCGGGGGGCGGCCCGTGATCGCCCGGCGCGCGAGGACGGTCGCCGGCGTCGCCGTCGCCGCCCTGCGCCTGCTCGGTCACGCCGCCTCGAGCCGGCGCCTGGGCCTCGTCGTGCTCTACCACCGCATCGAGCCACAGCCCGGCGACCCGGCGCGCGAGCTGGTCCCGGCCGTGGGCGCCGCCGCCTTCGCCCGCGAGCTGCGCTGGCTGCGGCGGCTCTTCCGCGTCGTCCCCGCCGCCGGGATCCTCGACGCCGCCGCGACCCGCAGGCGCGGCCGGCGCATCCCTGTCGCCGTCACCTTCGACGACGAGTGGCCCACGCACAGCACCCTGGCCCTGCCCGCGCTCGGGCGCGCCGGGGTACGGGCCACCTTCTTCCTCACCGGCGCGCACCTCGAGCGCAGCACGCCGTTCTGGTGGGAGGCGCTGCAGCACCTGACGGACGCCGGCGTCCCCACCGAGGAGCTGCTCGGCCCGGGCGACCTCTTCGCCCGCGCGGCCCGGGTCACGGCCGCGACGCCGTCGGAGCGGGCGGCGACGTCCGTGGCGCTGCGGGCCCTCGCCGGCCCGGGCGTGCGCTGCGGCATGACCGCCGACGACGTGCGCGCCGTGGCGCGCGAGCACGACCTCGGCTTCCACACCGCCCGGCACGACGCGCTGACGACGCTGGCCCCGGACGAGCTCGAGCGCGCGCTCGCCGACGGGCGCCCCGAGCTCGAGGCCGTCGCCGGGCGACCGGCGCGCCTGCTGGCCTACCCCCACGGCGCCGCAGGGCCCGGCGAGGCGGCCGCCGTCGCGCGGGCGGGGTTCGCCCTCGCCTTCACGACGCACGCCAGTGCCTGCGGGCCCGGGACGCCGCCGGCGCTGGTCGGTCGCGTGGAGCCCGGGCCCGTCGGGCTCGCGGGGTACCTTCGGGCGCTGGAGCACTGCCTGCGCGCCGGACGCCCGCAGC
>JAXDGY010000451.1:0-14322 GCA_034664785.1 Solirubrobacteraceae bacterium
ACCCCGGCCGTGCCGATCCCGGACGGCCGGTCGGCGGCGAGGGTCCGGTAGAGGACGATGAACAGCGGGACCGAGGCGATGAGCAGCGCCGCCAGCCCCGACGGGACGTCCTGCTCGGCGACGGTCACCAGGCCGTTGCCGCCGCCGGCCAGCAGCGTGCCGACCAGGGCGCAGGAGCCGAGCTGCGCGAGCGGGATGCGGGTCGGGCGCCGGCGGAGCGTGAGCACCGTGAGCATGAGGACGCCGGCGACCACGAAGCGCAGCCCGGCGCCCAGGAGGGGAGGGACGGTCTCGACCATGATCCGGATCGCCAGGTAGGTCGAGCCCCAGACGACGTAGACGATGCCCAACGCGAGCCACGTCAGGACGGGACGCTGCCCGCCTGGCGTGGCTCGCGACTTCTGGCGGGCGAGATGCGTCACGCGGTGGAGGTGATCCGCGGACGCTGGGGGAAGAAGTGGCGCAGGCCGCTGGGGCGTGCTGAGGCCGGGTCGGCGAGGCGGGACGAACGCAGGTGCAGCAGCTCGACGAGGTCGGCGGTCGGGGTGAACGGGTCGGCGACGACGGCGCCGGTCTCGAGCTCGACCGCGGCGACGGGGTCGCCGTCGACGATGGCGAGCAGGACGTTGCCGGCGGGGACCGGGCGCGAGTCGAGCGCGGCGAGGCGCACGAGCGCGTCTGCATCGTCGGCCGTCGCCTGCCGGATGGCGAGGATCGCGGTGGACTGGGCGGGGTTCGAGGAGGCCATGCACAGAGGATGGAGCGGCGCGGCCATCAGATCAAATGACATTCGATGCTCATCCCGATAAGGTCGCCTTATGCTAGACGTGAAGCGCATGCGCGTGCTCCGCGAGGTGGCCCAGCGCGGCTCCTTCTCCGCCGCGGCCGAGGCCCTGGCCTACACGCAGTCCGCGATCTCCCAACAGGTGGCGGCGCTGGAACGTGAGGCCGGCACGCGCCTGGTGGAGCGCAACGCCCGCGGTGTCCGGCTGACCGACGCGGGCCAGGCGCTGTGCCAGCACGCCGACGCGATCCTCGCGCGGCTGGCCGACGCGGAGTCCGAGCTCGAGGCGATCGCGGGCCTGCGCGGTGGGCGCCTGCGGATGACGACGTTCGCCACCGCCGGAGCGACGATCGTCCCCCAGGCGATCGCGCGCTTCCGCGAGCGCCACCCGGGCGTCAGGCTCGTGCTCGAGCCCGAGGAGCCGACCGACGGCCTGCGCCGCCTGCGGGCCGGCGAGGCCGACATCGCCCTGACGATCACCGCCGCGTTCGACGACCCGCCCGAGGCGGACCTGGCGATGACAACGCTGCTCGACGACCCCATGTACGTCCTGCTGCCGTGCGGGCACCCGCTCGCCCGCAGCGGCCGCGTCCGCCTGCAGGACCTCGCGGAGGAGGAGTGGCTGCTCGGCGCCACCACCCGCTGCCCGGACTCGCGCATCCTCGTGCGGGCCTGCCAGCACGCGGGCTTCGAGCCGCGGATCGGCTTCCACTCCGACGACTACCTGGCGATCCAGGGCTTCGTCGCCGCGGGCTGCGGCGTGTCGCTGATCCCGGACCTCGCCCTCGTCGCCGTCCGCGACGACGTGGTCGTGCGCTCGCTGGGCGCGCGGGCGCCCGTGCGCCGCATCCTCGCGGCGACGATGGCCGGCTCGTGGGCCTCGCCGGCGCGGTCGGCGATGCTCGAGATCCTCGAGGAGGTCTCGGGCGCCTTCGTGGTCAAGCGCCGCGAGCTCGCGCTGGCGAGCTAGGAGAACGGCGTTCGATCATCGGTCGGCGCCCGTCATCCACGATCTGGCCCCCTCACGCCGGCGCCCTCATCCGAACGCGGTTCTCGGCGGGTCGCCGGCGCGAGCAGGTCGAGGCGCCAGTCGTTGCAGCGCATCCAGTGGCCGGGCGGGTACTCGACGTCGCACGCCTCGACGAGCGTGAAGCCGGCCTTCGCGCAGATCGCGTTCGACGGCGGGTTGCCGACCGCCGGGAACGCGTGCACGAACCGGTGCCGCCGCTCCGCCCGGGCCGCGGCGATCGCCTCGGCGGCCGCCGCACCCGCGAGGCCGCGGCCCTGGAAGGCGGGCAGCACCGACCAGCCGATCTCGTAGACCTGCCGGCCGTGCCAGGCCCGCTCCCAATAGCCCACCCAGCCGGCCCCCGTCGCGTCGTCGACGATCTTGAACTGACGGCCCTCGCCGGGCTCGCCTTGCGCCACGTATCGCGCCTGGCGCGTCGCGATCGCGTCGGGCGCCTCCGGCCCGCCGAGGTGCTCCATCATCTCCGGGTCGCCGAGCAACGCCTCCAGGAGCGCGTGGTCCGCAGGGCCCCACGGCTCGAGCCGCACCGGGTCAGACCACCGGGGTCGTCAGCTCGCCGAGCCCTTCCGCGGCGAGCGTCACGACGTCGCCGGGCTGCAGCCAGCGCGGCTCGCCGCCGTCCGCGTTGAGCTCGAGCAGGCAGCCGCGGGCGAGGGTCCCGCTGCCCAGGACGTCGCCCGCGCGCAGGCGGGTGTCACGGCCCGCGTGGGCGACGAGCTGCGGCCAGGTCCAGTGCTGGGCGGCCGCGGGGGTGCTCGTGAGCAGCTCGCCGTTGACGGTCACCGTCGCGATGAGCTCCAGGAGCCCGTCGGCGTAGGGCAGCTCGTCCGGGGTGACCAGCCACGGCCCGAGGGTCAGCGCGAAGTCCTTGCCCTTGGCGGGCCCGAGCCCGACGGTCATCTCCTCGCGCTGGACGTCCCTGGCGCTCCAGTCGTTGAGCAGCGTGAAGCCGGCGATCTCGCCCTCGGCGTCGAGCACGGCGGCGATCTCGAGCTCGAAGTCGAGCGCCCGGCAGACCGCGGGGCGCCGGACGGCCTGCCCGGGGCCGTGGACCGATGCGGGGTTGGAGAAGTAGAACGCGGGCGCCGCGTACCAGGCGGGCGGGATCTCGCCGCCGCGCAGGCGCCAGCCCGTGGCGACGTGACCCTCGAAGGCGAAGAAGTCGCGGACGCTCGGCGGCTCGGGCACGGGCGCGCGAAGCCGGATGTCCTCGACGGCGTGGTCGCGGCCCACCTCGCGATGGCCCTCGCCGTGCAGCCAGGCGAGCATGCTCCGGGCCTGGAGCTCGACGACGCGGTCGCCGTCGAGCCGGCCGACGCGCTCGTGGCCCAAGGGGTCGTCGAAGCACGCCAGGCGCATCCGCGTGACGTTACCGGCCTGGTTTCCACCGGCGGGGCGCTCCCGAAGATGCTTGCGTATGCAATCACCTGTGCTATCGTGCCTCCACGTAAGCGGAACGTCCTCCGCTTTGTATCACCTCAACCACCTGGAGGCATCCCCATGAGCACCACCCCGACGGCCCTCGCCGGCACCTACGCCGCCGATCCTGTCCACTCGAGCTTCGGCTTCGCCGTCCGCTACCAGGGCGTCTCGCTCTTCCGCGGCACCCTCGACGACGTCACCGCGTCGCTCACCGACGGTCGCCTGGAGGGCTCGGCCAAGGTCGAGTCGATCTCCATCCGGACTCCCGAGCAGTTCCGCGCCCACGTCCTGAGCGCCGAGTTCTTCGACGCCGAGCAGCACCCCGAGGTCACCTTCACGTCCTCCGAGCTCGACCTCGCCGACGACGGCACCGCGCGCGTGGCCGGAGAGCTGACCATCAAGGGCATCACCCGCCCCGTCGAGGCGACCGGCACGTGGATCTCGCCCGCCGCCGACGCGTTCGGCAGCACCCGCGGCCACCTGCAGCTCGAGGCGGTCATCGACCGCACGGCCTACGACATGAACTGGAACGCCCCGCTGCCCTCGGGCGGCAAGGCCCTGGCCGACGAGGTCGCGCTGACGGTCGACATCTCTCTGACCGAGCAGGCCTAGTCATGGAGATCCTCGGCATCTCCGGCAGTCTGCGCCGAGGGTCCCACAACCGCAGGCTGCTCCGGGCGGCGAGCGAGGCGCTCACGTCCGGGGCGGTCATGGCGGAGTGGGACGGCCTCGCCGGCCTGCCCGCCTTCGACGAGGACCTGGAGGCGGACCCGCCCGCCCCGGTCCGCGAGTTCCTGGCGACCGTCGCGGCCGCCGACGCGCTGCTCATCGTCACCCCCGAGTACAACGCGTCCGTCCCGGGCGCGCTCAAGAACGCGCTCGACTGGGCCTCGCGCCCGTTCCCCGACAACGTCCTGCGCGACAAGCCCTCCGCGGTCATGGGGGCGAGCACCGGGCTGTTCGGTGCCGTCTGGGCCCAGGCCGAGGTCCGCAAGGCCCTCAAGGCGAGCGGCGCCCACGTGCTCGAGTCCGAGCTCCCGGTCGGCATGGCCGACGGCGCCTTCGCCGACGACGGTAGCCTCGCGGATCCGGAGCTCGCCACCCGGCTGTCCGACCTCCTCGCCGATCTCGTCCGGGAGGTTGCCGCACCCGCGGAAACCCTCTCGTGACCGACGATCCCCGCACCCTCCCGCTCCTCGCACCGACAGCGGAGCCGCGGGAGCGCGCGGACGCCGCCCGCAACCGCGAGCGCATCCTCGCGGCGGCGACCGCGCTGGTCAGGGAGCGGGGCATCGAGCACGTGTCGATGGACGACGTGGCGCGGGCCGCATGCGTGGGGACGGGAACGCTGTACCGGCGATTCGGCGACCGGGCCGGGCTCGCCGTCGCCCTGCTGGACGCGGACACGCGCGCGTTCCAGGACGCGCTCATCTCCGGCCCGCCGCCCCTCGGCCCCGGCGCCCCGCCGACGGAGCGGCTGCGGGCCTTCGGCGACGCCTGGCTGACGTTCCTGGAGGGCCATGCCGACGTCCTGGCCGCAGCGATGGCGGCCGTCCCCGGCGGCTCGGCGCCGGAGCAGCTCAACCACACCCACCTGACGATCCTGCTGCGGCAGGCCGCGCCAGGACTCGACGCCGAGTGGACCGCCGGGGCGCTGCTGGCGGCCCTGCACCCCGGCCAGTTCCTGCACCAGCGCCGCGCCCTCGGCTGGTCCGCCGGACGGCAGGCCGAGGCGTGGCACCGGATGGTCGGCGCACTCTGCGCCGCGGGCTGACCGCGCGGCTCAGGTGCCGGGCAGCGGCGTGCGCGGCGGGCGCGCACGGCAGCCGGCGACGATGAGCGCGCCGAGGGCGCACAGGCCGGCGGAGACGAGCGCGGCGAGATTCCAGCCGCGGACGAGGGCGTCCGGCCCCGCGCCCGAGGCGAGCGTGACCACGAGCGCGACGCCGGCTGCCCCGCCCAGGTAGCGCGCGGTGTTGTTCGCGCCGCTGCCCATCCCGGCGCGGTGGCGCGGCACGGACTCGACCGCGATCCGGCCGAGCGCCGCGTTGGCCAGGCCGCTGCCGATCCCGGCGATGAACAGCCCCGGCAGCAGGCGGGCGCAGCTGGTGCCCGCCCCGATCCCGGTCAACGCACCCTCGCCCACGGCGACGACCGCGAGCCCCACGGCGAGCCGGGCCTGCGCCGGCAGCCGGCCCGGAAGGCGGCGGGCGGCGAGCGCCACGACGACGCTCGTGGCCGACCAGGCCGCGAGCACCGCGGCGCTCCCGAGCGCGCTGGCGTGCAGCGCCCCCTGCATGAGCGCGGGGCAGTAGCTCATCAGGCCGACGACGGCGAGGCCGGTGAACAGCGCACCCGTGATCGAGGCGACGAACGGCGGCTCCGTGAGCAGGCGCGGGTCGACCATGGGGCGCCGCCGGGTTGCCTCCACCGCGGCGAACGCCGTGAGCAGGACCACCGCGGCGCCGAACAGCGCGAGCGTCACGGGGCCGGACCAGTCCCCGCGCGCCTCGACGAGCGCGGCCACGAGGGCGGCCATGCCCGCGCCGAGCGTCGCGATGCCCGGCAGGTCCAGCGCGCCGCGCGCCGCCGGCGGCGACGACGACGACGACGGCAGCGTCGTCGCGGCGGCCATGACGGCGCCGGCCGCGGCCGCCTCGGCCCAGAAGCCCCAGCGCCAGCCCAGGGCGGCCGCGAGCGCCGCTCCGGCGAGCGGACCGACGGCGATGCCCGCGCCCACCGCCGCGCCCCAGATCCCCGTGGCCCGCGTGCGCGCCGGTCCGGCGGGGAAGGCGCGGCCGATCGAGCCCAGCGCGGCCGCCAGCACCCCGCCGCCGGCCATGCCCTGGAGGACGCGGGCGGTGACGAGCGCCGCCATGCTGGGCGCCAGCGCGGCCACGGCGCTGGCCACCGCGAGCATCCCGGCGCTCCAGATCAGCACACGCCGGTGCCCGACGTCGTCGGCCAGCGCGCCGGCCGTCAGGAGCGCGGCCGCGAGCCCGAGGCTCATCCCGCTGAGCGCCCACGTCTGGCCGGCGACGCCGGCGTGCAGCGAGCGTGCGCTGTCGCCGACGGTGACGACGAGCGCGCTGAAGATCGCGAGCACGAGCAGGGTGCCCGACGCCGCGACGGCCAGCGTCCTGCGTGACTCCGCCGGATGGATCCCCCGTGGGGCCATGGTCGTACCTCGTCTCATCTCGTCGCGAAGGGGGGCGGCGCGAGCCGCCCCCTTCGACGTCCCCCCGGACGCGACGGGCCACGTCCCCCCGGACGTGGCCGGCCGGCTAGGCCGCGGGCTGGATGTTCTGGTTGATCCGGAACGTGTTGGCGGGGTCGTAGGCCGCCTTGACGCGGGCGAGGCGGTCGTAGTTGCCGCCGTAGCTGGCGCGGACCCGCTCCTGGCCCTCGTCCATCATCATGTTCACGTAGGCACCGCCGGCCGAGTGCGGATGCAGCGCCTCGAAGTAGCCGACGGTCCAGTCCCGGATGACGCCGGCGTTCTCCGGCGCGGGGTCGACGCCGGCGTAGACCGCGCTCCACTTCGCGCCGCGGTAGCTCCACGCGGTATCCGTCGACGCGACGTCGTGGGCGGCGCCGTCGATCGGGTACAGGTGCATCGTCGACTGCCAGGTCGGCATCGCGGCGCCGAACTTGGCGTGGGCCTCGATCGCGGCGTCGGAGATCTCGTCGACGAAGTCGGCGCGCCAGTACCACTGCTGCCCGGCGGGGTAGACCCCGTCGAATGCCCCCTGGAACGCGGCGAAGGGCGCCGGCGCCGCACCGTGGAGCAGCGGCTCGGGCAGGGCGTCGAGCATCGGCGCCATCGCGGCCGCCGCGTCCTCCTCGGACCCGACGTAGCACCACACCACGCCGCACACCTTGCGCAGGTGGAGCTCCTCGGGAAACGGTGGCCCGGGCGGCACGCTGAGGAACGCGAAGAAGCCGTTGAGCTCGCGTGGCGCGCTCGGCAGGAAGTCACGGTAGACCCGGAGGACCTCCGCGGCCTGCTCCACGGGCCACAGCGTGGGGCCGGCCACGACCGTGTCCACCTCGTGCAGGCGGAACACGAAGGACGTGACGACGCCGAAGTTCCCCCCGCCGCCGCGGAGCGCCCAGAAGAGGTCGGGGTGCTCGTCGTCGCTCGCGCGGACGATCTCGCCGCTGGCCAGCACGACCTCGGCCTCGAGCAGGTTGTCGATGCTCAGCCCGTGGCGGCGCGTCAGGTGACCCAGGCCACCGCCGAGCGTGAGCCCGCCGACGCCGGTGGTCGAGATGATCCCGCTCGGGGTCGCGAGCCCGTACTCGCCCGTGGCGCGATCGACCTCGCCCCAGGTGCAGCCGCCGCCGACGCGGACCGTTCCGGCCTCCGGATCGACCTGGACGTCCCGGATCGACGAGAGGTCGATCACGACGCCGTCGTCGACCGTCCCCAGCCCGCCGCCGTTGTGGGCGCCGCCGCGGACGGCGAGCCGCAGGTCGTGGGCGCGGGCGAAGGCGATGATCCGGGCGACGTCGGCCGCGCCGGCACAGCGGGCGATCAATGCCGGTCGCCGGTCGATCATCGCGTTGTAGACCTTGCGGGCCTCGTCGTAGTCCGCGTCAGCGGGCCCGATGAGACGTCCGTTGAACTCCGTCAGCTCGCGGCTCGCGGCCACTGCCGGCGTCATGAGAGTGCTCATGCTTGCTCCTGACTCGTTGGCGAATGCCCGACGAACGTACGCGCCTGTCGACTGCCTGTCATGACCTGTGCTGACCCACTTCGCGGCGCCATTCCCGGGGCAGATCCGGCACGGGTGATCAGTCCTGACTATCGTCGGCAGCGATCGCCGCGATGCACGACCCTCCAGGCACGCTCCGCCTGACGTCGACGTTTCCCTTCGTGGGGCGTGCGGCCGAGTTGGCGATGCTCCGGAGGCTGGTGCCGAGCGCGGAGGGCGAGGGCCGCGTCGTGCTGCTGGGCGGCGAGCCGGGATCGGGCAAGAGCCGCCTGGTGCGCGAGCTCGCGGCCGAGGCGGCGAATGACGGCGTGCTCGTCCTGTCCGGTGCGTGCGACGTGGTCGTGCGGACGCCGTACGGGCCGTTCGTCGAGGCGCTCGACCAGCTCGCGCGGTCGGCGGACCCGGACGAGCTGCGCGTCGCGCTCGGCGGCACCGGCGGCGAGCTGACCCGGCTCCTGCCCGACCTGTCGGCCCGGGTCGACGGCCTGTCGCCGCCGGTGCCGGCCGATCCGGACACCGAGCGCCACCGGCTGCACACGGCCGTGGCGAACCTCCTCGGCTCGATCAGCGAGCGCCGCCCCGTGCTGCTCGTCCTCGAGGACGGGCAGTGGGCGGACGCGCCGACGCTCCTGCTCCTGCGGTACCTGGCGCGCGTGGCGGGAGGCGCGCGACTGCTGCTGCTCGCCACCTTCCGTGACGCCGAGGCGGATGTCCCGGATCCGCTCGCGGAGGTGCTCGCCGACCTGCGCCGCTCCGACATGGTGGTGCGGTTGCGGCTGGGCGGGTTCTCCGGGGAGGACGTGACCGAGTTCGTCCGGCGTGCCGCGGGTGGCGACGTCGGCGCGGGGCCGCCCGAGCTCGCGGAGGCGATCGCCGACCTCACCGGGGGCAACGCGTTCCTCGTCTGCGAGCTGTGGCGGGCGCTGGTGGAGACGGGCGTGGTCGAGCTCGTCGACGGCAGCGTGCGGCTGACCCGGTCGACGACCGACCTCGGCACGCCCGAGAGCGTGCGCGAGGTCGTCGACCAGCGCCTGGGCCGCCTGGCCCCCGGGACGGCCGAGCTGCTGGAGCTCGCGGCCACGGCGGGCTCCGAGTTCGAGTTCGACGTGGTCCGGCGCGCCGCCGGCGTCGCGGACCCCGAGCTGCTGGCCCGCCTGGACGAGGCCCTCCGCAGCGGGATGATCGACGAGCTCGCGTCGCGGCCGCTGGCCTACCGCTTCACCCACGAGCTGGTGCGGCGGGCCCTGTATGCCCGCCTCACCGGCGTGCGCCGGGCCGAGCTGCACCTGCGGGTCGGCGAGGCGCTCGAGAGCGGCAGCGCACGGTCGGGCCGCGCGCTCGCCGACCTCGCTCACCACTTCGCCCGCGCGGCACCGCTCGACGGGGCGCGGCGCGGCGTCCACTACAACCTCCTGGCCGCCAGGGCGGCCACCGCCGCGCTGGCGTTCGACGAGGCGGTGGCGCGCTACGGCACCGCGCTCGAGCTCCGGATCGAGAGCCCGCAGGCCCAGGCGGAGGTGCTCATCGAGCTCGGGATCGCGCGCCACCGCGCCGGCAAGGCCCTCGACGCGCAGGACGCGCTGAGGGCCGCGGCGGAGATCGCCCGCGAGCTGGGCGACGCGGACCTCCTCGCGCGGGCCGCGATCGGCTACGAGGACGCGTGCTGGCGCCCGGGCATCGCCGATCAGGGCGCGGTAGAGCTGCTCGAGGAGGCGGCCGGAGCGCTCGGCGACGCGAGCTCCGAGCTGCGCGTCGGGCTGCTCGGCGGGCTCGCCCGCGCGCTCGACTTCAGGGGCGACCACGAGCGTGCTGCGGTCGTGCGCGCCAGCGCGATCGGCATGGCCCGGCGATCGGGCGACCAATCCGGCCTGGCCGCGGTGCTGATGGGCGCGTACTGGTCGCGCTACACCAACTCCCTGGAGGAGATCCTCGCCATGCTGACGGAGGCCGCGGCGATCGGCGAGGAGATGGGCGACACCGAGATCCGCGCCGAGGCGATGTCCTGGCGGGTCCCGGCGTTCGTGGCGCTCGGCGACCTCGACGCAGCGCGCCGCGACGTGGAGGTGCTGCTGGAGACGGCCGAGCAGACGGCGCAGCCGTTCATGCTCCACGTCGCCGCGCACTACGGGTCGGCGATCGCGCTGTGCGACGGTCGCCTCGAGGCCGCCGAGGCGCTCGCCGGCCGCTCGCACGAGTGGAGCCGGCTGCTGACCGGGCGCGATGCCGGCGGCGTGCACGGCATCCAGATGTTCGGCGTGCGCCGCGAGCAGGGGCGCCTCGCGGAGCTCGCGCCGGTCATCCGCCTCCTGGCCGGCCAGTCGGGGGAGACGGGCCCTTGGCGGCCGGGCCTCGTCTCGGTGCTCGTGGAGCTCGGCATGCACGCGGAGGCCAGACGGGAGCTCGAGCGCGTGCGCGCCGACGGCCTGGACGCCTTCCGCGAGTCGCTCTGGCTGGCCTCGCTCACCTACCTGACCGACGCCTGCACGGCGCTGCACGACGAGGCGACGGCGGCGATCGTCTACCCCGAGCTCGAGCCGCTCGCGGGCGCGAACGTGATGATCGGCCACCTCGTCGCCTGCTACGGCGCGGCTGACCGCTACCTCGGCATGCTCGCGGCGACGCTCGGCGAGTGGGAGCGCGCGGAGGGCCACTTCCGGGGCGCCGCCGAGCTCAACCGGCGCACGGGGATGCTCACCTGGCTCGCCCACACCCTGCATCAGCACGCGCTGGCGCGGCTCGCCCGCGGCGACCCCGCGGGCGCCGCCCCGCTCCTGTCGGAGGCGGCCGCGATCGCCGAGGCCCGCGGCCTGCGGGCGCTGCTCGCGCGCGTCGAGGCGATCGACTCGCCCGCCGCCCCGGCGGCCCTCCCCGACGGGCTGTCGTCGCGCGAGGTGCAGATCCTCGGCCTCGTCGCCGGCGGCCTCAGCAACCGCGAGATCGGGGCCACGCTGCTCATCAGCGAGCACACCGCCGCGAACCACATCCGCAGCATCCTGCGCAAGACGGGATGCGCGAACCGGACGCAGGCGGCCACCTACGCTCACCGGCATGGCCTCGTCGAGGGCTAGCCGGCCCGCTAGCATGCGCGCATGGCGCTCTTCGTGATCGAGCGGAACTTCGCCGTCGAGCTCGACCTCACCGGCGAGGACGTCAGGATCATCGACGAGATCAACGCGGACGAGGGCGTCCGCTGGCTGTTCTCGTTCCTCAGCGCCGATCGGCGCCGCACCTACTGCCTCTACGAGGCGCCCTCGCCCGACGCGATCGTCGCCGCCGCCCGGCGCGCCAACGTGCCCGCGGACGCGATCGTCGAGGTGGGCTCGGCCTCGCCGGAGCTGAACGGCCGCCTGGCCGACTGGGCCGCCTCACAGGCCGCGTCGTAGCGCGGCGGGCACCGCACAGCCCCGGGGCTATCGGCGGTCGACGGACCCCGGCGTTCGGCATGCGCGACGCGATCAGCCGCGGCCCACGGAACGCAAAAACCCCCGCCTGAGCGGGGGTTCTCGTGTCATGCGCCGAAGAGGACTCGAACCTCCACGGGGCAATTGCCCCACAAGGCCCTCAACCTTGCGCGTCTACCAATTCCGCCACCGGCGCGAGCGGGGCCGGAGTGTAGCGCGGTTGTTTCCGTCTACGGCCCCCGCTACTGTGTCGAACAGATGTTCGTACGGCCCCCTTCAGTCCCGTCACCCTCAGGAGCGTCGCTTGTGGACCTGACGAAGCGCCAGCAGGAGATCTTCGACTTCATCAAGCGCTACTCCGGGCAGCACGGCTACCCACCCACGGTGCGTGACATCGGCAAGGCGGTCGGGCTCGCCTCGTCGTCCACCGTGCACGCGCACCTGGCGAACCTGGAGAAGCTCGGCCTGCTGCGACGGGACCCGTCCAAGCCGCGCGCGATCGAGCTGCTGGACCGCGCCGTGGAGTCGGCGGTGGAGAACGTGCGCTCCCTGGTGACCGGGCCCGGGCTCCCGGTCGTCGGCCAGGTCGCCGCGGGCCAACCGATCCTCGCCGAGGAGAACATCGAGGAGTACGTGCAGGTGCCGCCGGCGGCCGGCGGAGCGGACGGCGAGTACGTCCTGCGCGTCCGCGGGGAGTCGATGGTCAACGCCGGGATCCTCGAGGGCGACTACGTCGTGGTCCGTCCGCAGGAGACGGCCACCGACGGCGACATCGTCGTCGCGCTCGTGGGCGAGGAGGCGACGGTCAAGCGCTTCTTCCGCGAGCCCGACCACATCCGCCTGCAGCCCGAG
Organism: Solirubrobacteraceae bacterium; assembly: GCA_034664785.1. Classification (GTDB taxonomy): domain Bacteria; phylum Actinomycetota; class Thermoleophilia; order Solirubrobacterales; family Solirubrobacteraceae; genus Paraconexibacter. Next base: position 12,208 of record JAXDGY010000451.1, read on the forward strand.
AACACCACCATGGAACCCATCCGCACGCGCGAGGTCCAGATCATGGGCCGCGTCGTGGGCCTCTTCCGGAGCGTCGCATGAGCACCCTCACCAAGGATCCCCGGCACGGCGGTCGCCGCCGCGCCGCCTCCGTCGCCGACCGCGGCCGGCGGGGCGACGGCGACCAGTTGCGGCTCGGCCAGGCCGCGCCCGCCCCCGAGGCGGTCCCCGCCTCGCTCATCTCCGACCGCGTGGCGCGCGAGCGCGTCGACGTGGTCACCCAGCGTCCCGGCGGCGGGCTGACGTTCGACGACGTGCTCGTCGGCGCCTGGGAGGGCCTGTCCGCACACCGCACGGTCCCGTGCCCGGTCTGCGACGGGGCGATGGCCCCGCGCTTCGGGGCCGGGCACGGGGCCGTCGGTGGCCGGTGCGCGTCGTGTGGCACCGCGATGGGCTGAGAAGCCGTCTCAGACCCCTTCTAGGCCGCGACGAGCAGCGCGGCGCAGAAGAGCCAGACGATGTGGAAGCTCTGGTCGATGGCGATCCACAGCACCGACCCGGCCTGTGGATCGGTCTTCTTGACGCGGCGCGCGTAGGCGGCCATGAGGCGACCGTCGTCCTGGAGCAGGTGGGTCCCGAGCAGCAGCACGGCGATGCCGATGGCCCGCACGGCGTCGTCGCCCGAGGCGATCCACACGAACACGGGGAGCATCGGCAGCGCGTAGGTCGCGACGTGCGAGAGCAGCGCCCGGCGCCGTACGGGGTCGCGGCCGAGGCCGCCGCCCTTGTTGAGCGCCTGGAACTCCGTCTGGAGGATGAAGTCGCCGACGAGGTGCGCGACGAGCAGGGCGACGAACGCCTCCGCCCAGCTCATCGGGCGGCGATGGGCGTCCGGGCCATCGCGCGAGCCTAGTCCGGCATCGCGTCACACGCGCCGTCGCAGCCTGGAGCGGCCTATCCTGTGTCGTGCAGGCCAGGCAGCCGCGGAGGTGGCAACGCCTTCGAGGAAAGTCCGGACACCACAGGGCGAGGTGGTCGGGAGACCGACCCGGGGAAACCCGCGGGAAAGTGCCACAGAAACACACCGCCGATGGAGCGGGTCGTTCTCGACCCGCTCACAGGCAAGGGTGAAAAGGTGCGGTAAGAGCGCACCGGCGTCGCGGCGACGCGGCGGCCAGGCAAACCCCACCCGGTGCTAGACCAAGCAGGACCGCTTGCAGGCTGCCCGCCGAGGTCCAGGTAGGTCGCACAGATGGATGGCTGCCCAACGACAGAATCCGGCTTACCGGCCTGCTACCGGACGGGCCCCGCCACCCGGCGGGGCCCGTCCCACATCCGGCTCCGGCCCGGGGTCGTACGCTTGCCGCATGTCCTCCCGCTCGCTGCGCGACCGGCCCAGGATCGCGGCCGCGCGGCGGGGTGCGGAGGCGGCGCTGCGGGGTTGGGTGCGCGAGGCCGACGACCGGAAGCTCGAGCGTGTCCTGCGCCGCGGACCGGCCCTGCGCGTGCTCTTCGCCGCCCTGGCGCGGGCCTACCGGCCCGAGGCGGCCGAAGGCTTCGAGGGCGCGCTCGCCTTCGAGCTGCGCACATCGGACGGCGACGTGCGCCGCTGGACGATCGCCGTCGCCTCGGGCCGTGCGACCGCCCGCCCCGGTCCCGCGGCGGACCCGGCGCTGACGCTCCAGCTCGCCCTGCCCGACGTGGCGCGCTTCGCGGCCGGCGAGCTCGATCCCGGGCGCGCGCTGCTCGAGGGCCGGCTGGACCTCAAGGGCGACTTCGGCCTCGCCACGCGCCTGGGCGAGATGTTCGGCACGCGCGCCTGAGGCGGTGCAACTCAGCTCGACGCGCCGAGGACCCGCTGGAGGCGGGTGGCCTGGTCGGCTGCGCCGCAGGCCGTGAGCTGCCGCGCGACGTCGCGACCGACGACCGACAGCCGCTCGGCGCGCTCGCTCTGGCCCGTCTCGTAGACGCCCTCCGGGCCGTTCTCGCGGATGACCTGGATCAGCATCCCCACCGCCCCGGGGACGTCGGGCTGCTCGACCCGGGCGGTGCCGCCACAGCGCGAGTCGATCGTGCGGCGGGCCTCCAGGACGGTCGCCGCGTCGTCGGCCGAGATCTCGTCGCCGCCGGCGCCCT
>JAXDGY010000452.1:0-4971 GCA_034664785.1 Solirubrobacteraceae bacterium
GCCCGCATCGTCGAGCGCGCCGCCGAGACGGTGCGCGCCCCGCGCTACGTGCTGGCCGTCCGCGCGGGCGACGACACCGACGTGCGCATCTACAGCGACGGCGTCCCCCAGGCCGACGCGGCGGCCATCGCGACCGCCCTCGAGGCGGGCCAGCGGCTGCCGGGCTCCGCGCTGGTGGCCGAGGTCGCCTCGGCGCGCCGCGCGTACGGCTGGCTGTGCGCGCTGTATCCCGAGGGCAACGAGTTCTTCGCACAGGAGCAGGAGCTGTTCTCGCTGTACGCGACCCACGCGGCCGCGGTGCTCGACATGTCCACGGCGCTGGCCGAGTCGGCCCGCCGCCACGAGCACGTCAGCGCGCTGCTCTCGCTCTCCCAGGACCTCGCGCGCGGCGGCAGCAGCCAGCGGGTCGCCGACCGGCTGGCCGAGACCATGGCCGCGATGGTCGACTGCGACCGCACGAGCGTGTGGCTGTGGGACGACGCTGAGGAGGCGCTGCGCGCCGCGTCGACCTCCGGCATGTCGCCGGACGGCGCCGAGCTGCTGCGCGGCCGCCCGCTGCGCGCCAGCGACTCGCGACACGTGTCCACGATGCGGCGCGACCCGCAGCCGTTCTCCTTCACCTCCGGACAGGTGGACGACGCCTTCATCCAGCAGCTGCTGGACGCGCTCGGTGTCGTGACGCTGGTCGTCGTGCCGATCATCGCCCGCGGCGAGTTCCTCGGCATCCTGACCGCGGCGGTCACCGACGATCCGGAGCGCCTGACGCTGAGCGCCGGGCTGCTCGAGCGGCTCAACGGCATCGCGGCGCTGGCCGCGCCGGCGATCCAGAACGGGCGGCTGATCGACGAGCTCCAGCACCAGGCCTCCCACGACGCCCTGACCGGCCTGTCCAACCGCGTGGGCTTCGGCCGCCGGATGTCCGACATCCTGGACGCCGCGCGCCAGGAAGCCCACGTCGGCCTGCTGTTCATCGACCTCGACGGCTTCAAGCAGGTCAACGACGAGCACGGCCACGACGTCGGCGACGCGCTGCTGCACGAGGCCGGCCGCCGCCTCTCGGAGGTCGTCCGCGCCGAGGACACGGTCGCGCGGCTGGGCGGCGACGAGTTCGCCGTCATCCTGTCCCATGTCTGCTGCTCGGAGGAGGTCGCCGCCGCCGCCGAGCGCGTGCGCGGCGTCTTCGCCGAGCCGTTCGTCATCGGCGGGATCGAGGCGCGCGTGGGCGCGAGCGTCGGCGAGGCCGGCTGGCCGGCGGACGGCGAGGGCGTCGAGGCGCTGCTCAAGCACGCCGACGCCGCGATGTACCGCGAGAAGACGCAGAGCCGGGCGTAGGTCGGGCCGGTCGCGCGCGACGGGCCGCCGGCGGGCGCGCTTGCCGAGTGGGGCACCGATCGGGTAGGCCTGCGCCATGCTGGACGTCCTCGACGAGCGCGAGCGCGAGCTCGCGCCGCCCGGCCCGGCGCCGCGGCACGCGGCGGCGATGAAGGCCGTCCTGACCGACGAGCGCTTCAGCGACCCCGACTGGATCTTCGAGCGCAAGCTCGACGGCATCCGCTGCGTGGCGGTTCGCGACGGTGCCGGTCTGCGGCTGCTGTCGCGCAACGACCTGCCGCTCGACGGGCGCTACCCGGAGATCGCCGCCGCCCTCGCGGCCGAGGCCTGCGTGCGCTTCGCGGTCGACGGCGAGGTCGTGGCCTTCGACGGCCCGCGCACCAGCTTCGCGCGGCTCGCCCAGCGCGGCCGGCAGCCGGTCCGCGTCTTCTACTACGTCTTCGACGTGCTCTGGCTCGACGGCCACGACGTCCGCCCGCTCCCGCTGCGCACCCGCAAGCGCCTGCTGCGGCACGCCCTGAGCTTCCGCGACGGCGTCCGGTTGACCCCGCACCGCAACGGGGCCGGCGAGGTGCTCTTCGCGGAGGCGTGCCGCAAGGGCTGGGAGGGCGTGATCGCCAAGCGCGCCGACAGCCCCTACAGCGACCGGCGCTCCCGCGACTGGCTGAAGTTCAAGTGCGAGCAGGGCCAGGAGCTCGTCGTCGGCGGCTTCACCGCGCCGAAGGGCTCGCGGACCGACTTCGGCGCGCTGCTGCTCGGCTACTACGACCACGGTGCGCTGCGCTACGCGGGCAAGGTCGGCACGGGCTTCGACCAGGCGACGCTGCGCGACCTCGCCGGCCGCATGGCCGAGCTGCGCCGCGACGATCCACCGTTCGCGGATGCCGCAGCGATCCGCGAGCGCGACGTCACCTGGGTGGAGCCGGAGCTGGTCGCGCAGGTCGGCTTCACCGAGTGGACGACCGACGGGCGGCTGCGCCACCCGCGCTTCCTCGGCCTGCGCGACGACAAGCCCGCGGGCAAGGTGGTGCGGGAGGGATGAGCTCGGCGACGATCCGCGCGGGGGGCCGGAGGATCGAGATCTCGCATCCGGACAAGGTGCTCTTCCCCCGGCCGAAGGCGACCAAGCGCGATCTCGCGCGCCACTACGAGGAGGTCGCCCAGGCGATGCTCCCGCACGTCAGGGGCCGCCCCCTGGCGCTGGAGGCGTTCCCGAACGGCGTCGACCGCCCGGGCTACTTCATGAAGTCGGTGCCGGCGCACTTCCCGGACTGGATCGCGCGGGTGGAGGTGGAGAAGAAGGGCGGCTCCCTGACCCAGGTCCTCGCCGAGGACGCCGGGACGCTGATCTACCTCGCCGCGCAGAACGTCGTGACGCCGCACGTCTGGCTCTCCCGCGCCGACGAGCCGCGTAAGCCCGACCGCCTCACCCTGGACTTCGACCCGTCCCCCGGCGCGGGCTTCGGCGCGGTGCGCGCGGCGGCCCGTGATGCGGGTGCCCGGCTGCGCGACGCGGGGCTCGCGCCCTACGCGATGGTCACCGGATCCCGTGGCGTGCACGTCGTGTGCCCGCTGCGGCGTGGTCCGTCGTTCGAGGAGGTGCACGCGTGGGCGCGGGCGCTCGCGGAGGAGATGGTCGCCGACGACCCGAAGCGGCTCACCCTCGAGTGGCGCAAGGCCGACCGCGGCAAGCGCATCTACGTCGACGTCAACCGCATCAACTACGCCCAGCACGCGGTCGCCCCCTACGGCGTCCGGGCTCGGCCGAGCGCACCGGTCGCGATGCCGGTCCGCTGGGACGAGCTCGCCGACCCGAGGCTGAAGCCGGACCGCTGGACGATCCGCACGGCGGCTGATCGCGTCCGGTCCGACGGCGACGCGTGGAAGGGCATGGCGCGCAGGGCGCGGGGCCTGCCGGTCAGGAGCGCTCGGTGATGACCAGCGTGCCCGGGGGCGCGTCGAGCGCCGGCACCGTCCGGCGTGCCGCCTCGTCGACGTGCACGCGCGGCGGCGGCGGCGCCGGCCCGTCCTCGTAGAACGTCCCGGGCCCGTAGAGCTGCCCGTAGCGCAGCACGACGCCACCGATCTTCAGGACCGTGCGCTCGAGCTCGGCCACCGCGGCGCGGCCCTCGCCCTGCAGCGGCCACGCGACGCTCTGGGCGACGAACGCTGTGGCGCGCGCTGCGCGGGCGGCCTCGACGAGGTTGCGCGTCCCCTCGCGGCGCATGCGCGCGTTCGCGCCCCGGTGGCCGGGCAGGTCGGCCAGGTCGTCGGGGAGGTCGGTCAGCTGGTGGACGACCGTGTCGGGCGCGAACGCCGCGATGGCCGCGCTCAGCGCGGCGGCGTCGAAGACGTCACAGACGAACGGCTCGGCGCCGAGCGCGCGGAGCGCGTCCTGCTTGCCCGGAGACCGGGTCATCGCGCCCACCGCGTGGCCGGCGGCGACCAGCAGCGGCACGAGCCGGATGCCGATGACGCCGGTCGCGCCGGCGACGAACACCCGCCGCCGCGCAGCGTCTTCGGACGTGTCGCCGGTCATGCCGCTTGACGGTACCTCGGCCTTGCGAGGATGCGGGGATGCGCATCGCGGCCGGAGTGCTCGCGATCGTGGCCGTCGGTCTGATGGTCGCCGCGATCCGCGACATGGTCCTCGGCCAGGACGCCGCCCGCCGCGGGTGGCTGCTGCGTACCGGCGCGGTGCTCTGCTTCGCCGCGGCGGTCCTCCTCAACGTGCTCGCCGGCTGATGACGTTGCGGCGCCGCGCCGTGCGGGTAGCGGCGCTTGATGCGACTCATCCAGAGGAAGCGGTCCAAGCGCGAGCTCGTCGCACAGCAGGCGACCGAGCTCGCGAGGCACGGCCGCGAGGCCACGTCCGGCCGCCGGCGCAGTCCCGTCGTCCTCCTCCTGGCGCTCGGCGCGATCGCGGTGATCATGGCTGCCAAGCGCAAGCGCGGCCGGCCTGCGACGCCGCCGCCCGCCCCGGCTGAGACCGGCCCTCTGGCCGGTCCGGTGCGCGCCCGGCCCGAGCCGCCGAGCCCGCCCCCTGCCGCGGCGCCGCCGTCGCCCCCACCCCCGGCCGCAGCGCCGCCCCCTCCCCCGCCCCCGCCCGCGGCACCGGCTCAGCCCCCGCCGCCGCCGCCCGCTCCACCGTCGCCGCCCGCTCCGGAGGCTTCGGCCGGGCCCACCCCGGACGATGCCAACCTCGCCCGCGAGGTCCAGGAGGAGATCGTCAAGTCAGGAGAGGCAGCAGAGGGCGAGATCGACGTGACCGTGCACGACGGCATCGCCGAGCTGCAAGGCGACGCCGAGTCGCCGGAGGAGTTCCGCGCCGTCTTCGACGCGGCCGGCGAGGTCGACGGCGTTCGGGGCGTCCAGGAGCCGGGTCAGCCGCCGGCGGTGGGCGACCGGGGCGACGAGGGCGACGACGGCCCATCGGCGGCCTGACGGGCGCTCGCCGCGCCGAACTTCCGCACGCGCAGATCACACGCCCGCGCATGCCCCTCGAAGCGCTCGAGGCGGCTCTGCCGGGCGCAGATCGTCCCGATCTCGACGGAGGCCGCCGGCGTGCACTCCTGATAGGTGACGGTCTTGAGGAACTTGCCGACCGACAGCCCGCCCGTGTAGCGCGCGGCACCGGCC
>JAXDGY010000453.1:0-23800 GCA_034664785.1 Solirubrobacteraceae bacterium
CTGCTCGACACGCTGCAGGATCCCGGCGCGCCCGATCCCGCCGCCGTCATGGACCAGACGGACCTCAAGGATCGCGTGGCCGACGCGATCGCCCGCCTGCCGGAGCGCGAGAAGCTCGTCGTGGCCCTCTACTACTACGAGAACCTGACCCTCCGCGAGATCGGCGAGGTGCTCGGCGTGACCGAGTCGCGGATCTCGCAGCTGCACACCAAGGCCGTCCTGCGACTGCGGTCGCGGCTGAGCGACGAGGACTGACCGAAACCGGTCGCCTGACCACCCACGCTCTGGCACCCGGTCACATCGGGCGGTTAGGGTCGGCATGCACCCCGAGGACAGGAGCCAGGCATGCACCCAGGAGCGGACAAGCTCCGCAACGTCGCCCTCGTCGGCCACCGCGGCAGCGGCAAGACCTCGCTGAACGAGGCGCTGCTGTTCCAGGCGGGGGCGCTGCCGCGGTTGGGGACGGTCACCGACGGCACCACGGCCTCGGACACCGACCCGGACGAGCAGAGCCGGCAGATGTCCATCTCGGCCGGCCTGAGCTCGTTCACCTGGCAGGACCGCAAGATCAACCTGCTCGACACCCCGGGGGAGCCGAGCTTCGTCGCCGACGCGCTCGGCGCCCTGCGCGTGTGCGAGTCGGCCGTGTTCGTCGTGAACGCCGTGATGGGCGTCGAGGTCGCCACCGCCCGGCTCTGGGAGCGCGCCGCCGAGCTCGACATCGCCCGCATGGTCTACGTGAACATGCTCGACCGCGAGCGGGCCGACTTCTTCCGCACGCTGGACGCGCTCAAGGCGGCCTTCGGGCCCCACGTGGTCGCCACGGAGATCCCGATCGGGGCCGAGCACGCCGTGCAGGGCGTCGTCGACCTCGTCGACATGCGCGCCTACGAGTACCCCGCCACGACGCCGGTCAGCCGGGACGGGTGCCGCGAGATCCCCATCCCGGAGGACCTGGCCGAGCGCGCCCAGGAGTACCGCGAGAAGCTCATGGACGAGGTGGCCGAGGTCTCCGAGTCGCTCATGGAGCGCTATCTCGACGGGGAGGAGATCTCCCACGCGGAGATCGTCAGCGCGCTGAAGGACGGCACGAACCACGGCGCGATCTTCCCCGTGGTCTGCGGCGTCGCGACGCGCAACCTGGGGACCGACCGGCTGCTGGACGCGATCGTCGAGGACCTCCCGTCGCCGGTCAAGCACGGGCCGATGGACCTCGGCGAGGTCGTCCTGAACCCGTCCGACGAGGGCCCGCTCTACGCCTACGTGTTCAAGACGAAGGCCGACGCTTTCGCCGGGCGCATCAACTTCTTCCGGGTCTACCAGGGCGTCATGACGCACGACACGCACGTGCTGAACACGCGATCCCACGCCAAGGAGCGCCTCGGCCAGCTGCTGCTGGCCCGCGGCAAGGACACCGAGCACGTCGCGGAGTTCGGGCCGGGGGACATCGGCGCCGTGGCCAAGCTGAAGGACACCCGGGCCGGCGACTGGCTCGCGGAGCGCGACGAGCCGGTCGCGATGCCGGCGATCGCGCTGCCGTCGCCCGTGATGGCCTTCGCCATCACCTGCCGCGCCAAGGGCGACGAGGACAAGCTCTTCAGCTCCCTGCGCCGCCTGCAGGAGGAGGACCCGACGATCGACCTGCACCGCGACCAGCAGACGGGCGAGGAGATCGTCGCGGGGCTCTCGCAGGTCCACGTCGAGGTGCTCGTCGACCGCCTGCGGTCGCGCTTCGGCGTCGAGGTCGACCTCAAGCCGCCGCGGGTGCCCTACCAGGAGACGATCCGCCGCCCGGCCAAGGGCCACGGTCGCCACAAGAAGCAGTCCGGGGGCCGGGGTCAGTTCGGCGACTGCCGCATCGAGATCGAGCCGCTGGACGGCGCGGCGTTCGAGTTCGTCGATGCGATCAAGGGCGGCGTGATCCCGCACGGGTTCATCCCCGCCGTCGAGAAGGGCTGCCGCGAGGCGCTCCAGCACGGCGCCGTGGCCGGGTTCCCCGTCAAGGGCGTGCGCGTGCGGCTGCACGACGGCTCCTACCACACCGTCGACTCCTCCGAGATGGCGTTCCGGACCGCAGGGTCACTGGCTATGCGGGAGGCGCTCCAGCAGGCCGAGGCGGTCCTGCTCGAGCCGGTCATGCTGGTCACGCTGTCGGTCCCGGAGGACACCGTCGGGGACGTCATCGGCGACCTGAACTCCCGGCGTGGCCGGCCGCTCGGCATGGAGCCGGTGGGCGGCCTGACCGAGGTCAAGGCCGAGGTGCCGATGGCCGAGATGCTCAGCTACGCACCGGATCTCCGTGGCCTGACGGGCGGGCGCGGCGACTACACGATGGAGTTCGCCCGCTACGAGGAGGTCCCGGCACACCTCGCCCAGAAGGTCGTCGCCGAGGCCGAGGCCGTGCACGCCTAGCGCGGGGTGCGAGCGGGGCGCCGTTGCTAGTCTCGGTCGCCGCGTGACTCGCAAGTCCATTGCCACCAACATGGCCGTCGTCTCCTGCGACGTGTGCGGCCGGACGCTGCTGCGGGGCGAGAACGCCGACATGTTCCTGCACGGCGGCGCCCGTCGCACGGTCTGCGAGCTGTGCACCGCGCGCGCGGTGCACGAGGGCTGGATCCGCGAGGGCGTGGACGCCGGCATGACCCAGCGCGGGACCGAGCGGGGCGGCGCGGCGCGCACGCTGCTGGGCCGGCTGCGCCAGCGCCGCCAGGACCGCGAGCCCCAGGCCATGCCGGCCCCGGCCCCGGCCACGGACGGCGCCCCGGTCTACGACCCGGCGACCTACGACCCCGCCTACTACGACCCGGCCGCCGTGGCGAGCGCCGCCCCGGCCGTCGACCCCGAGCCCGCCGTCTCGCGCAGCGCGCCGGCGTCCCACGCGCACGCCGAGCCGGCCTACCAGCCGCCGCGGGAGCACAGGACGGTCCGGGCGATCCCGACCAACGACGAGCTCAAGGTCGCCCGCGCGCTCACCGTCTTCAACGCCAGCGGGCACCCGCGCACCGTCGCGGGCGTCGCGCGCTCGCTCGGGTCGCCCATGGTCTCCGCCCGCCCCTCGCGAACGGAGGGCAGCGTCGTCTCGATCGTCGTGGGCTGGGAGCTCAGCTGGTACCGCTACGAGGTGGACCTCGGCGACGAGGCGTCCGGCGTGCGGGTCGTCGCCCAGGGCAGCGAGCTCACCGAGCTCCCGCCCGAGGACGCCGAGGCCAACGCGGCCGCCGACGAGTACGGCGAATTGCACCCACTCGCGAGCGTTGCGTAGGCTGCCTGCCCGATGACCCCGCCGAGGGAGCACCGATGATCTACTGCGTGGTCCCCGAGGAGCTCGCCCCCGAACTCCTGCCGCGGCTCGAGTCGTACTACGCCGACGACCCCAACGTCGAGGTCATCGTCGACCGGCGCCACTCCGAGCGCCGCTCGGCGGACGCCACCACGGCCGAGGACGCCTCCCAGCGCGAGGTGCGCGACCGGCGACGCCCGCGCGTCCCGGGGGACTTCCCCCCGATGGACGCGGACCCGCCGGCGTAGGACCCACGCCCCGGGCTAGGACAGCCCGGGGTGCCGCAGGCGGTCGGCCGCGGCGATCGCGTCCTCCCGCGTGTGGACGCTCAGCTTGCGCAGGATGCTCTTGATGTGGGAGTAGACGGTCTCCTCGGAGAGCACGAGCTCGTCCGTGATCTCCCGCGTCGACGCGCCCGTGGTCATCAGGTCGAGGATCTCCCACTCGCGCGTGGTGAGGTTCGACCTGACCGGCCGCATGCCGCTTCCGTCGGCCGACGTGCTGCGCAGGCGCTCCACCAGCCGCAGCGTCAGCGTGCGGGAGATCGCCGCCTCTCCGCGGGCGACGCCGCGCAGGGTCCGCGCCACGGCCTCGATCGGCACGTGCTTGGACAGGAAGCCGCTGGCGCCCGCCCGGAGGGCGGCGAGGGCGAGGTCCGGCTCCTCGGTGACCGAGAAGACGACCACGCGCACCTCGGGCGCTCGCTCCGTGATCCGCCGCACGGCCTCGATCCCGCCGACGCCCGGCAGCACGGCCTCGATCAGCACCACGTCGGGCCGGTAGTGCAGGGCCAGCTCGATGGCCTGGATCCCGCTCTCTGCCTCCGCGGCCACCACGAACCCCGGGGTGCGCTCGAAGACGTCCCGCACGACGCGGCGCGCGAGCGGATCGCTGTCGGCGATCACGACGCGGAGCCGGTGCGGGGCGGCCGCCGTCGCCGTCGCCTGGACGCGATGCGCCTCGGCCGGCCGCGCTCGCGCTGGCGGCCGCGATCCCGGCCGCCCGGCCCTCGGCGCCGCCGGCGGGCCCTTCACAAGGTCCGTCGCCCCACCGCCGTTCGACCGGCCGGTCCTCGACGCCACGTGGCTCTGCATGTCGCTGTCCCCCTAGATCCGAAGCGCTCTCCGAGCGCTTGAACGGTGCGATCCCCTCCTGGGGGCACCGTGAGCTGTAAGCCTGGGCCAGACTACCGCGGCCGGGGCGACCGCCAGAAGCGGATTCTCCCCGGCGGCTGGTGAGAAACCTCACCGATCGCGTATGCCGTCTGCGGCCTACGCCGCGTGCAGCAGGTCGTGCACGTGCGCGTACCGCGTCGCTTGGGTGCGGTTCGCCACCCCGAGCTTCCGGTAGGTGTTGGACAGGTGGAACTTCACGGTCTGCTCCGTGACCCACAGCCGCTCGGCGATCCCGGCGTTGGTGAGGCCCTCCGCGGCGAGCCGCAGGATCTCGAGCTCCCGGGGGGTGAGCGGACATCCGCCGCTCTCGCCGTCCGGGGCGGCGGCGTCGACGCCGCCACGCTGCGCGACATGCTCGTCGGCGAGCTCGCGCACGAGCGTCCCGAGCGCGACCGGATGGACGTCCTTGCTCACCAGGGCATCGGCTCCGGCGCCGAACACCGCCCGCTGCCAGGTGGCGGACATGTCGCGGGTGAGGACGAGGATCTTCGCCGCCGGGGCGGCGATCGCCGCCTCGTGGATGCGGCAGACGGCGGGCTCGGGCTGCTGCATGTCATCGACCAGGACGACGTCGGGCTGGGCGGCGAGCACGCGGGCGCCGGCCTCCCGGCGGCCGTCCACGAAGCCGATGACGCGAAAGCCGCTCGTCTGGCGCAGGGCCAACCGGATGCCCTCGGCCACGAACGGGTGCTCGGCGATGACGAGCAGCCGCCTCACGTGCCCGATTCCCCCTTCTGCATGGTTTCCCGCCGCCGGGACGCCTCCGGGTCCCGTGCGGCCCATCACCTCCTTCAGAAGGCGACTCTAAGCGCGCCACGTCACCGTGATCCGGTGACTCGGAGCGGCTCAAACGGTGATGTTCATCACCCTCACCGTCGGACGGCTCACCGCCCGGCGATGCGGTCGGCCAGCGCCTGCACCGAATATTCGGCCTCCGCCAGCGCCCTCCCGCGAACGGCGATGCCCGGCGCGCCGCCGCCGAGGACCTCCACGACGCGGGCGGCGAACGCGTCCGCGCCGTCGCCCGCGAGGAAGTGCTCGCCGGGACGGACCTCCAGACCGCGGGCCGCCGGCGACGTCGCCACCACGGGCACGCCGTAGGCCAGCGCCTCGACGAACTTGAGCGGCGTGCCGCCGCTCTCCAGCAGCGGGACGGCCACGCAGTCCGCCGCCGCGTAGGTCGCCGCGAGGTCGTCGACGTAGCCGGCGACCGCGATGCGCTCGTCCTGGCCCGGCCACGCCTCGAGGCCGCGCCCGGCCAGCGTCAGCCGGGCGTCGGGCAGCTCGCGCCAGACCCGTGGCAGCACCTCGTCCACGAGGAACCGGAGCCCCTGGCGGTTGGGCGGGTAGTCGAAGTCGGCGAGCATCAGCACGCGGCGTCCGCCCGCACGCCGCTCGGGGGCCGGGCGGATGCCGTGGACGTCGACGACGTTGGGGACGTAGCGCAGGCGGGCTCCCGGCACCATCTCGCCGGCCTGCGCCAGGTCCTCGCGGCTGACCATCCAGGACTCCGCCGCGCTGCGCAGGACCCGCCGCTCGGTGTGGCGCAGCTCCAGCCGGTTGAGCAGCCGGTCGCCGTGGTTTGGGTAGGAGTAGGACGACTCGATGTTGTGGGCGTTGTAGATGAGCGGATGCCGTCGGGCCCAGCGCAGCATCGCGACCGCGCAGGCCGTGTCGCCGACGATCACGCGGCCGCGGCCCGGCGCGGCGGCCAGGCGCTCGGCGACCTGGGCGATCTCCGGGCTGATGCCGCGGGCGAAGGCGTCGGGGACGCCGCGCAGGCGCATGCTCGCGTAGGTCGTCAGGCGCCGCACGCCCCGCGAGGGGCGGATCTCGTGGAAGCGCAGCCCGTCGATGGCCAGGTACTCGGGCGATGGCTCGTCGGCGCCATGGGGCACGTAGGCGAGATCGACGGGGCCGAGCATGGCCAGCGCCCGGATGCACGTGTAGGTCCGCAGCGCCCGCCCCGAGCCGAGCGTCGGGGCGAACGCCGAGATGTAGAGATCGCTCACGCCTGCGCGGCACCCGTGGCGGTGCGGGCCGGCGTCCGGGCGAGCTCGGCCTCGAGCGCCCGGTCGACGAGCTCGTGCACCTGTCGCTGGAGCCACACGGGCCGCAGCGTATGGGTGTCGACGGACACGGGGACGTGCTCGAGGACCAGGTTGGGCCAGCGGCCCAGGCGCTCCAGGCGGCCCTCGCGGGCGAAGTCCGCGTGCAGCGGCTCCTCGCCTGCGAAGACCAGCAGGGCCGAGGTGCCCCGGTCGCGCAGGGCGTCGAAGGCGCGATCGAGGTCGTCGCCGCCGGTGTCGGCGCGGCGGCGCCGCCCGGCCAGGCGTCCCGCGAGACGGAACGGCGCGCGCGCCAGGCGGGCGACCAGGGCGCCGCCGATGACGAACGGCTTGCGGAAGTCGACCTCGCGGCGCACGATGCGCCGCCACGTGTCGGCCCTGAGGATCGCGCCGCGGTACATGGCGCCCTCGCGCCGGGCGTACACCCACGGGTCCCAGATCAGCGCGCGGGGGTTGAGGAGCTGCACCGCGGCCACGCGGGGGTCGTCGACCGCGGCGTGCAGCGACCAGTAGGCGCCGGAGCACAGGCCGAGCAGGACGAAGCGTCCGGGCAGGCCGCGGTCCTCGAGCTCGTCCAGGACGGCGCGGACCTGCGCGACGTACTCAGGGACGTAGAAGGCCGCGACGTCGTCGAAGGCCTCCGTGTCGCCCTCGGCGTCGCCGATCGCGCCGAGGTCCACCCGCAGGGTGGGGACGCCGCGCGCCGCCCAGCGGCGGGCGATCTCGACCCACATGCGGTTCGGCCCCGTGCGGCGCTGGGGGCCGGCGTTGAGCAGGACGGCGGTGAGCTCGGCGCGCTCGCCGCCGGCAGGCTCGGCGAGCACCCCGAACAGCCGCGGCTGCACGCGGTCGAGGTCCAGCGGGATCTCGCGGATGAGCGCGCCGCCTGCGTCGAGCTCGACCGAGCCGCGCTGCAGGGGAGCGCCGTCGACGTCGCCGGCCGCCGCCGCCGGGCGGGCCGGGGTCTCGTCGAGCCAGGCGGAGACCGCGGCGAAGACCTCCCGCGGGGGCCGCGCCTCCTGGGGCTCGACCGTCATGGCCGCGTAGCCCGGACCGGGGGCGACCGTGACGGGCGTGCCGGCGGCCTCGAGCGCGGTGCGCAGCTTGGCGTCGGGGGGGATGCCGTCGCGCTCGAGCAGCAGGGCGCGGTCGGAGGGGGCCAGGAAGCCGGCCGGCGAGAGGTCCAGCGCCTCCAGCGCGGCGACGGTGCCGGCGCTCATCACGTACCCGCCTGCGGCGAGCGACCCGGGGCCGAGCGGTGGCTGGTCCGGGATGCCGGCGGCGGCCAGCGGGCCGTCCTCCATGGCCCCGAAGGCGCGCAGCTCGCGCACCAGGCGGTGTCCGCGGGACGGCACGGCCCACAGGACCAGCTCCTCGATCGGCGCGCCGGCGGCGGCGGCGCAGGCGGCGAGGATCCCGCCGAGGCCGACGCCGACGCCGACCACGCGCGGGTGCCCCGTCGTGCTGTGCAGCCAGCGGGCGGCGTCGGCGATCGCCTCGGTCCAGCGCCCGACCCGGTCGGGCCCCGCGGGCCCGCCCGGGCTGTCGCCGGTGCCCGGCAGGTCCAGGCGCAGCGCGGGACGGCCCTCGCCGGCGAGGTGCTCGGCCCAGTCCCGCCGGCTGCGGTAGGAGCACATGTCCTCCCAGCCGAACGGCGGGCACAGCAGCACCGCCACGCTCGGCAGCGCCACGCCGGCGGGGGCGTGGAAGAGGCCGAAGGCGGGCTCGGCGCCGTCGCCGAGGTACACGGCCCGGGCGGCGGGCAGCCCGCTCACGCCGGCACCCCCTCCGCGATCGCGACGCGGATGCGCCCCTCGACGTTGAGGGCGGTGAGCGCCGCGCGCGGCCAGGCGATGCCCGGCTCGCGGGGACGCAGCAGCAGGCGGCGCGTCGTGCCCGGCTCCACGCTGAACGCGTCGTCGCCGGCGCTGTAGCCCGGGGCGTCCACGCGGACGCCGTAGGCCAGGCGGCGGCTGGTGAGCTCGAGGAGCACAGTCCCGTCATCGGCCGGACGGGCGGTGGCCTCCAGCCCCACGCGCTCGGCGGGCTCCGCCACGACGGGGCGCCCGGCCGGGAAGCGCACGGCCTGGGAGAGCAGCTCGGGGCCGTCGGAACCGTCCCGCTCCAGGGTTGCGACGATGAGGTCCTGGGCCGGCGGGCCGAAGCGGTAGGCCCACGCGGCGTCGACGAAGCGCCCCACGAGCGCCTCCACGCCGGTCGTATGGCTGCCGTGCGGCGGGAGCGCGAGCTCCGCGACGCCCTCGTCCACGCGCTGCTCGCCGTCGCGGTACAGCGCGACCCGCAGCCGCGCGTCCAGCGGCTCGGGGCCGTCGTTGGCGGCATGGACGGCGACCCCGCCGAGCCCCTCGTCGGTCGTCCACACGGCGATCGGCGCCAGCGCCCGGCGCAGGTGGTGGTAGGCGACCTTGGGCCCTGCGCGGTGGTCGAGCACGCCCCACCCGGCGCCGGGGACGAGGTCGCGCAGCCACAGGACGATCGCGCCGCCGCACGGGGACCCCGCCCGCCGCCACTCCCCGAAGACCTCCGCCATGACCTCACCGGTGACGGCCCGCGACAGCTCGAGGTACCGCTCGTGGTCGGTGCGGCGCAGCCCCACCGGGTCGACGCCGAAGAGCGCGGCGAGATAGTGGTTGCGGACGTCCTCGAAGTCCCAGCCCGCGCCGGCGTCGCGGGGGACGCCGGCCTTCCAGCGCGGGTGGTGGACGACGACGTCGGCGGGGGCGCCAGGGAGCACGGCCTCGATCGCGTCCGCGTCGGGCACGTTGGCGAAGGCGAGGCACTCGGCGGCGAAGCGGACCCCCGACCGGCGAGCGTCCTCCAGCGGGCGCAGGTAGGCGCCGACGCCGTAGTAGTTGGCGATGCCGCGATCGGGCCGGAACGGCAGGTCGCCGCCGCACGGGGCGGAGGGGACGTAGACGGCGTCGGCGCCGGAGTCGGCGACGAGCGCCGGCAGCGTGTGGCCGAAGAACGTCCCGCGGCCGAGCTCGGCGTCGAGGCCCAGCATGGCCACCTGCTGCTCGACCTCGCTGTTGCCGCAGACGACCGCGAGGCTGGGGCGGCCGGCCAGCGCGGCCAGCTGCGCGGCCGCCTCGCGCTCCACGGTCTCGCGGAAGCCCGCGTCCTCGAACGGGTAGTCGAGGTTGGCGAACATGGCGTCCTGCCAGACGAGCAGGCCCAGCTCGTCGCACAGGTCGTGGAACGCGGTCGTCTCGTAGGCGCCGATGCCCGGGAGGCGCAGGAGGTTGAGGCCCGCGTCGCGCACGGTCTCCAGGATGCCGCGCAGGGCTGCGGGCGCCGGGGCGAGGCCGACCGGGTCGGCCGGCGTCCACACCACGCCGCGGGCGAAGACCCGGACCCCGTTGACGTGCAGGTCCAGGCCGTCGGCCTCGACGGCGTGCGTGGCGTCCGCGCCCGCCGCGAGGTCGCGGAAGCCCACGCGCCCCGCGTCGATCCCGATCCCGTCGGCCTCCAGGCGCACGGCGTGCAGGACGGGCTCGCCGTGGGTGTGCGGCCACCAGCGTGCGACCGCCGGGATCCGCAGCTCTCCGGCGGCGACGGTCGCGCCGCCCTCCACGGGCGTGACGACCAGGTCGGCACGGTGGGTGCCCGAGAGGCCGGAGAGCTCGACGGACACCGATGCCGGCCGGCCGGCATCCAGGTCGCGCAGGACGGCCCGCACGGCGAGCACGCCGTCCCGGCCCGACAGGCGGGGGAGGAGGTGCAGCTCGTCGACCGCGAGGCGCCGGCGGCGCTCGAGCACGATCGGGCGGTACGGGCCCACGGACGCGGGCCCCGGCGCGAAGCCGGGCGCGCGCCCGAGCAGCGCCGTGCGGAAGAAGCGCAGGTTGGGCTGGGCGACCAGGCGGGTGCGCCAGCGCGCCCGCGGCTTGCGACGGCCCTGCAGCTGCGGGCCGAGCGCGCGGAAGCGGATCGCCAGCTCGTCGTCTCCGGTCAGCCGGTCGCCGACGTCGAGGGTGTGCTCCTCGAACATCGAGTCAACGGAGAGGACGTGCTCGCCGCCGAGGTGGACCTCGGCCGTCGTCGCGAGGCCGTCGAGGCGGAGCACGACCTGCTCGCCCGCTGCGGCGGGCGCGGCGCGCAGGCGCGTGCGGAACCACCAGTCCTCGGCGTCGAGGTCGCCGGGATCGCCGGGGCGCCAGGCCCCGGCGTCCTGGAGCACCGCGGCCGCGGTGCCCGGGACGCGCGCGGGCAGCCACGTCAGCGCGTCCAGGTCGCCAGGGCCGGGGTGCGCGTCCGGAGCGGTCCGGGCCGCCTCCCAGCCTGCGGTGAGCTCGTGGCGCTCGTGGCCCTCGACCACGGCGCGCCGGCCCACGGGTGCGCGGGTCCGGCCGTCAGCCGACGACGCCATCGAGCCTCGTGAGCGCCTCGTCCCAGGCGGTGGCGAGGGTCGCGACGGCGGGCTCGGGGTCGAAGGCCCGGCGCCGGGCGAGCTTGAACGAGAGCACCTTGGAGCCGTCGACGATCCGCCGCAGCGCCTCGGAGGCGGGCGCTGCCGCCTCGCCGAGGACCCAGTCGACGTGGGCCGCGCCGACCTCGAAGCCCGCGCCGATCATGCGCACGGTGGCGAACGCGTAGGCGTGGTAGTCCTCGGCGTCGCCGGCCAGGAGCCCCGGGAGCACGGCCTCGACGTGGGCGCCGAAGGCGAGAAACGGGTTGGCGGCCGGACGGCGGGCCAGGTGGCGGCCGAGCAGGCCGCGTGCGAGGTCGCGCTGCTCGGCGAGGCCCGGCCGCGGGCCGGCGTCGAAGCGGACGAGCTCGGTGTACGGGGGCAGCACGTCGTCGGAGAACGTCCCGATGCGGAAGACGCCGCGATAGTCCTCGCCCTGCAGCTCGTAGAGCCCGCCGTTGTGGAAGTAGCGCAGGAGCTCCTGGCCCGGGTCGATGGCCTCGACGGCCACCGAGCTCTTGACGTGCGCGCGCCGGTAGTCCGTCGCGCGTGTGTCGGGCAGGAAGAACGAGTCGAGCTCGATGATCAGCGTGCGCCCGTGCGGGAGCTGCTCGACGAGCTGCTGCGGCAGCGGCCGGTAGGGCTGCATCTCGTGGATGTCGACGCCGAACAGGACCTCGAGGTCCTCCGGCATCGGCTTGAAGAACGTCCACTGGTCGCCCTCGAAGTCCATCCGCAGCGTGGCGCCCATCGCCGCGACGGGCTCGTCGCCGCGGGCGTGCAGCAGCTCGATGAGGACGTCGGCGTAGCAGTTGGTCTCGCCGTAGGTTGCCGCCCCGGTGTGGATCGGGTGCGGGCGGTACGTCGCCGGATCGAGGCCGAAGAGGCTGACCAGGCCGGTGGTCGCAGAGCTCATGCCGCCTCCCAGAGCCGCGAGCGGACGTCCTCCGGCCAGGTCGCGGGATCGAGGCCGTGCGTGCGCAGCAGCGCCAGGACGACCCGCTCCTCGCCGAAGCCGAGGCAGGCGGTGTGGGCCACGGAGCCGTCGGACAGCTCGATGCCGTGGGCCGCGGCGAAGTGGTCCTGGTGGTAGTTGAACGAGGCCACGGCGGTCGGCTCGGGGCCGGCGATCTGCACCTGGATCTCGAACTTCAGCGCCTGCTGGCGCTGGCTGGCGGCGAGCATCCGGCCGCTGCGGCCGAAGAAGGGATCGGTGGCGACGTCGAAGTCGGCGGCCAGCCCGAGGCCGCGCAGCAGCTCCAGGGCCCGGTCGCGCCAGGCATCGCGCCAGGCGGCCACCGTCTCAGGCTCGCCGATCCGGACCAGCTCGCGCTGGTGGAACATCTGCAGGCGCGCCGGGTCGCCGGACGGCTCGTGGCGGAAGACGTAGGACCCGCCCGCGTCGACCATGACGCCGCCGGGCGCCAGCCGGCCACGCGCGGCGACGGCAGGGTAGACGGGGTAGCAGGCGGCGGGGGTGAGCACGAGGTCGCTCTGGGACTGGAACTCGCTCCAGTCCTCGTGGCGCGAGGCCCGCTCCTCCTGCTCGTGGGCCTGCGCCTCGTCGCCCTCGAAGGCGAAGATCGAGCCGGCCAGATGCGGGAAGGACTTCAGGTAGCCGCTGGATTCCAGCTGGCGGCGCGGCAGCAGCGGCGGGAAGCGCAGGATCTCGGGACCGTCGGGGGCGGCCATGCGCGCCACGAGGTCGTCGAAGCGCAGCCGGACGTCCTCGAACGCGCCGCCGCGGCCGTACACGCCGGCGACGCCGGTCCGCACCAGGAGCCGCGCGTCGACGAGCTCCTCGAGGAACGCCTCCTGGTCGGCGACCGCGGGGCGGTACTCGGCCACCGGCGCTAGACCTCCTTGGCGATCAGCAGGAGGTTGGCGTTCGTCTCGTGGATGCGCTCATTGGCCACCATCAGGCAGGCGGACATCGTGTCGCGCAGATGCCGTCCGACGCTGAACGGCGTGTCGTTCTTGAAGCCGACGATGCCGCAGACGCCCATCGCGCCCTGGCAGACGCGCGGCGCCTGCTCGGAGGTGGCGATCTTCAGGTTGTTGAAGCGCAGCGCGGCGGCCATCGTGGTCAGCCGCGGGCGGCCGGGCTCCGCCGACGCGCTCTCGAACTCCGCGAGCCCCGAGGAGACCTCGGCGCGCAGCAGGGTCAGCTCGCTGAGCAGGTGCGACAGGCGCGTGGCCGCCGGCACGGGCTGGCCGGGCTTCTGCTTGGCCGCGGCGCGCACGAAGGCGCGGGCGCGGTCGAAGGCGTCCGTGGCGATGCCGAGCCAGAGGTGCGACCACAGGATGTGGGACACCGGGACCATCGACTCGGCCGAGATCGTCGGGAACGCCGTGGGGAGCACCTGCTCGGCCGGCAGGGTCGCGCGGACGACGCAGCCGGGGGAGCACGTGCCGCGCATCCCGAGCGGGTCCCACGTGCCCTTGGGCTCCAGCGAGACCTGCTCGCGGCGGGTCAGCACGAGGACCTGGTCGCCGGGCTCGGCGTCCGGCGCGCGCCGCACGGTGGTCAGCAGGTCGTCGGCGTAGCGCCCGTAGGAGACGGTCGGCGCCTGCTTCTCGAAGCTCAGGGCGCCGTCCTCACCGGGCGCCAGCGCGGCGATCGAGCGGCCCATGTCGCCGCCGGTCCCCACCTCCGAGGTCACCGACGCGATCAGGCGCTGGTCGGCGGCGACCTCACGCAGGTAGGCCGTGAAGTAGTCCGCGCCGTCCAGGTGGCGCACGATGCTCGCGACCTGGATCTGGTGCATGGCGAAGACCATCGCGCTCGCGCCGCAGCGGCGGCCGAGCTCGAAGCAGGCCGTGGCCACGGCACCGAAGGACACGCCGCCCCCGCCGAGCTCCTGGGGGATCAGCGCGGACAGCGCGCGGAGCTCGCGCAGCGCGTCGAGCGTCTCCACCGGGAAGCGGGCGTCGCGGTCGACGTCGCCCGCGTTGGGCCCGGCGACCTCCTCGGCGATCCGGCGGATCCCGGAGAGGAAGGCCTCGTCGCGGTCCGCGGCGCCGGTGCCGGCCTCCGCGTGGAGGGCGGTGGTCACGCCGCCTGCTTCTGCAGCGTGGAGAGCGCGTCCTCGATCGCGGCGATGCTCTCGAACACGCTGCGCTTGAGCATGGAGTCGGGGAACTCCACCTCGAAGGCGTCCTCGAGCGCGAGCATGAGGCCCACGCTGGCGTGAGACGTCATCCCGGCCTGGTAGAGGTCTGCATCGTCCGAGAGCGTCGTCACGTCGACCGCGAGGCGGCCGTGCTCGGAGATGATCTGGCGGATCGCGTCGGTCACGTTCCCCTTATCGGCTGTAGGTGTGCAGTTCTGCAACGACGACGGCCGAGGCGAAGCCGCCCTCATGGGTCAGGCTGACCGCCAGCTCGGCGACCCCGGCGGCCTCGGCAAGCTCGGCGGCGGCGCCCGTCAGCGCGAGGTCCACCCAGCCGCCCGGGTCCCGGAGCACCTCGATGGCGCTCCACGGCACGCCTCCATCGCGGGGCCGCAGGACCTTCAGCGTGGCCTCCTTGGCCGCGAACCTCGCGGCGAGGCGCTCGGCGTCGATGCCGTCGGCTGTGCGGCACTCCGTGACCTCGCGGGCCGTGTACACCCGCTCGAGGTAGCGGTCCTCGTGCGTGCGCAGGGACTCGCGAACGGCTTGCACGGAGACCAGGTCGATGCCTACGCGGACGGCCACAGCCGAACATCGTGGCAGACCGTGCGCCTGGGTATCGCAGCTTTGGCTGCGCCCGTGGCCGCCGCATCCGACGGCCACCGGAGGCGTGCGCCCGCTACCGCCGGGCCTCGTCGGCGTCGACCGGCTCGTACGAGCCGGCCTTCGCCAGGCCGCGGCTGATCATGTAGCCCGCCGTCAGGATCGTGACGAACAGCCAGACCTGATCGGCCAGCAGCTTGTCGCTTCCGGCGCCGCCCGTCGTCACCAGGCCCGCGACCAGGACGCCCGCGACGGCGGCGACGTAGGCGTACAGCTCTGTGGTCCTCGTCGCAGGCTTGGTCTCGACGTCGACCCGTGCCGCCCGGCGGCGGACGGGGATGGCGCCGCGGTCGGCAGCGGGGTTGCGTGGGACATCGGTGGCCATGGGGATCATCCCTTCTGTCGGTGGACGACCTGCGGCTACCCCGACGCTTTTCGGGGGACCGCGGCCGGTTGGTTTCGTGTCTGCGGCGCGGTGTCGCGCCGCTCGGGTAGGTTCGCGCCCATGTCCCCGCTCCGACGCCTCCTCCTGGGCGGGGCCGTGGTGCTGGCAGCCGCCGCGCTTCCCGCCACCGCCCCTGCCGCCACGCCGACCAAATGGCTCTGCCTGCCGGGCGCGTCGCCCGACCCGTGCTCGCCCGGCCTGCAGACCACGCGCTTCAGCCCCTCTGGGCAGAACCTGGGGAGGTCGACCCCCAAGGCCGAGAAGGCTCCGAAGGTCGACTGCTTCTACGTCTACCCGACGGTGAGCGACCAGACGACGCCGACGGCGAACCTCAACATCGACCCGGTCGAGAGCTCCATCACGCTCTACCAGGCGGCGCGGTACTCCCAGCGCTGCCGCGTCTACGCGCCGGTCTACCGGCAGTTCACGCTGGCGGCGCTCAACTCGGGCAAGGTGGACACGAGCGGGGCGACGGTGGGCTACCGCGACGTCCGCGACGCCTGGCGCACCTACCTGAAGAAGTACAACAAGGGCCGCGGCGTGGTGCTCATCGGCCACTCGCAGGGCAGCTTCGTCCTGCGGCAGCTCATCGCCAAGGAGATCGACCCGAAGAAGTCGGCGCGCAAGCTGCTGGTCGGGGCCTACCTGCTCGGCGGCAACGTGATCGTCAAGCAGGGCAAGGACGTCGGCGGCGACTTCAAGCACGTGCGTGCCTGCCACGCCGACAGCGACGTCGGCTGCGTGGTGGCCTTCTCGACGTTCGACGAGCCCGCGCCGGCCACCAGCCTGTTCGGCCGCACGACGAAGGCGGGCCGGCAGGTCCTGTGCACCAACCCGGCGGCCCTCGGCGGCGGGTCGGCCAAGCTCGACACCGTCTTCCCGACGGCGCCGTTCGCCCAGGGCGCGATCGCGCTCGGGATCCAGTTGCTCGGGGTGACGTTGCCGACCGCGACGACGACCTGGATCGAGGTCAAGGGCGGCTACGACGCGCGGTGCTCGACCGCCGGCGGCGCGAGCTTCCTGCGGATCACGCCGCAGGACGGCGCCCCGGACTTCAAGCCGAGCCCGACCCCGGACTGGGGCCTGCACCTCGTCGACGCCAACATCGCGCTCGGCAACCTCGTGGACCTCGTACGCACCCAGACGGCGGCGTGGCTGCGGCAGCAGGCCTGAGGCCGGTAGACGTTCACCGTGCAGACGATCCTGGAAGCCGACGGCGGCCGGCCGGGGCCAGCCGGCGCCTACCTCGGGCTCTCCGTGGTCGGCGGCCCGGCCGCGGCCGTGGCGGGGTACGCCGTCGGCCGTGCGGTCGCACGAGGACCGGTTGGCCTCGAGGCGGCGAGGGCAGGAGGGACACCATGATCGCCTGCGGCGGGGCCGCGAGGTGACCGGCGATCCGATGGGGCCGCTGGACCCGCGCGACTACAGCCGCCGCACGCTGCTGGCCAACGAGCGGACCTATCTGGCCTGGTGGCGGACCGGCCTGACCACGCTGACGGTCGCCCTCGCGGCCGCCCGGGTCATCCCGGACCTCGGCCACCCGGCTGCTCGCTGGCCGTACACCGCGCTGGGGGTGCTGTTCGCGGTGCTCGGGACGATCTGCATCGTCTACGCCGAGCGGCGGCGGCGCAGCGTGGACCGCGCCGTCCGCCAGGGTGGGTTCGCCGAGCCCGACCCGCGCCTCACCCTGCTGCTCACGGTCGGCGGCACGGTCGCGGGCGTGGCGATGCTGGTGCTGATCGTCCTGGACGGCTGACGGCGGTGCCGGCGCTACCGCCGCGCGGCCGCCCGGGCGTAGGCGCGCAGCGGCGGCTCGCGGCGGACCTGGGGCGCGCTCGCGCTCTGGCTGCTGGTGAGGCCGGACGACGCCCCGAGCAGGCCGGCGGTCGCCACCTCGTCCAGCCCCGGCGCGTAGGGGTGCGCGCAGACGTCCGCAGGCAGGCGGGAGCGCCGCGCCGGACCCGCATGGCCGATCGCGTCGACGAGCAGGGCGACGCTGACGGAGTCCAGGGCCGTGCCGATGTGGGTCACCTTCCGTCCCGGGCAGACGCTCTGGATGAGCACGTTCGTCGCGCCCGCCAGCGCCGACGTCGGGTGCGGTCCGGTCTGGGGTTGGACCGTCTCGTCGTCCGCGCTGCGCACGGTCGTCCACGACGTGGGGCCGGGCGTCTCGTCGGGCAGCGCGTTGAGCGCGTTCAGCAGGTTGGAGCCGGCCTTCTGCTGCCACGCTGCGGGGGTGCAGCCCGCGCTGCGGCAGGCGGCGAGGCTGCCCACCGTCGTGCCGTGCTGGGTGCCCGCGGCGGCCACGACGTCGGAGACCTTGGAGCGCAGGCTCGGCCAGTAGCTCAGCGCGTAGCGCGGCAGCAGGCCGCCCTGGCTGATCCCGAACACGGCGACCTTGCGCCCGGCGCGACGCTGCATCACGCGCAGGCCGTGGACCAGGTACTGCGCGGACACCTGGATGTCCGCGGTGGTGAAGTCGGGGAAGTCCACGTAACAGACCGGGGCACCGTAGGCGTCCAAGGCGCCCTTGCCGATCGCGTAGGCCTGCGTCCCCGAGGCGCCCGTGCCCGTGACGAGCATGACCGGCGTCCGCGTCGCGCCGTCGAGCGCTCCGACGCAGTGCAACGCGGCGTCCAGCTTGGACGGCGCGACGGTGAGCTTCGGCTCGGCGGCGCGCGCCGGGGTCGCCATGACGGCGCTGACGGCGCACAGGGACGCGATCGCCGCGAGGCGCCGGTGGGGGACTGCGGGCACGGTGCTCCTCCTGAAGGGGACGGTGCCGCGCATCCTGACCGCTGGGGCGGTCGGCCCGCCGGGGCCTGGCGCCGCGCCGCGCGCCTCAGTCCAGCCCGGCGGCGTGGCGCAGCACGTCGGGGTAGACGGGCAGCATCCCGAACGTCGCCGCGCCGGGCACGACCGTCACCGGCGCGTCGCCGAGGCGCCGAGCCAGGCGACGGGCGCGGTCACGCGGCGCGGCTCGAGGCCCCACGGGCGGGCCAGCAGCCGCGCCTCGCGGGCGAAGGCCGCCGGCGAGGACACGGCCTCGGCCGAGGTCGCCTCGTGGATCGCCCACATCCGCGGGTCGTCCAGGACGACGCGGTCTGCCGCGGGGACGTCCTCGGCGTACTTGCGGGCGGCGGCCGCCGGGTCCTTCAGCGTCCGGCGCGCCAGCCCGGCGAGGAGCGGCTGCAGCAGCCAGGGCCCGTAGCGGCCGTGGCCCACGGTCCGCCCACCGGGCAGGGCGACGGTGCCGTCGCGCGCCGGGGGCAGGAGGGTCGCGCCGCCCCGATCGTCAGCCGAGCTCATGTCGTCCCCTTCGTCCGGCGACGCCCGGTCGCCGATTCCGCGTGCGCCGATCTCCGCGGCGAGGATATCCGGGACGCATGCCGCGTAGGCTGCGCGGATGGCCGACGCGCATCCCGAGTCCCAGGATCCTGGCCCGCAGGGCTGGTGCGTCTGTGGCCAGAAGGTGACGATCGCCGGCGCGCGCGAGGTGACGCTGCCCAACGGCAGGCCCGGCTGGGAGGGCAGCTGCCCGGCCTGCGGATCCCCGCTGTTCGCGATCCGCCGCAAGCCGCGAGGCGGATGACATGAGTTCTGTCGCAGGGACCGTTGCGGGCGCAGTGAACAGGAGTACCGTGATCGCAGCGGGTTGACTCCGCGGCAGGCTCGGCAGCCCCGAGTCGAAGACCGCCCGGTTGCGCTCGCGCGTCGCTGCGAACCAACCCGAAGCAAGGGAGCGCACATGAGTCCCGGCACTCCGTACGGATTCCCCGCTGACATCGTCCTGCAAGACGTGGCGCGTGAGCGCAGCGAGATGGCGACCGCGGCGGCGTTCGGCGTGCTGCGGCGCGCGATCGTCGAGGGCACGCCCGTGACCCGGGAGGTGCTGGCCGAGGAGGCCGCCTTCACGCTGGACATGGCGCCCCCGGAGGCGCTGCACGAGCTTGACGTGGTCGCCCAGCGGCTCGGGATCGCGTCCCTCGTCTGAGCCTCCCGGGCGGCTGGGGCGGTTCGGGTCGGCCGGGTCGGTCTCCCGGCCGCGACGCTGCTCTGCGCATCGGTGTGACACCTTGCAGCGATGGTGCTGGACGCGGGTCGACGTGGGAGACGCTGGCGGCCTGCGCTGTCGGCGGGCGACATGGCCATCGATCTGGGGACGGCGAACACGGTGGTGTACGTGCGTGGCCGGGGGATCGTGCTCTCCGAGCCGTCGGTGGTGGCCATCGACGAGCGGGTCGGGGAGGTCTACGCCGTGGGCTCGGAGGCCCAGCGGATGATCGGCCGCACCCCCGCCGCGATCTCGGCGATCCGGCCGCTGCGCCACGGGGTGATCGCCGACTTCGAGGTCACCGAGCAGATGCTGCGTCAGTTCCTGGCCAAGGTCGTCCGGAGCCGCTGGGCCCGGCCGAGGCTGGTGATGTGCGCGCCATCGGGCATCACCGACGTCGAGCGGCGTGCGATGGAGGAGGCGTCGATGTCGGCGGGCGCGCGCGAGGTGCACCTGATCGAGGAGCCCCTGGCCGCGGCGATCGGCGCCGGCGTACCGATCGACGAGCCGGTGGGGCGGATGGTCGTCGACATCGGCGGCGGCACGAGCGAGGTCGCGGTGATCTCGCTTGGTGCGATCGTCGTCTCGCGGTCCGTGCGGGTCGGCGGCTACGACCTCGACGACGCGATCGCCGCCCACATCCGCAACGTGCACCGCACCGCGATCGGCTCGCAGAGCGCGGAGGCGATCAAGCAGGAGATCGGCTCGGCGGCCCCGCTGACGCCGGAGATCGAGACGGCGGTGCGGGGCCGCGACCTGGTGTCCGGGCGGCCGGTGGAGCTGCGGCTCGACAGCGCCGAGATCCGCGAGGCGCTCGAGGCCCCGCTGTCGGAGATCATGGGCGCGCTGCAGGAGACGATGGAGGAGACGCCGCCGGAGCTGGCGGGCGACATCGCCCGGCACGGCATCCTGCTGGCCGGCGGGGGTGCCCTGCTGCATGCGTTCGCCGAGCGCGTGCAGGACCAGACGGGAATGCCGGCGTACCTGGCGGAGTCGCCGCTGACCTGCGTGGCGGTCGGCGCGGGGCTCGCGCTCGAGGAGCTCGACGTCCTCGCGCGGAGCGGCGATCGCCGGCGGCGATAGCCCCCGCGGCCGGGGGAGCCCGTCCGGTTGCCGCGCGAGGCGCCGGCCGCGATGATGGGGTGCCAGGAGGGAGCGACCATGCCTCGGGTCGAGGTCGACGGGCTCACGATCAACTATGACGTGCAGGGGGAGGGCGAGCCGCTCCTGCTGATCCCCTACACGTCCGCCGACCACGCCTGCTACGCGTTCCAGCTGCCGGCCTACACCGAGCACTTCAGCTGCATCGCGGTCGACCTTCCCGGCTCGGGCGAGAGCGACAGGCCGCCCGGGCCGTACTCGACCGAGGGCTACGCCGACCAGGTCGCCGCCTTCCTCGGCGCCATCGGGATCGAGCAGGCCCACGTCGCCGGCGTCTCGCTCGGCGCCGCCGTCGGCATGCACCTGGCCGCCCGCCATCCCGACCGGGTGCGCTCGCTCTCGCTGCACAGCGCCTGGAACGCGACCGATGCCTACATGGAGAGCGTCGTCGGGCTGTGGCGCACGCTCGCGTCGTCGTTGCCGACCGTCGCGGACGTGGTGATCCAGGGCCTCTTCCCGATGTGCTTCACGCCCGAGATGTACGTCCGGCGGCCAGAGTTCGTGGAGACGCTCGTGGACTTCGTGCGCGGCCGCCCCGCCCAGCCGGTCGACGCGTTCCTCGCCCAGACCGACGCTGTCCTCGCGCACGACGCGAGCGCCGTGCTCGGCGAGATCGGCGCTCCGACCCAGATCACCGTCGGCGCGCACGACCTCATCTGCTCCACGCGCTTCGCCGAGCCGCTGCAGCGCGCGATCGGCGGGAGCGAGCTGGTGGTCTTCGAGCACCTGTCGCACGCCGGGCTGCACGAGGACCCGGACACCTTCAACCGCGCGACGCTCGACTTCCTGCTGCGCCGGCGCTCCTGACCCGCGCGCTCATGGTCGGGGCCGGCGTCGTTCCCGGCAGGCCGCCTGCTCGAGCAGGAGCCGCACGATCGGTCGATGCACGGGCTCGACTCCGGCCCACCTCGCGCGCGCGATGCGGTCCTCCTGGTGCACGAAGGTGGCGAACAGCAGTCGCTGCGGCCGACGCTCGAAGAGCAGCTCGGCCGGCATCCCGAGGCGCGAGCCGGCGCCGAGGAGCACGACGTCCGGGGTGCTGCGCCGCACCTCCCAGCCGAGCACGGATCCGTCGAGCCGAGGTGAGCCGAGCTGCAGGCCGAGCGCGGACCACCCCCGGAGGAGCCCGGCTCGCATGATGGCCGGAGCGTCTTCCAGGATCGCTCGGGCCCACTGCTCGGCCGTCCGGTCCCCAACCGCGCCGACGTCGACGAGGAAGGCGTCCGCGTAGTCGACGCGGGCCAGCGTGCACCGCGCTCGCGCGGCCGGCGGCACCGCGACCTGGCGCACCCTGCCCCGCGGGGACGGCGCGCGTCGGAGCAGGCCGATGGCAGCGTCGCGGGGCATGGCGACCACTCGCGCTACGCGTGCGCCGGCGCCGGATCGGCGGCGCGCGCCCGCCACGCCCGCTCGATCCCTCGCAGCATCGACGGGTAGACGATCATGTGCCGGAACGGCTTGATCGCCGCCATGTAGGCGCTCCCGAGCACGCCGTTCGGCTTCACGAGGACGGCCATCTGGCCGCGGTAGCCACCCGTCTCGTCCGGCACCCAGCCGATGTGCATGACCCCGTGCATGGTCCGGTTGGCGATCTCCGCGGCCCACTCGTCGTCCAGCAGGTAGAGCGGGACGAAGGGGAGCGCGGAGAAGTCCGGGCCGGAGGGGGCGTCGCGCAGATCCGCCGGCAACCGGTCGCGGAGCGTCGGCACCCTGGAGCCGAGGCCGCCGCCCGGGTCGTCCCAGCCGAGCAGCGCCCCGAGCCTCCAGCGGATCGCGAAGAGCGCGCGGGCGGCGCGCGAGGAGCGTTGCGACGGATCGCCCGAGGCGATGCTCTGCAGCAGCCGGGGGAAGTCGTCCCGGCCGCCCGGCGTCGGCAGCGCCCACACGTCCTCGAGCCGGAAGTCGCGGGTGAGCTCGTGGATCCGCCAGGGCCGCGAGGTGTGCGCGGTGTTCGGAAGCTGCATGCCAGGACCTCCGTCCATACAGTGCTGTATGGATGGACGGTAGGCGGCGTGCGTGGCGGTGTCAACCGCCGTGCCGGGCGCGATACTGCTGGGCGATGGCCGTCACCCGCACGCCGCGCAGCACATGGATCGAAGCGGGCCTGCGGGCCCTTGCCGCCGGCGGCCCGGACGCCGTCCGGATCGAGCCGCTGGCGCAGGCGCTCGGCGTCAGCAGGGGCGGCTTCTACTGGCAGTTCGAGGACCGGCGCGCGCTGCTCGAGGCGATGCTCGAGACGTGGGAGCGGGTGAGCGTCGACGAGGTGATCGAGCGCGTCGAGGGCGAGGGTGTGGACGCCAAGGCCCGGCTGCGGCGGCTGTTCGCGCTCGCCTCCTCCGGGGACGAGCTGCTGCGGATCGACCTCGCCGTCCGCGACTGGGCCCGGCGCGAGCAGACGGTCGCCGAGCGCCTGCGGCGCGTCGACAACCGGCGGATGGAGTACATGCGCTCACTGTTCCGTGCCTTCTGCCCCGACGAGGACGAGGTCGAGGTCCGGTGCATGCTCGCGTTGTCGGTGTGGATCGGCAATCGGTTCATCGCCGCCGACCACGGCGAGCGCAGCCGCGCAGACGTGTTGGAGCTGGGCATGCGGCGGCTGCTGGCCTAGAAGCGCGGCGTCCGTACCCACACCAGAAGCCCCACGCCGAGCAGGAGACACAAGACACCGAGTGCGGCTGGTAACCGTGCATCTGTGCCCGTGCGCGGCAAGTCGCTGAGCTTCCTGGAGTTCGCGCCTGCCGCGGTCTGCGCCGCGCCACTCCGGGCGCCGGCGGTGGACGTCGACGAGGAGCCGGTCGTTCCTGATGCTGTCCCGGAGGCTGGGGCCTGGCCGGTGCTCGTCGGTGCCTGCGCGGTCCGCGGTGTCTTGGTTGCGGCAGGCTTGGGCTTGGGCTTGGTCGTCTGGCCTAGTGGGTCTTCGTACTGGCAGTCACCGGCACCTGAGCAGTCAGCCACAGCGAGCGTCGGACTGAGCAGCACCGTCACGCTCGCCAGGAGGGCGAGGAACACGCGTGTACGTGGCGCATACCGCGCCACTCTACGCCTATCCGGTCTGTTGACCCGAAGCGCCGGCGCACCTGATGAGGCATCACCGCTGTGCGGCGGACGGCTGACCAGGCCGCGATCGCCTCGCCGGGCGGGCGGCCCCCCGCTCAGCGGGTCGCCGGCCGCGCAGGGACGTGGTGTCCGCAGCCGAGCAGCCGCGCGACCCCTTCGTTCTCGTTGCGCACGCGGAAGCGGCGGCCGGCGCGCACGTAGACGGTGTCGCCGGCGGTCAGCTCGTAGTGCTCGTCGTCGATCTCGACGACGACTGTGCCCTCGATCACGTAGCTGAAGTGGTCGACCGGCTGGGCGTGCGCTTCGCCCATCGAGGCGCCCGGCTCGTAGATCCAGCAGCTCGGCGTGGTACTCGGGATGCGTCCAGGGCACCTTGGAGGGTGCGCCTGCACGCCGACGACCTCGCCCTTGCCG
>JAXDGY010000454.1:0-4746 GCA_034664785.1 Solirubrobacteraceae bacterium
TACCCCTTGGGGAGCTCCGTGATGAAGTCGTGCGCGTTGGCGGCGCGCGCAGCGTCCTCGACCTCGGCGTCCGTCGCCTCGAGGCGGCCGTAGCGGATGTTGTCGCGGAGGCTGGCGGAGAACAGCAGGGGCTCCTGGTGCACGACGCTGATCTGGCCCCGGAGATCGGCCAGTCGCAGGTCGCGCAGGTCGTGACCGTCGAGCAGGATGCGTCCGCTGCCCGGGTCGTAGAACCGCGGGAGGAGGCTGAGCAGCGTGCTCTTGCCCGCGCCCGTGGGCCCGACGACGGCCACCCGCGAACCGGGCGGCGCGTCGAAGGAGACGTGCTGCAGGGTCCCGCGCCGTCCCGCGTAGCTGAAGGAGACGTCGTCGAAGACCAGGTGGCCGCGCGATCGGGGCAGGGCGACGGCGGCCGGGCGCTCGTCGATGTCCGGCACGGCGTCCAGCAGGGTCAGCGCACCGCGCAGCGTGATGAACTGCTCCTGCAGCCCGCTGACCGTGTTGCTGATCTGCTCCAGCGGCTTGTACAGCGAGGAGATGTAGCCCATCACCACGAGCAGCTCGCCCGTGCTCATGTCGCGCTCGAGCACGTGGTAGGCGCCGAACCCGAGGACGAGCGCGGTCCCGATGGCGGTGATCATCGTGACGATCAGCGAGAACATCGTCTGGCGCACCGTGAGGCGCACGCGGGCCTCGACGGCTTCCTCACCCTGCCGGCGGAAGCGCCCGTACTCGTGGCCCTCGCGGCCGAAGGCGACGATGACGCGCAGCATCGTCATCGCCTCGTGCACGATCGTCATGGACTGGCTCTCGAGGTTGCGGACGCGCACGACCTGCGGCTGGATGCTGCGCGCGTAGTAACCGGCCGACGCGTAGATGAACGGGACGACGGCGAGCGAGAGCAGGGCCAGGGTCGGCTCGATCGTGTAGACCACCGCGAACATCCCGATCAGGGTCACCGCGCTCTGCAGGAGTGGCGGGATGGAGACGGTGATCGCCCCCACGGCCGAGGCCTGGTTGTTGATCTCGAACATCAGCCCCCCCGTGCGCTTCGTGTCGTGGAAGGCCTGCGAGAGCCGCTGGACGTGGCGGAACATGTCGCTGCGCAGGTCGAGCACCATGCTCTGGTCGAGCTTGGTGTTGACGTACTCGTCCACGACGGACAGCCCGTGCTCGAGGCCGGTGATGAGCAGGCCTGCGCCGACGGCGAGGGCGAGAAGGACGTACCGGTTGGTCCCGTCCAGCGCGCCGAGCAGCGAGGGCAGCGGCTTGTCGCCCAGGACCGAGTCGATGAGGATCGCCAGCGGCCACGGCCCCAGCAGCGCCATGAGCGACGAGAGGGCCACCAGCGACAGGGAGCAGGCGGCCAGCCGCTTGCGCGGTCGCAGGTAGGGCAGCACCCGGGGGAAGTCCTTGAAGAACGCCCACGTCCCGGGCCGGTCGTCGGTACGGCGCCGCAATCTCATCGGCGGTCCTCGTGGAGGTGGTCGGACGGCGGCACGGCCGCGGGCACGGCGCGCAGCGCGCTGGCGGTGGCGATCCCGCACTCGCAGACCGCTGCGGTCCCCACGGCGACGGCGAGGATCACCAGCAGCCCACCGGGCAGCCAGGCGTGGTCGCGCAGCGCCAGGCCGCCGAGCGCCGCCAGGCCGGCGATGCCCGGCGGGACCAGACGGGAGGCGCGCGGCCAGATCCGCCAGCGCACGAGCTGCCGGCCGCCGCCGTGCTCCTCGACGGTCGCGCGCAGGCGCGCCCCGCCGAGCGCGCCGCCGGCGACGTGGAGATCCCAGCGGTCGCACGGGCCACCGGGACGCACGCGCTCGCCGTGCTCGCGCAGCACCACGCCCACCAGGCGCAGCCGGTCCTCGAGCGCCATCCAGCGCTCCGACCAGCCCTCGCGACGCCGCGGCACCGGGGCCGCGAAGCGCCAGCGGTCGGGGCGTCGCCAGGGGACGAGGCCGGCCTGCAGGCGCCCGGCGAGGCGGGCGGCGGGCTGCAGGACGTGCAGGACAAGGGTGATGGCGCGCAGGGTCAGCCGCCGCGAGCGGCGGCGGCCGGCCGCGTGCCCGAACTGCGCCGCGCGCGTGCCGCGGAGCGCCCGCGCGACGGTCGCGCCGACGGCCAGAGCCAGCGGCGGAGCTGCTCCGAGCAGTGGCGTCCACAGCGCGCCGAGGCCGGCGGCGGCGGCGAGCGCGGCGATGAGGAGGTACCACTCGGGGGTGCCGGCCAGCTCGGCGACGAGGTTCCGCGGGCGCCCCACCTCGTGCTGGAACGCGCTGGTTCCCCAGGTCCCGTGGTAGATCCGCGAGCGCTGCGCGCGCGCCGCGACCCCCCGCCCGTACAGGCGGCCACCCCAGGTCGCGTGCCCGGTGAGGTTGTAGCGCTCTGGCCACTTGCGCTCCAGGAGCGCCTCCGCGCGCCCGTAGCCGCGCTGCTGGCGCCAGAAGCGACGCACCGTGGCGCGGCGGCGATGCCACACCATCGCCGCTGGGTGGAAGCCGAGCGTCTGCCCCGCGTCGTGCAGCCGCCAGCAAACGTCGACGTCGTCGCCGGCGACGCGGAACTGCGGATCGAAGCCGCCGATGGCGCGCAGCGCGTCCCGCCGGAAGGCCATGTTGCATCCCGGCAGGTGCTCGGCCTCCGTGTCGGAGACGAGGACGTGCACGGGGCCGCCCGGGGTGTTGGCGACGCATGCCGCGGTGCCCGTCTCGTCTGGGGGCGGGAGGTTGGGCCCCCCGATGGCGGCGTGGCCGGTGGCGGCGAAGGCGGCCGCGAGGTAGGTGAGCCAGTCCGGATCCGGCCGCGCGTCGTCGTCGAGGTAGGCGACGAGCTCACCGCGCGCGAGCTCGAGGCCGGTGTTGCGCGCGGCGCTCAGACCCTGGTTGGGCGTGGAGATGACCGTGACGCCGGCGGCGCGGGCGATGGCCTCGCTGTCGTCGCTCGAGCCGTCGTCGACGACGATGACCTCGACGCGGGGGTAGCGCAGCGCGCGCACGCCCGCGAGGCACTCGTGCAGCGTCGCCCCGCCGTTGTGCGTGCACACGACGACGGAGACCAGCGGCGGCCTGCCGGCGGCCGGGCGGACGGGGACGTCGGCGAACGCGTCGCGCACCGCAGCGAGGGCCGGCTTGGGCCGCCGCTGCCGGTCGGTCAGCCCGAAGTCCCAGTCGAGGACCTCGTCGTCGCCGCGGTGCCACTCGTCCGTCCAGGCGAACACGAACGCGCCGGCGCAGCCGCCGGTGAACGCGACATCGAGCTGCGCGTCGAGGGAGGCGGCCTGCGCCGCGGCGCCGTTGCGGGCGCTGTCCAGGCCGACCTCGCCGAGCACCAGCGGGCGCTCGCCCGCGAGGTTCTGCAGCCGCGCGAGGTAGGCGGCGAAGTCCGCGCGGTCCTCCAGGTAGACGTTGAACGAGACGAGGTCGGCCGCGGCGATGCGGAGGTACTCCGTGCTGGGGAACGAGACGTAGGTCACCAGGCAGCCGGGATCGGCCCCGCGCGCGGCGCGGCACAGGCGCTCGAGCACCCGTTCGACGCGGCGCCGGCCGTGCCAGCGGACGATCGACGCGGGGATCTCGCTGCCCACGGTGTAGGCCAGCACAGCTGGGTGGCCGGCGCAGCCGGCGACCGCGGCGCGCACCCGCTGGAGGATCGAGCGGACGCGGCGGCGGTCGCCGAGGCCGGCGACGTGCTGCTCCCAGGGCAGCCCGACCATGACCCACAGCCCGGCCGCGGCGGCGGCGTCGAGCAGCCAGCGCGGCGGCGCCGTGTAGACGCGGACGGCGTTGATCCCCGTGGCGCCCATCGCGGCGAAGTCGTGGGCGACCTGCTCCGGGGACGGGAAGCGCTCACCGGTCGCGTCGGGGCGGAAGGTGCCGTAGGTGACGCCGCGGACCCACAGGCGCCGTCCTCCGACGGCGAGGAACTTGCCGTCGACCTCCGGGCGACCGTGCCCCGGACGCGGGTCCTCGCGGGCGTGCAGGACGACCGGCGCCCGGTCCGTCGACGACGGCGGTACGGCGAGTGTGGGGGGGAGGGCGGAGGTGGCGTCGGCCGCGCCGGCGTCGATCAGCGTCATGCGGCGGGCACGTCGAGAGCGCCGGTGGGGAGGGACGGCATCGAACACCCCATCGGCGGGGTCGCGGGGCGCTTGAGGGGGGAGCGGCGGGCGCGGACCGAACGTCCGTCCGAGCATGTTTGGGAGGGGCCGGCCCGGCCACAGCAGCCGGAGGGTCGTCCACGGCGGCGCGTCGGTCCGCAAGGCAGGCGACGCGCGAACCGATGCTGCGTCGGGTGAGCGTCGCCATCTTCGGAAGCTGCGTCTCGCGAGATCTGTTCGAGGACCCGGTGCTTCGCCCGGACGTCGGGCTCTACGCGTCGAGGTCCTCGGTCATCAGCGCGGTCGCCCCGTTCGTGAGCATCGAGCCGGAGCGCGTGGCGCTGGCGTCGGCGTGGCAACGCCGCTGCGTGCTGGCCGACATCCAGAAGACGTTCTTCGCCTCGCTCGCCGAGGCGCGGCCGGACTGGCTCGTCATCGATCTGGTCGACGAGCGCTTCGACCTGCTGAGCGGGGCGGCATCGTTCGTCACGCGCTCGTCGGCGTTCCACGAGGCGGGCCTGGACGGGGCCGACGGCTTGGACTTCGAGTTCGTCCGGCGGAGGTCGCCCAGGGGGCATGCGCTGTTCGAGCGCGCGGCGGGGGCGTTCGCCGCTCGCGTGATGGAGGTCGTCCCGCCCGAGCGCGTCGTC
>JAXDGY010000455.1:0-3668 GCA_034664785.1 Solirubrobacteraceae bacterium
ACCCGCGGACCGCTCGTGGGTGCGCTCCGGGGGCTGCACCGCCTGGGCTCCCGGGGCCGCGGGTGACGGCCACTGCCGAGGCCGACACGACGCACACCAGCCGGCGTCGGCTGCGCGAGCGCATCTCGTGGGAGCTCGTCCTCGTCCTCGTCCTCCAGGCGGCGTTCCTGTGGAACCTCATGCGGACCGGCTACCTGGCGGACGACGCGCTGAACTCGTCGTTCACCGGGGGGCTCCAGGCCCAGGGCATGACGTTCCTGCATGCGGCGAACGCGGTCATCTCCTCGTGGATCCATCACGAGGGACGGTGGTTCCCGGTGGGCTGGTACACCGGCTACGCCCAGATGCACCTCAACCACAGCCTGACCGTCTACAAGGCCACGGTGCTGGTGCAGGGCGTGGCGGCGTCCGCGAGCATCTGGTGGCTGGCGCGTGAGCTGCGGGCCTCGCGCCGCACGGCGGCCCTCGTCGTGCTCGCGATCACCGTCCTCACGCAGTTCCGGCTGTCCAACGACCCGCACATCTCGTTCGGCGGGCTGACCCAGGAGGTGATGATCGAGATCGCCCTCTCGGCGATCTGCTACCAGCGCTGGCTCGTCCGGCGCCGTACCGGCTACGTCGTGGCGTCGCTCACGCTCTTCGCCCTTGCCGCGTCGACCTACGAGGGCGTGTACGCGCTCGGTCCGCTCTACGTGCTCCTCGTGCTGCGCGAGCGCCGCGGGCTCCGGGCCTGGGCGCTCGCCACCTTGCCGATCGCTGTCGTCTCGGTCTTCTTCCTGGGCCTGGGGGCCTACCTCCGGGCCCACGCCACCGTCGGCACCACCGGGCCCTACGCACCCCGTTTCGATCTCAGGGAGATCGTGATCACGGCGTTCGACCAGACCGTCGGCGCGGTCCCGCTGACCTTCGCGCTCTTCGACCCGCAGCGGCTGTTCAGCGACGGAAGGCCCTCGCTGATCGGAGGCCTGGGCGTCGCCGACGTCCTGATCGGCCTGGCGGCCGGCGTGACCGCCGGCGTCCTGCTCGCCAGGCGCGAGCGGCGGACGGACTGGGCGCCGTGGCAGATGGGCCTGTTCGGCCTCGGCCTGTGGCTCCTGACCGCCCTCCCGATCGCCCTCGCCGCCCGTTACCAGGCCGAGCTCTATGCCGGGCTGGCCCACGTCCCCGTGTACTTCGGGGAGATCGGGCTCGCGCTCGTGGTCGTCTCGGTGCTCGGCGGGATCGGCCGGCTGGTCTCCCCCCGCCGGCAACGCAGCGTCGCGATCGCGGGCGGCGTGCTCGTCGCCGCGCTGGCCATGCTGCAGCATCGCTCCAACGAGGCGGTCGTGGCGGCGGTGGTGCCGGAGAAGCAGCTGCGCCAGTTCGAGGAGCACGCGCTCGCCGCGGGCCTGCTCGCCGACGTCAGCGACCGCGACGTGCTCTACCTCACCGCGCCGACGCCGTGGCAGACGCCGGGCTTCTACCGCCAGCACAGCGGCAAGACGTTCGACGTGCGCGACACGACCCAGGCCACGATGGAGGTCCCCCCGCGGACCGGCCTGGGTTGCGGCGGCTCGACGGAGCTCGGCCGCGTCTGGCTGGGCGGGAAGGTCGAGGGCTCGCGGGGGTGGATGTTCCGGACCTGCCAGGACGCCCCCGGGCAGCGCGGCACGACGGCCTACGTCCACGGGATCGACCTGTCGCGGGCCTGGATCTCCGGCGTGCGCCTGCGCCGCGACGGCGGAGCCGCGGCGTTCGGCGGCCCGGCCGGCGCGCTGCTGCGCGCGATCCCGGGCCGCCCGGGGATCCGCGCGCTGGGCGTCGACACGCCCGTCGATCCGCGCACGCTCGCGCTGGACACCGCCCCGGGCCGCGTTCAGATCGTCCCCGTGCGCGGCTGCTACCAGAGCGAGGTCGCGCCGCCCGCCGACGCCCGCTGGTGCGAGCGGACGGCCGAGCTGCGCGTCGTCGACCGCGAGCGTCGCGCCCGCGCCGCGACCCTGCGCCTGACGATCGCGGCCACCGGTCCGCGCGCCCGACGGCTGACGACGACCACGTCGGCGGGGCGCCGGGTGCACCCGGCACGGCCGGGGACGGCGGTGGCCGTGCGCGTGCCGCTCGACGCGTCCGGCGCCGGCACCGTGCGCCTGCGCATCGACGCGCGGCGACTGGTGGCCGAAGGAGACCCCCGCACGATGTACCTGCGCCTGACCGGCCTGTCGGCCACCCTGGCCGGCTGAGCGCGGCCTACAGGTCCTCGGCCACGCGCGGGGCCTCGCGGCTGAAGACGCGATAGCCGAGCACGAGGATCACGAGGCCCACGCCGAAGGGCAGCAGCAGCCAGACCGCCCCGCCCATCGCCTGGCTCGTCGTCATGTATGACGGGTCGATGAACGCGTGGCGCATCTGCTGCAGGATCGCCGCGAGTGGGTTGGCCAGCGTGAGGCGCACCACGGTCTCGGAGACCTTGTTCTGGCGGATGATCGTGTCGAGCGGGAAGAAGATCCAGGAGGCGTAGAAGAGCAGCTGGAGCATCACGTCCCAGATCGGGTCGATGTCGCGGTAGCGCACGAAGAGCGCGCTGAGCAGCATCGCCAGCCCGAAGGAGAAGAGCACCAGCAGCGCGAGGAGCACCGGCACCTGCAGCCACGAGCGGTGCCACCGCCCGCCGGCGGCGAGCAGGAACACGAGGACCGGGATGAGGTTGAGCACGACGTCCAGGACGCCCGCGATCGTCGTGGCCAGCGGCACGGCCAGGCGCGGGAACTCCACCTTGCGCACCAGCGGCTCGCGCTGCACGAGGCTCTTGACGCCGCCCGAGGTCACGCCGTTGAAGAAGCCGTAGAGCACGATGCCGAGCAGCAGCGCGACCGGGAAGCGCTTGACGCCGTCGCCGACCTGCAGCACCTGGCTGAAGACCGCGTACAGGACCCCGAAGAGCATCAGGGGCCGCATGATCTGCCACAGGTAGCCCAGCGCCGACCCGAAGAAGCGCAGCTTGAAGTCGGTGACCGCGAGGGTCCAGGACAGCCGCCACAGCCGGCGCCAGTCCGTCCCCAGCGCGCTCGGCCCCGGCGGCGGGCGGCCCATCCCCTCGGGGACGGCGATGCGCTCGGTGGGCGGCGCGGGGGCCGCGGACTCGCGCTCGGCGACGCTGCTCATGGCGTGACGCCCTCGGTCGCGCCCTCGCGCCGCAGCGTCACGCTCTGCGGGACGTCGACGAGCGCACCGGAGGTGCGCGTCGAGGTGACCATCACGCCGAACATCCGCTCGCGCAGCTGCAGCCAGGTGCCGTCGGCGAGCGTGACCGCCGCGGTGACCGAGTAGCGGCCGGCGCTGAGGATGTTCTCGAAGCCGACGCGGAAGAGCGTGCTCTCCCCCGGCCGGAAGGTCCCCGGCGTCGGGTCGGTCCAGACCGAGGAGGCGCTGAAGAGCTGGAGCCCCTGGAGGTTCGTCATCGACGTGGAGAACAGCGGGTCGGTGACCTCGCGGTCGAAGCGGACCCGCATGCAGAACGTGTACGGCCGCCCGTTCTCGAGCGTCAGCTGCGGGATGCCCTCGGCGTCCTCGAACCAGGCCTCGGCGATCGTCGCGCCGCCGTCCCCGAACGTCTCGCCCTCGGCGCCCATGAACGCGACGGGCTGGTGGTGGCCGGTCATCGCGGCGTTGTCGGCCGCGGCCTTCTCGAT
>JAXDGY010000456.1:0-6315 GCA_034664785.1 Solirubrobacteraceae bacterium
TGCCGCCGGGCTTGTTGCCCCCGGCCGTGCAGGTGCCCGCGAAGCAGTGGCCGGACTGGCATGTGCCGGTGCAGCACTGCGAGGTTGCCGTGCAGGCCCCGTGCTGCGCCGTGCACGGCGGCGTCGCCGCGTCCGCCGGCGCGGGCGCGGCGGCCGACACGATCAGCGGTGCCGCCACGGCCGCCATCCCGACGCCCGCGATGCGCCCGAGCGCCTGGCGGCGCGACAGGCCTGGCGCGGCAGCGCGCTGCGCTTCCAGCAGGCCCTTCTCGCGCAGCTCGTCCAGCGCGCGGAGCACGAGCGCCTCGGCGTCCTCGTCACCCGCGCGCGGCGCGATCGCCGCCGCAAGGGCGTCGAGGTCGGTCGCGCCGTCGCAGCCGCGCCAGACGGCGGTGGCCACGGCGTTCAGGGAGTGCGCGACGTCGGTCCTACGGTCGTACACCAGGAGCTCGTCGCCCAGCTCTTCGACGATGAGATCCTGCGTGCGCGCGGTGGGGCAGGGAAGATCGGGCATCGAAAGGCCTCCACGAACTGCTTTCGGGAACGACCGAGGGTAGTCGCCGGTTCTCCCGCTTGCAAGCGATGTGCACTTTCCTTGACCATCGCTCAGGACGGCGTAACCACCCGCCATCCGTGGCGTACGCTTGGCCGCTATGGAGCCACCAGCACGCGACGTCGGCCTGGGTGAGTACCTGGCCCCGCTCGTGGCGCGCCGCTGGCTCATCCTGGCGGCCCTCGTGCTGGCCACCGCCGCCACCTACGCCTACTACGAGCGTCAGCCGAAGGTCTACGAGGCGGCGACCAAGCTCTACGTCGCGCAGGAGGCCAACCCGGTGGTCGGGGCCACGGCGGGCTTCAGCGACGACCGCACCGTCGAGAACCAGGCCACGCTGCTGACCTCCGTCGACGTGGCCTCCACGGTGGCCAAGCGCATCGGGTACCGCGGCGCGCCCGCCGCGCTGGCCGGCAGCGTCTCGGCCGTCCCGTCATCGGGCTCGGACTTCATCACCATCTCCGCGCGCGCGGCCACGCCGCAACGGGCCGCCGCCGTCGCCAACGGGTTCGCGCAGGCGTTCATCGACCTCCGCAGCGCCCGCCGGCGTGGGCAGATCGACAAGGCCATCGCCGAGCTGGACCGGCAGCTGCGCAGGATCCCGAGCACCGCCGCCACCTCCTCCGAGCGCGCGGACGTCTCCAGCAACATCCGCCAGCTCGAGGTCGCACGGTCCAGCGCGCCGGGCAACGCGACGCAGATCGACCTCGCCGGGCCGCCCGCGACGCCGATCGCGCCCCGGCCCGTCCGCAACGCCGTGTTCGCCTTCGCCCTGGCGCTCATCGGCAGCGTCTTCCTCGCCTACTTCCTCGAGCGCTTCGATCCCCGGCTGCGGAAGGTCGACGAGGCGGCGTCCATCTACCGCCGCCCGGTGCTCACGAGCGTGGTGCACGACAACGACATCGAGTACTTCGCCTCCGGCGTCCCGGCCGTGTCGCCGACATCGCGGGAGGCCTTCCGGCAGCTGCGGGTCAACCTCCACCTCGCCGGGCTCGAGCGGCCGCTGCGCACGATCCTCGTCACCAGCGCGAGCACCGGCGAGGGCAAGTCGACCGTGGTCCGCAACCTGGCGCTCACCCTCCACGAGGCGGGGCGCCGCGTCGCCCTGGTCGACGCCGACCTGCGCAAGCCGACCTTGGAGGGCCTGCTCGGCGCGGCCCCCGACGGCGGGATGACCGACGTCCTGGCCGGTGACCGGCAGCTGCGCGACGTGCTGGTGGAGGTCCAGGTCGAGTCGCGGGGCGTGGCCGCGCTGGGCCGGATGTCGCCTGCGCACCCCTCACACGGCGGCGCGCCGGACTCGCTGGCGATCCTGCCCGCGGGCCCCCAGCCCGCGAACCCGCCGGCGGTCCTGGAGTCGCCCGCCACCGCCGCCCTGCTGCGCGAGGTCGCCGAGCTGCACGACGTGGTCATCATCGACACGCCGCCGCTGCTCGAGGTCAGCGACGCGATCCCGCTGCTCGGCCAGGTGGACGCCGTCGTCCTCGTCGCGCGGGCCGGGGTGACCGAGCGTCGCAGCGCCCGCCGCGCCATGGAGATCATCTCGCGCGTCCCGGGCGTGAACTTCGTCGGCGTGGTCGCGAACGACCTGAAGGGCCTCGAGGCCAGCGCCTACGGCGGCGGCGAGGGCTACGGGTACGGGTATCGCGAGGACGCGGTCGAAGACGACGCCGCCGTGCCGGCCGCGGTCGGCACGCCGGACGCCGCGGCCCGGACGTCCTGAGGCGCTCAGCGCCGCCTGGAGCCCCGGCGGCGTCCGTTGCGGCCGTCGAGCGCGGCCGCATAGACGGCCATGAGCTTCGCGGAGACCTCACCCGGCCCGAAGTCCCGCGCGCGCTCGAAGCCGGCGGCCCCGAGCCGCGCCCGGAGGTCCTGGTCGGCGTCCAGCAGCCCGAGCAGACGGCCGAGCTCCGCGCTGTCCCCGGGGGGATAGAGCAGGCCGGTCACGTCGTGGTCGACGATCTCGCTCGGCCCGCCCCCGGCGGTGGCCACGACCGGGAGCCCCGCGGCCATGCCCTCGAGGATCACCTGACCGAACGGCTCGGCGGTCACCGAGGCGTGGACCAGGACGTCCATCGCCGCCAGCTCGGCGGCGACGTCCTCGCGGAAGCCGCGGAAGTCCACCCGGTCGGCGATGCCGAGCTCGTGCGCCTGCGCGCGCAGGCCCTCGGCGTACTGCTCCTCCTCGCGCCCGAACATCGGGCTGCCGACGATGACGGCGCGCTGGGCGCCGTCCGGGAAGGCGCGGGCGAAGGCGGACAGGAAGACGTCCTGGCCCTTCCACGGGGTGATCCGCCCGACCATCCCGACCACGAGGTCCCTCGCGGGGCGCGCGGACGGCGACGCCCCCAGCGGCATGACCTCGGGGATGACCGAGTACAGCAGGACGGGCTCGCTGACCGGCGAGAGCGTCCCGAGCGTGGCCCGCGAGTTCGTGACGACCATGGACGGCAGCCGGTGGATGAGCCTCCGCAGCACCGGGACCGCCCGTCGCGGCAGGTAGTCCTCGTCGATGCGGTCGCGGACATGCCACACGCTCGGGACGCCCGCCAGCCGGGCGGCGAGCGTTCCGTACACGCCCGCCTTGAGCGAGTTCGTGTGGACGACGTCGGGCCGCAGCCGCCGCAGGCGGCGCGTGAGCCGGGCGACGTAGCGGATCGTCTCCCACACCGCCGCGGGGGAGACGCCGCCGAGGCGGACCGCCCCCTTGCGCAGGTCGCGGGCCGCGTCGGCCATCGGCAGCACCTCCACCGACGCCCCGGTCCGGTGCAGCGCCTCGACCAGCGGCCCGTCCTCGGCCAGGATCACGTGGGCCGACACGCCCTCCAGGTGGGGCAGCGTGCGCGCCAGCGCGATCTCGCCGCCGGAGAGCCGGGCGACATGGTTGAGGTAGACGACCCGCAGCGGGCGGGGGCCGTCGTCGCCGTCGCGCAGCTCGCGGTGCAGCTCGCGGTGCCGGTCGGCCACGGCGGGCCATGACGAGCCGGCCGCCCAGGCGCTCGTGGCGGCCGTGGACGGCACGTCGCCCCCGCCGGCGGCGACCAGGCGGCGGCAGAGCGCCCGGGCGTCGCCCGCGGGGACGACGAGCGAGGGATCGAGCCCCCAGACCGCCTCGGGAAGGCCGCCGGCGTCGGTGACGATCGACGGCGTGCCGCAGGCGGCGGCCTCGGTGACCACGAGGCCGAAGCCCTCGAAGGCCAGGGTCGGGACCACGTTGACGTCGGCCGCGCGGTAGAGGTCGACCAGCTCGGCGTCGGAGACCCGGCCGAGGAGCGTCACCGAGGGGAGCTGCTCGATGCGGGCCGCGAGCGCCGCCCGCATCGGGCCGTCGCCGGCGATCAGCAGCCGGGCGCCGGCGGGCAGGCCGGGCAGCGCCGACGCCCAGGCGTCCAGCAGCACGTCGATCCCCATGCGCGGGACGAGGCGGCGGACGCAGACCGCGACCCAGCCGCCGGCCGACAGCCCCAGGCGCGCGCGGGCGGCCTCCGGGTCGCCGGGTGAGAAGCGCTCGTGGTCGACGCCCGGGGGGACGACCCTGACGTCCCAGGGCAGCACGCCGTAGGTCTCGACCAGGACGCGGCGGAAGGCGCCGGTCAGCGTGACCGTCAGTCCGGCGCGGCGATAGACGGCGCGTTCCAGCGCGCGCCGCGCGGCCGTCCGCCACCGCGACGTCTCGCCGGCCGCGACGTTCTCGTCGGCCCACGGGCCCTGGAAGTGCACGAGCAGCGGCTTGCGGCGCAGCGCACCGCCGAGGACCGGGAGCGCGGCGTACAGCGCGAAGTGGGCGTCGACGACGTCGACGCCCGCGGCGGCGGCCCGCGCCGCCCGGTGGAAGGCGACCAGCCGCCGCAGCAGCGGCTGCCCGTGGCCGGAGACGACCGTGACGGAGCCCGGGGCGTCGGACGCCGGGCCCAGGACCACGCCGCGGGCGCCCGGGCTGTGCTCCAGCAGCGAGCGGTAGTAGCGGTCGAGCCCGCCGAGCTCGGCGGGGAACCAGCCCTTGCCGAGCATGAGCGCCCGCGGCGGCGCATCCGCCGCGGGCGGCCGGCCGCTCACCGGCGCGCGGCGCCGGGAGCGCGCGTGGTCGTGGGCATCGGTGCAGGCTAACGCGACGCTTGAAATCTGGGGTACTGTGCGTCCCGTGACGGCACGCACCGTGAGGATCGGCGGCGGCCGTGCTTGGGAGGCGCCGACGTGGATGGCGCTGGCCGCGGTCTCGGCGTCCGTGGCGATCCTCGTCGCCGGCCGCGGATCGCTGGCCGCCGCCGGCGTGGGCGCCGCGCTGCTCGTGGTCCTGCTGCTGCTCACGACCCCGCGGACCGGGACCGCGCTGGCCGTCGTGGTCCTCTACCTGGGCGTGGCGGACGGGTACGTCAAGCTGCGGACCGGCGTCGGGGGCGTGACGCTCGTCCGGGACGTGCTGCTCTATGCCGTCGTCGCCGGCGTCCTGCTCCGGGCCTCCGTCCGGGCCACGGAGCTGGAGACTCCGCCCCTCGCAGGCTGGGTGATCCTGATCGTCGCCCTCGTGCTGGTCCAGCTCGCCAACCCGGGCAATGCGTCGGCCGGCAAGGCGCTCGCAGGCCTGCGGCCGCACCTCGAGTTCGTCCCGCTGTACTTCCTGGCGTTCTGGACCGTCCGCGACGCGCGGGCGCTGCGCACCACGCTGATCGTGCTGCTCTCCATCGGGGCGATCAACGGCGTCGTCACCTACGTGCAGTCGACGCTGACGCCGCAGCAGCTGGCGGCCTGGGGGCCGGGCTACGAGGAGC
Organism: Solirubrobacteraceae bacterium; assembly: GCA_034664785.1. GTDB lineage: Bacteria > Actinomycetota > Thermoleophilia > Solirubrobacterales > Solirubrobacteraceae > Paraconexibacter. Next base: position 5,323 of record JAXDGY010000456.1, read on the forward strand.
GCGTGCTGGGCGAGGGCCGGTTCGCGGGCGGCGGCCGGGCGTTCTACGACCGCTACGGCGACAGCCGGGTGCGCCCGCTCGGCCTCGGCTCCGACGCCGGCTTCGCCGGGCAGTTCGGCGTCCTGGCGATCCCGGCGGGGCTGGCGCTCCTGGGCATCGCGGGCAGCGCGCGCCTGCGGATCCTCGCCGTCCTGCTGATCGCCCTCACCGTGGCCGGGGTGGTGACGTCGCAGACCCGGGCGGGGATCGTGGCCTCGGTCGTCGCCGCGGTCGCGTTCGGCGCGCTCGCGACGGTGTCGAGACGCTGGTGGACTGCCGGCCTGGGCCTCGTGGCGGGTCTGCTCGTGGCCGTCGTGACGGTCTCGCTGGTGACGTCGAGGGCGCAGATCGGGGCCTTCGACCGCTACGGGACGTTCACCCCGAACCAGGTGCTGCGCTCCACGCAGAAGGAGCGGCCGACGAAGGTCATCGGGGAGTACCTGGCCAAGTACCCGCTGGGCGCCGGCATCGGCAAGTCGGGCCCGGCCGCGGGCTTCGGCGGCACCACGGCGTCGCTCAACAGCGAGACCGAGTTCACCTATCTCACCAACGAGATCGGCATCCCCGGCCTGCTCGCCTTCCTGGGGTTCCACCTGGCGCTGGTGTCGCTGGTCGTGCGCCGCTGCCGCCGGGTCGCCGATGGCGCCACGCGGACCATGCTCGCCGCCCTGGGCGCGCCGCTGGTCGCGATGCTGCCGCTCTGGTTCGTCACCACGACCACGGCGAACACCCCGTTCTCGCCGTTCATCTGGTTCACGGGCGGCGTGCTGGCGTTCTGGCTCGTCGCGCTGCCGCGGCGGCCGGCGCCGTCGCCATGAGGCGCGTCGCCCGCGCGGCGCGCGCGCTGGCCCGCGAGCTCCGCGGGGCCCTGCGGATCACCGCCGGCACCCGGTCCGCGCTCCGGCTGTGCGGCGACCTCGTCGCCCTGCGGCTCGCCCGGCTCACGCGGCGCGA
>JAXDGY010000457.1:0-7142 GCA_034664785.1 Solirubrobacteraceae bacterium
ACGACCAGGGCATCGACCTCGACGACCTGCGCGAGGCCTCCGCGAACGGGACGCTGCTGTTCCTGGGCGCCCGCGGCACGCTCGGCGGCGGCAACGAGCACAGCGCCCGCGAGATCGCCGAGCTGACCGGCGTCCCGCTCGACCTGCTCCTCGACCTGCGGCGGGCCAACGGCTTCCCCGCGGTGACCGACCCCGACGCCCACGAGCTGGGTCCCGGCGACCTCGAGTCCGCGCAGCTCGCCAAGACCTTCCTCGAGGCGGGGCTCGACCGCGACCAGCTCATCGGCACCGCCCGTCTGCTCGGCCGCGGCCTAGGCCAGGTCGCCGAGCTCATGCGCCAGGTGAACCTCGAGCTCCAGCTCAAGCCCGGGGCGAGCGAGCGCGAGCTGGCCGAGGGCATGGCCCGGGGCGCCGAGCAGCTCGTGCCGCTGGTGGGCCCGCTGCTGGAGCAGGTCCTGCGCGGCCAGCTGCGCCAGGTGGTCCAGACCGAGGCGATCACCGCCGCCGAGCGCGAGTCGGGCTCGCTGCCGGGCGCGCGGGAGGTCGGCATCGCCTTCGCGGACCTGGTGGGCTTCACGCGGCTCGGCGAGCAGATCCCGCCCGAGGAGCTCCAGCGCATCGCCGCGCGGCTGACCGACCTCGCCGCCGACGTCGTGCCGCCGCCCGTCCGGGTCGTCAAGACGATCGGCGACGCGGTGATGCTCCAGAGCCCGGACCTCGACCGGCTGCTGCAGGCCGCCTTCGTCCTCGTCGAGCGCGCCGCCGAGGAGGGCGAGGCGTTCCCCCAGCTGCGCGTCGGCATCGCTGCCGGCCAGGCGGTGAGCCGGGCCGGGGACTGGTACGGGCGGCCGGTCAACCTCGCCAGCCGCGTCACCTCGGTCGCGCGCGCCGGCAGCGTGCTGGTCACCGAGGAGGTCAAGGAGGCCGTCAGCGAGGACGTCGCCCGCTTCTCGTTCGCCGGCGCGCGGCGCCTGAAGGGCGTGCCGGGCGAGGTCAGGCTGCACCGGGCGCGACCGCGGGACGCCTGAGCGCCCGCACCCCCGGCACGGCGAGCACCGCGAGGGCGACCGGGAGGCCGATGACGGTCATCGCGTGCAGCGTGGCGTGGATGCCGAACGCGTCGGCGGCGGGGCCCGCGAGCGCGAGGCCCACGGGCATCAGCCCGGTCGAGCAGAGGTAGTCGTAGCTCGACACCCGCGAGATCGACCGCTCCGGGATCTGCTCGGCCAGCACGGACTCCCAGAGCGTGAAGAACAGCGAGACCCCGACGCCGGTGACGCCCTCGAGCGCCGCGATCGCCGCGATGGACAGGCCGCTGCCCACGATCAGCGCCTGGCAGGAGGCCACGACGAGCGCGACGGCCGCGACCGCGAGCGGCCGGCTCGGGCGCCAGCGCAGGGCGATGACGTTCCCGGCGACCGAGCCGACGCCGAAGACGGCGACGACGACCGCCCAGCTCGAGGCGCCGTCGTACTCCTGCTCGGCCAGGACGGGCCCCAGGACGAAGACCGCCGGGAGCACGACGACGTGGTAGGCCGCCATCCCGCCGAGGAACGAGACCACCCACGAGCGCGCGCGGACCTCGGCGAACCCCTGGCGCAGCTCGGTGAGGAAGCTCGTGGAGACCTCGTCGAGCCGCGCGGCCACGTCGGGCACGAGCCGCGCGAGGAAGAACGCGCTGACCGCGAAGGTCGCCGCGTCGACCGCCAGCGCCCAGCCCGGGCCGCCGACGGCGACCAGGATGCCCGCGAGCGACGGACCGACCACGAGGCTCGCGCTCTGCACGAGCGCCCGCAGCGCGGTGGCCTCCTGGATGCGGGCCGCGGGGACGACGGTGGGGACGATGCCGGTGACCGCCGGGGAGAAGAAGGCGTCGGCCGTCCCGAAGACGAGCTGCAGGGCGGCGAGCTGCAGGACCGTGATCTCGCCGGTCAGCAGCCCGACCGCGGCCAGGCCCTGCGACGCGCAGCGCACGAGGTCGGAGACCAGCATCACCCGGTGGCGCGGCAGCCGGTCCGCCCACACCCCGCCCACGAGCGTGAACAGCGCGAACGGGAGCGTGGAGGCCGCGATGACCAGCCCGACGTCCCCCGCCGAGCCGCCGATCGCGAGCACGCCGAAGGGCAGGGCCACGAACGTGATCCGGTCCCCCAGCATGGACAGCGCCTGGCCGAGGAACAGGCGGCGGAACTGCACCTCCTCCCGCAGGACCGCCGGGAGGAGCCGGCTCATCCGGCGATGCGTTCCAGCACGTCCGCCGGGACGTCGAAGTTCCCGTGGACCTCCGAGACGTCGTCGTTCTCCTCGAGGGCGTCCACGAGCCGCATGAGCTTCGCTGCGCCGTCCTCGTCGAGCGGGACGCGCGTCTTCGGGCGCCAGACGACCTCGGCCGTCTCGACCTCGATGCCGGCCTCGTCCAGCGCGGCCCGCACCGCCGTGATGTCGGACGGGTCGGTGAGGATCTCGAAGACGTCGTCGTCGACCTCGATGTCCTGGGCGCCCGCGTCCACGGCGACGATCAGGTCGTCCTCCGTGTAGCGCTCGGCGGAGACGACGGCGACGCCGCTCTTGTCGAAGAGGTAGGCCACCGAGCCGGGCTCGCCGAGGCTGCCGCCGTGCTTGGAGAGCAGGTGGCGGACGTCGGCGCCCGTGCGGTTGCGGTTGTCGGTGAGGGCCTCGATGAGCAGGGCCACGCCGCCCGGGCCGTAGCCCTCGTAGAGGACGTCCTCGAACGTCTCGGCGTCGGCGCCGGCGCCCGTGCCCTTGTCGATCGCCCGCTGGATGTTGTCCTTCGGCATCGACGCGTCCTTGGCCTTCTGGACCGCCAGCGCCAGCGCCGGGTTGCCGTCGACGTCCCCGCCGCCGGCCTTCGCCGCCACCGTGATGTGGCGCGAGAGGGTCGTGAACGCCTTGCCGCGGCGCTGGTCCACGATCGCCTTCTTGTGCTTGATGCTCGCCCACTTCGAATGCCCGGACATGGGCGAGCAGGTTAGCGGTGGGGCCCTCAGCGCGTGAGCGCCTCCGGGTGCGAGCGGTACCACTCCACCGTCCTGCGCAGGCCCTCCTCCAGGTCGACCTCCGGCGCCCAGCCCGAGGTCGTGCGCAGCTTGGTGGAGTCGACGTACTGGCGGTCGATCTCGCCCTTCGGCGTGCCCGTCCCCCGGTAGTCGGGGGTGACGGGGCTGCCGGAGACCTTCACGATCAGCTCGACGATCTCGCGCACGCTGTGCGGCGCGTCGCCGCCCGCGTTGAACGCCTCGCCGCGGCCCTGCCCGGCGTCGAGCGCGTCGGAGATCGCCAGGTAGGCGTTCGCGGCGTCGCCGGCGTAGAGGAAGTCGCGCTCGGGGGAGCCGTCGGAGCGGATCACGGGGTCGCGGTCGTGCAGGACGGCGTTGACCATCTCAGGGATCAGCCGGCTGGGGTTCAGGTCGCCGCCGCCGTAGAGGTTGGCGAAGCGCGTGACCGCGACGGGCACCTCGAAGGTGTGCCAGTAGGAGCGGGCGATGAGGTCGGTGCAGGCCTTCGAGACGTCGTAGGGGTAGCGCGGCTGCAGCGCGAAGCTCTCGCGGTAGGGCAGCTCGTCGTGCGAGCCGTAGGACTTGTCAGAGGCCGCGACGATCGTGCGTTGGACCCCGTTGAGGCGGACCGCCTCCATGACGTTCCAGGTGCCCTTGATGTTCGTCTCGAAGGTCGAGACCGGCGACCGGTTGGAGACGCCGACGATCGTCTGGGCCGCGAGGTGGAAGACGGTGTCGACCTCGTACTCGCAGACCGCGCGCTCGACGGTCGCGTAGTCCACGATCGAGCCGTGGACGACGTTGCAGCGCTGCTCGAGGCCCTCGATCTGGATGGCGCTGCCCGTGACCTGGTCGCGCTTGAGCACGACGACGCGCGCCCCGCGGCCCAGCAGCGCCCGCACCATCCAGTAGCCCAGCATCCCGTAGGCGCCGGTGACGAAGGCCGTGCGCTCGGCGAAGGCGGATCCGAAGTCGGTCATCGGGCGGGCAGTGAAGCAGACGGCGCGGCCGCGGCTAGTCGTGCCACAGCTTCCAGGGCGCGGAGCCGTCGGCCCACAGGTCGTTGAGGGTGATGGAGTCCTTGTAGGTGTCCATGCAGTCCCAGAAGCCAGTGTGGCGGAAGGCGCGCAGCTCGCCGTCGCCCGCCAGGCCCTCCAGCGGCGCGCGCTCCAGCACGCTCGAGTCCGTCAGGTAGTCGAAGACCCCGGGCTCGAAGACGAAGAACCCGCCGTTGATCCAGTGCTCCGAGCGCGGCTTCTCGTGGAAGCCGGTGACGCGGCCGGCCGGGTCGATCTCGGTCACGCCGAACTGCAGCTCGGGGCGCACGACGGTCATCGTGGCCAGGCTCCCGTGCTCGGCGTGGAAGGCGTGCTGCTCGGCGAGGTCGACGTCGGCGACGCCGTCCCCGTAGGTCGCGCAGAACGTGCGGCCGCCGACGAGCGGGGCGACCCGCTTGATGCGGCCCCCGGTCTGGGTGTCGATGCCGGTGTCGACCGCGTTGACCTCGACGCCCTCGGGCCACTCGCAGCTCGCCGCCCAGTCGGCGATGAGCTGCGCCTTGTAGCCCGTGCAGAGGATGAACTCCTTGAAGCCCTGGGCCGCGTAGACGTGCACCACGTGCCAGACGATGGGCCGCCCGCCGATCTCCACGAGCGGCTTGGGGAGGTCGACGGTCCGCTCCTGGAGGCGGGTGCCGCGCCCGCCGCAGAGGATCACCACAGGTCCGGGGTTCGTCATGCGGCGGGAAGGATGGCACGGGGGCGAGCGCCATAGGATCCTGCGCCATGACCGTCCCCACGGAGATCTTCAAGGCGTACGACATCCGGGGCCTGTACGGCGACCAGATCGACGGCGATGCGGCCGAGCGGATCGGCCGGGCCTTCGCGCGGGTCATCGCCGATCTCGCCGGCAAGCGGGTCGGCGAGGTCACCGTGGGCCTCGGGCGCGACATGCGCCTGACCGCGCCGGAGCTGGCCGCCCGCTACCGCGACGGCATCGTGTCCCAGGGCGCGCGCGTCCTGGACGCCGGGCAGGTCGGGACGGAGATGCTCTACTTCCTCGTCGGCTCCCGCGAGCTGGACGGCGGGCTGATGTGCACGGCGTCGCACAACCCCAAGGCGTACACGGGCGCCAAGCTCGTCAAGCAGGGCGCGATCGCCCTGAGCGGCGACGCCGGCATCGGCGACATCCGCGACCTCGTGCTCTCCGATGACCCGCTCGACGGACCCGGGGACGGCGCGGTCGAGCAGGTCGACGTGGCCGCGGGGTTCCGGGAGGCCGCGCTGGCGTTCATCGACCCGGCCAACGTCAAGCCGCTGAAGGTCGTCGTGGACGGCGGCAACGGGATGGCGGGGCCGATGGCCGGCCCGCTGCTCGAGCGCCTCGGGCTCGACCTCGTCGAGACCTACTGGACCCCGGACGGCGAGTTCCCCGACCACGAGCCCAACCCGCTGCTGCCGGAGAACCGGCAGTTCATCATCGACAAGGTGCGCGAGACGGGCGCCGACCTCGGGATCGCGTGGGACGGCGATGCCGACCGGTGCTTCTTCATCGACGACCGGGGCGAGTTCGTCGACGGCGACTTCCTGACCGCGATCCTGGCCGAGCACCTGCTGGCGAAGATGCCGGCCCACCCGCCCCAGACCATCCTCTATGACGCCCGCGCGTCCCGTGCCGTCGCCGACACCGTCGAGCGCGTCGGCGGCAAGGCGGAGATCAACCGCGTCGGGCACGCGTTCTTCAAGACCCGCATGCAGCGCGAGGGATCGCTGTTCGGCGGCGAGGTCTCCGGCCACTACTACTTCCGCGACTTCTACTGCGCCGACAGCGGCACGATCCCGGCCCTGCTGATCCTGGAGAAGCTGTCGGTCGAGGGCGCGAAGCTGTCCGACCTCGTCGGGGCCTACCGGTCGCGCTACTTCATCTCCGGCGAGATCAACTCGGAGGTGGACGGCGCGCAGGGCCGCATGGACGAGATCGAGCGCCGCTACGCCGAGCAGGGCGGGCGCATCTCGCACGTGGACGGCGTCAGCGTCGACTTCGACGACTGGCACTTCAACGTGCGCGCCTCCAACACGGGGCCGCTGCTGCGCCTGTGCCTGGAGTCGCTCGTGTCCGTGGAGGACATGGAGCGCCGCCGCGACGAGGTGCTGGGCCTCATCCGCGCATGACCGCGGACGCGGCGGCGGGCGTCCACGTCCTCCCCGTCCCCACGCCGTTCCTCGTCGGCCGGGTCAACTGCTACCTGATCGAGGACGACCCGCTGACCCTGGTGGACACGGGCCCGAACTCGGGCACCTCGCTGACCGCGCTCGAGCATGCCCTGGCCGCGCACGGGCGCCGCGTCGAGGACCTCGAGCGGATCGTCCTGACCCACCAGCACCACGACCACATCGGCCTGGCCGCGATCCTCGCCGAGCGCTCGGGCGCGGAGGTCTGCGCGCTGGACGCCCTCGCCCGCTGGCTCGCGGACTTCGGCGGCTCCGCCGAGGCCGACGACGCGTTCGCCGCGACGACGATGCTCCGCCACGGCATCGAGCACGACGTCGTCTCGGCGCTGCGCATGGTCAGCGCGTCGTTCCGTGGCTGGGGCGCGGCGGTCGACGTCACGCGCCCGCTGGCCGTGGGCAGCGAGCTGGCCTTCGCCGGGCGCTCGCTGCGCGTCCTGCACCGTCCCGGGCACTCCCCCTCGGACACGGTCTTCCACGACGAGGCGACGGGCGTCCTGCTCGGCGGGGACCACCTCATCGCCCACATCTCCTCCAACCCGCTGATCACGCGGCCGCTCGGCGCCGCGCCCGAGGCGACCGAGCGCCCGAAGGCGCTCGTCACCTACCTGGCGTCGCTGCGCGAGACGCGCGCCATGGACCTGCGGGTCGTCCTGCCCGGCCACGGCAAGCCCGTCGAGGACCATCGCGCGCTGATCGACGAGCGCTTCAAGGGCCACGACCGGCGCAAGGAGAAGATCGCCGGGCTCCTGGACGACCAGCCGCGCACCGCCCACCAGATCGCCCAGGCCATCTGGGGCAACGTGGCGGTCACCCAGGCCTACCTCACCCTCTCCGAGGTCCTCGGGCACGTCGACCTGCTGCTCGACGAGGGCCGCATCGTGGAGGTCGAGCACGA
>JAXDGY010000458.1:0-12649 GCA_034664785.1 Solirubrobacteraceae bacterium
GCGGGCGGGGGGCGCTTGTGCACCGGGTACCGGCGCGGCCGGCGATGCCCGACCGCCTACTTCGTGTAGCGCTCCAGCGGCGTGATGCCCGCCTTCGGCGGATGCGTGACGCGCACCCACGACGCCTCGTGGTCGGGGTTGGTGACCCACCCCAGGACCGTGCCGATCGCGGCGGCGTCGTAGGTGTTGGCGCCCGAGAACGGGCACGGCGCCATCGTCGCCGCGCCGGCGGGCACGGTCGACTCGACCCCGGTGTTGCCGGAGACGCAGTTGTCCGAGCCGTTGCCGTCGTAGTACAGGTCGTGCCCGTTCTTGTCCGTGCCGTTGAGCCCGAACTGGTTGTCGGTGACCTTGTTGCCGATCAGGTCCACCGCGTCCTTCTGCTTGAGCAGGACCTGCTCGAGCATGCCGACCCCGAGCAGGTAGTTGCCGTAGACGCGGTTGCCCGTGATGGTCGTGCGCCGGCTGCCGAACAGCAGGATGCCGGTCCCCACGGGGTAGGACGTGTCGCCCGTGGCGCCCGGGCGCAGCTGGAACGGCGCCCCGGCGAAGTAGTTGAAGTTGTTCCAGAAGACGTCGTTGTCGGAGATGACGTTGTCCTCCGGCGGCGCGAACTTCTCCGAGTCCAGCGCGTTGGGCACGATGCCCAACCCGTTGTTGTAGAACTGCGACTTCGTGATCGTCACGTAGCGCATGTTCGTGCCGGACCAGCCGAGGACGTTCGCGAAGGACTTCACGTTGCGCACGATCGACCGCACGGGCTTGGTCTGGGGCGGCGTCTGCCCGATGTAGAAGCCCGCGTCGTTGTTCTCCGAGGCGCTGGAGTTCGACATCTCACCGCCCTTGGAGTTGAAGGCGTACAGGCCGTAGGTGCCGACCCGCGTCGCGATGAGGTTCGTGAGCTTGTAGCCCGTGACGTTGACCACGAAGAACCCGTTGCCCTTGAAGCCCTTGGCGCTGAAGCCGTCGATCGTGACCTGGTCGGCGCCGTTGACCTTGAACGCGTTCTGCGCCTTGGCGTTGGAGACGCCGGTCGCGTCGATCTTGACCTTCGCCGGGCTCTTCGAGTTGCCGATGATGCGCAGGTAGCGCTTCGACGCGCCGGTGACGTTGGTCCCGCCGTGGTAGGTGCCGTCGGGCACCTTGACCGTGTCACCGGCCTTCGCGGCGTCCACCGCCGCCTGGATGGTCTTCTTGCAGCCCTTGGCCTTCTTGCCGCTCGGGGCGCACACCGTGTAGGTGCGGTGCGGGCCCGGCGGGGGCTTCTGCTCGCCCTTCGGGTCCGCGGGCGGCGGGTACTGCGCGGCGCCCGCGGCGCCGGGGACCGCGAGTGCCGCCCCGGCCACGAGGGCCAGGGTGGTCATGAGCTGCCGGTGCGACATGGTGCTCCTCCTCATCAGGGTTCGACCAGGTACCAGCCCGCCATCCCGCCGTCCTGGTGGGAGAAGACGTGGCAGTGGTACAGCCAGCGGCCGGGGTTGTCCTCCACGAAGCGTGCGGTGACCGTCTCGTTCGGCCCCACCGCCGGGGTGTCCACGAAGCTCCCCGTGGGGTCGCGCCAGCGATGGCCGTGGACGTGGAAGTCGTGGAAGTTGTCGTCCATCCCGATCGCGTGGATCGCCACGTCCTCGCCGACCTTCGCGGTCAGCGTCGGCGTGTTGCCGGCGAACGCGCGCCCGTTGATGCACTGGAACGGCTTCTTAAGGCCCGTGATCCCGGGCGTCAGGGCGTGGAAGAACAGGACGTGCTCGTTGTCCGGCGCCTTCTCGCCCTTCGGGCGCACGATGATCGCGCCGAACAGCCCGCGGAACGTGTTGAGCGTGTGGTTGGGCCCGTGGTCGTGGTAGGGCCAGACCCCGACGCTGTCGGGCGTGGCCTCCCACGTGTAGGTGAACTCCTCGCCTGGGCCGACGTAGCCGCCCGCGCGGGTGAAGTCGCCGAGGAAGACGCCGTCGTACTCCGGGTTGTAGCGGACCCCGTGCGGGTGCATCGTCAGGCCCTGACGCACCTTGGTCTCCGCGTTGCGGAAGTGCACGACGAGGACGTCGCCGACCTCCGCGGTGAGCGTCGGGCCGGGAATCAGCGGGGGCCCCAGCGGCGCGGCGAACCCCGCCGTCATGGGCTCATAGCCGAACGCGGTGAACGCGGAGGCGCCGGCGACGGCCTCGCCGTGCCACTGGTCGCGGCCGGTCGGCACGATGTCCCAGCGCATCCTGCGCGCCTGGATCCAGTGCTCGCGGACCACGCCCCCGGGCTGCGGGGACGGCGTGGCGAACGTGAGCTTGTCCTCGGCCGCGGCGCCGGGCGCCGCGGCGGCGCCGGCCCGGGGACGGCGGACCGCCGCGGCCGCAGCATCCGCCTTCGCCGCGTCACCGGGCTGGTCCAGGCTCAGGCGCTTTCCCGCGATGGTGCAGAACAGGGCACCGGAGCCGACGGCCAGGAAGCCCCGGCGCGACGACTTGGTGATCGATTCCCCCCCCATGACCGCGGCAGGCTAACCGGGTCGCCGGGCGCTGTGGGGGAAGTTGCGTTCAGGCCTGGGGCACCCAGCGGTCGCCCACGCGACCCAGCCGGACCTCCGAGACGCGTCCCTCCTCGCCGACGATCTGGAAGACCGCCTCGTCGGCGTCGGTCCCCGGGCGGTCGACGACCTGGACGAGGTGCAGCGCCTCGACCGCGCCGCCGTGGGCCGCCCGGGCCGCCCGCTCGAGGCTCGCGCGGTCCCAGCCGTTGTCGCTCGCGTGGGCGTCGGCCAGCGCCTCGTTGGCCGCGGCGAGCTTCTCGCGCAGCGCGGCCTCGCGGGCCTCCTGGCGACGGCGCGCGATCCGCGTGCCCACGAGCACGACGATGACGAGGACCGCCGCGACGGCGAGCAGGACGATGTCCAGGGTCGACATGGGCTGGATTAGAGCAGGCTCAGGAACCTAGAGCAGCACGCTGCGGCTGGACAGGTGCGCGCCCACCTTGCGCTTCACGCGCTGGAGCGCGTTGTCGACGGTCTTGGTGTCGCAGGTCAGGCGCTCCCCGACCTCCTCGTAGGAGCACCCGTCGAGGTACAGGGCGAGCACGCGCGACTCGAGCTCGCTGAGCGCGGTGCTCAGGCAGGCCACGAGCGACTGGAGCTCCTCGGATGAGATCACCTGGTTGACCGGGTCGTGGACCGTCGGGCCCGGGATGACCTCGTCCAGCGTCGGCTCCCCCTCCATCGCGCTCGCCGGGCTCGAGGAGAACGACACGTACTGGTTCAGCGGCGTGTGCTTGTTGCGCGTGGCCGTCTTCACCGCCGTGATGATCTGCCGCGTGATGCACAGCTCCGCGAAGTTGCGGAAGCTCGACTCGCGGTCGGTCCGGAAGTCGCGCACGGCCTTGTAGAGGCCGACGAGGCCCTCCTGGATCAGGTCGTCGCTGTCCCCGCCGGCGAGGAAGTAGGAGGACGCCTTGAGGCGGACGAAGCCGTAGTACCGGCGCACGATCCGGTCATAGGCGGTGGGATCACCCTGCTTGGCCAGGGCGATGAGGTACATGTCATCGACCTGCACCTGACCTTGAGGGTTAGGGGAGAGACGGGCCACGAGTCGGTCCTTTCCGCGTGCCCGCGGGCAGCGCGATCAACTCAGTGGCGCACTCCTCCCCTGGCGCCAGCTGACGAATCCTGGGCTTTCTCAAGCTCAGGTTGACAGTTATGAAGCGGCAACCTGCCATGCCGCACCCCCCGTGTCAAGGACGGCGGCGGACGGACTGCAACGGGCGTTGCAGTCAGGAGGTGCGGCGGCGCGCGATCTCGTACAGGAGCGCCGCCGCGGCCGCGCTGACGTTCAGCGACTCCATGCGGCCGAGCAGCGGCAGGGCCACGAGCTGGTCGCACGCCGCGGCGACCCGCGGCCGCAGCCCCTTGCCCTCCGCGCCGAGCACGAGCACCACGCGGCCCGTCCAGTCCGGGGCCGTCCAGGGCACGGCGGCGGCGTCGGCCGCCGCGCCATAGCACCACCAGCCCGCGTCCTTGGCCTCACCGAGGGCATCGGCGACGTTGCGCACGCGGGCGATGGGCAGGTGCTCGACCGCCCCGGCCGACGCCTTGGCGGCGGCGGGCGTCACCTCCGCGCTGCGGCGCTCTCCGATCAGGATCCCGGTCGCGCCGGCGCACTCGGCCGTGCGGGCGATGGCGCCGAGGTTCTGGACGTCCTGGACCTCGTCGAGGACGACGAGCACCCCGTCCGGGGCGGCGAGCAGCTCCGCGGCGTCGGCGTAGGGATAGGGCCCGACCTCCGCGCAGATCCCCTGATGGGCGTCGCTGCCGCAGCGCGCCGCGACGGCGTCCGCGTCGACGACGGAGACCGCGACGCCGGCGGCGGCCAGCCAGTCCTCGCGGGCCGCGCCCTTGGTCGCCCAGACCCGGTGCACGGGCCGGCGGCCGGCGCGCAGGGCCTCGTGCACCGCGTTGCGGCCGTAGAGGATCACCCCGCCGGCTCGAACTCATAGCCGCCGGCCGTGTCACGGACGATCCAGCCCAGCTCGGCGATCTGGTCGCGCAGGTCGTCCGCGAGGCCGAAGTCGCGCGCGGCGCGGGCGGCGAGGCGCGCCTCGGCCAGCTCGATCACCTCCGGCGGCGGTCCGGGAACGCCCTCCAGCAGGTTCTCCAGGCCGAGGACGCCGAGCATCTCCGCGAGGTCGTCGCGGCCCACGGGGCCCTCCGCGCTGTTGGCCGTGCGGACCCACGCCCAGACCACCGCGAGCGCCTGCGGCGTGTTGAAGTCGTCGGCCAGAGCGGCGAAGAAGCGCTCCTTCAGCGGCTCCGACCAGACCGGTGAGCGCCCCGGGCCCAGCCGGCCGGCGAGGTCGCGCAGCCGCCGCACCCCCGTCTGGGCCTGGGCGAGCGCCGACTCATCGAAGCGCAGGGGCTGGCGGTAGTGGCCGGTCGAGAAGAACAGGACGAGCGCGTCGCGGCCCCAGCGCTCGAGCACCTCTCCCAGCAGGGCGATGTTGCCCACCGACTTGGCCATCTTCTCCTCGCCCATCAGGAGCATCCCGTTGTGCATCCAGATCCGGGCCAGCTCGGCCCCATGGGCCATGCGGGTCTGCGCGGCCTCGTTCTCGTGGTGGGGGAAGACGAGGTCGTTGCCGCCGCCGTGGATGTCGAACCCGACCCCGAGCAGCTCCTCGGCCATCGCCGAGCACTCGATGTGCCAGCCCGGCCGGCCGCGGCCCCAGGGGGCGTCCCACGCCGTGTCCTCCCCCGGCTTCTGCGCCTTCCAGAGCGCGAAGTCCAGCGGGTCCTCCTTGCGGGCGAGCGCCGCCGGGTCGACGTCGCTCTCGCCCTGGTCCATGGCCTCCAGCGGCCGGTGGGAGAGCTCGCCGTAGGCCGGGTCGCGCCGCACCCGGAAGTAGACGTCGCCGTCCACGGCGTAGGCCGCCTCGCGCTCGATGAGCGCGGCGATCAGCGCCACGATGCCGTCGATCGTCTGCCCGGCCAGCGGCTCGTGGTCGGGCCGGCCGAGGGCCAGGGCGTCCGTGTCGGCGACGTAGTGGGCCGTCATCTCGCTCGCGAGCTGCGCCGATGGGACCCCCGCCGCACGGGCCGCGTCGTAGATCTTGTCGTTGACGTCGGTGATGTTGACCACGAGCGTGGGGTCATAGCCCTCATGCGCCAGGAAGCGCTTGAGCAGGCTGAAGACGACGAACGGGCGGGCGTTGCCGACGTGGATGCGGTTGTAGACCGTGGGCCCGCAGGCGTAGATGCCGACCTTGCCCGGGTCCCGCGGCGCCAACTCCGTCGGGCGGCCGCTGCGCGTGTCATGCAGGCGGATCTTGCGCACGGGCGCAGCGTACGGGGCCTGACCGCCGCCCGACTTGACGCTCTGAGCGAAGTTTGGCCACATGGACGATCGTTATCGATCGGGTCCCGTGGGTAGGGTCCCCGGCCTCGTGGCGACCACACCGTCCACCGCCGCCCGGCTGCATGAGGTCGAGGAGGCCTTCCGCATGCTGCCGGAGCGCTACCTGGGCGCCCGTCCCGGCTTCGACGCGACCTACCACGTGCGCCTGGGCGACATCGGGCACACCTTCGAGGTGCGGGCCACCACGCACGGCGCGCGGGTCCGCAAGGGCGTGACCCGCCGGGAGCCCGACGTGGTCATCGGGACCGACGCGGCGACCTGGCTCGCGCTGCGGCAGGGCGAGCTGAGCGGCGTCGAGGCGTTCTCGGAGCGCCGCCTGCGCGCCCGCGGCAACCTCGACCTCGCGCTCGGCTTCGAGGGCCTGTTCCGGCTGCCGAACGGCCGCCCGCCGCTGCAGCGGCTGCGCGACGTCGCGGTCGGCGGCAAGCAGATCACCACCGTCACGCTCGACGGCGACGGCCCCGACGTGCTGCTGCTGCACGGTCTCGGCGCGGCCAAGACCTCGTTCTTCGACACCGCCGCGGCGCTGCGCCACGAGGGCTACCGCGTGCACGCGATCGACCTGCCGGGCTTCGGGTCGTCCTCCAAGCCCGCCTTCGCGCCGTACACCGCGCGCTGGTTCGCCGAGACCGTCATCGACCTGCTCGACGCGCTGGACATCGACCGCACGCACCTCATCGGCAACTCGATGGGCGGCCGCGTCGCCCTCGAGGTCGCCCTGCGCGCCCCGGAACGCGTCGGCGGGCTGGGGCTGCTGTGCCCAGCGGTGGCCTTCGTGCGCCGCGGCTGGCATCCCGTGGTCAAGCTGCTGCGGCCGGAGTTCGGGCTGCTGCCGCACCGGATCCGCCGCTCGCTGGTCGCCGAGCACCTCTGGTCGCTGTTCGCCGACCCCGACCGGCTCGACCCGTCGGTGGCGGACATCGTCGTGGACGAGTTCCAGCGGATCTACGGCTCGGCAGGCGCCCGCCTGGCCTTCCTCGCCGCCGCCCGCAACCTCTACCTCGACCAGCCCTTCGGCGCCGACGGGTTCTATCCCCGGCTGCACGGGCTCGAGCGGCCGGCGCTGTTCGTCTGGGGCGCCCATGACCCGCTGATCCCCCCGGGCTTCTCGCGCCACGTCGGCCGGGTGCTGCCCGGCGCCGAGCAGGTCATCCTGGACGACTGCGGCCACGTGCCGCAGATCGAGCAGCCGGCACGCACCAACCGGCTGCTCGCGGGCTTCCTCCAGCGCGTCGACGCGCAGGAGCCGGGGCGCGACGCGCGCGTGCCCCGCCCGGCCGCCATGCGGCGCGCCGCCTGACACCGCCCCGGTAGCGTCCGCCCGCGATGGGAGGCACGGGCGACACGCAGGGCTCCACGGCCATGGCCCTGCTCGGCCTCGCGCGCCGCGCGGGCGACCGGCCGGCCGCCCTCCGGGCCACCGTCCGCCACTGGGAGGACCGCGCCGCCGCCTCGCGCGCATGGCGCGCCGCGGTCGCCCCCGACCAGCCCAGCCCGCCCGCCGCCGCGCTGACGCCCGGGCGCGCCGCGGGCACCACCGTCGTGCGCCTCTGGCAGGACCCCGCGACCGGGCGCGGCGGCGAGGAGCCCGACGGCGGCGTCGCCCACGACGGCGTCGTGCTGTTCGCCCACCTCCTGCGCCCGGCGCGCGCGCTGACCGACCTGCGGCTCGTCCCCGACGGGAACGGGACGATCGCCGGGCGCCCGGCCCGGCTGGCGGTCGCCACCCCCCTGCCCGCCCGCCCCGGCCCGGCGGGCCCGCGGCGGGCGCCCTCGCTGGACGCCCTCGGCTTCGGCGCCGACCGCTACCTCCTGGCGCTGGACGCCGAGCACGGCGTGCTGCTGCGCCTCGAGGCCTGGCACGCCGGCACGTGCTTCGCCCGCACCGAGATCACCAGGATCGCCTATGGCGCCGTCCGGCCGCGCGACCACGACTCCGTGGCGGCGCGGGTGCTGCGACTCGTCGACCCGCCGGGCCGCTCCGGCCTCCAATAGGATCGGCTGCGCCGATGGCGCAGCGCACGAGCACAGCCCGGGCGGCCACGCCCGCGGCGGCCGACCTGACCGGCCTGCCCGGCCGCTTCGCGCGCGCGCTCGCCGCGCCGATCACGAGCCGCATCCCGCGGGCCGACCTCGACGAGCGCGACCCCGACTACATCCGGGAGAGCCTGCCCCGCCTCTGGCTGCTGACGAGCCTGTGGTTCCGCGGCGACATCCGCGGCATGGGCAACATCCCCGAGGACGGCCCGGTCCTGCTGGTGGGCAACCACTCCGGCGGCAACCTCACGCCCGACACCGCGCTGCTCACGCTGGCGTTCAGCACGTTCTTCGGCGTCGAGCGGCCCTTCTACCAGCTGGCCCACAACCTCGTGCTCTCGATGCCGGGGCTCGGCTTCCTGCGCCGGTTCGGGACGGTCGCCGCTTCGCCCGGCAACGCCGAGCAGGCGCTGCGCAGCGGCGCCGTCGTCCTCGTCTACCCCGGCGGGGACTGGGAGGTGCACCGGCCGAGCTGGCAGAGCGGGAAGATCGACTTCGCGGGCCGCAAGGGGTTCATCCGCCTCGCCCTGGCCCACGACGTCCCGATCGTCCCCGTCGTGTCCATCGGCGGGCAGGAGACCGCGCTGTTCCTCACGCGCGGTGAGCGCCTGGCCAAGGGCCTGATGCTCGACCGGCTGTTCCGCCTGAAGGTCCTGCCGATCTCGCTCGCGGTCCCCTGGGGGCTGAACGTGGGCGACTTCCTCGGCCACATCCCGCTGCCGGCCAAGATCACCACCGAGGTGCTGCCGGCGATCCACCTGCGCCGTGAGTTCGGGAACGACCCCGACGTGCAGGAGGTCTACGACCACCTCATGCGGCTGATGCAGGAGACCCTCGACGCGCTGGCCGCCGAGCGCCGGCTGCCCGTCATCGGCTGATGCGCGTCGCGGCACAGATCGAGGTCAGCGCCCCGCCCGAGCTCATCTGGGAGGCGATCACCGACCCCGCGCGGACGCTCGACTACATGTCCGGCGTGACCCGCTGGGAGGTGGCCGGCGAGCAGGAGCGGGGCCTGGGCGCCCGCTACCGGATGCTCATGCGGGTGGGGTCGGCGGAGATCGGCAGCCTCGTCGAGATCGTCGAGTGCGACGAGGCGCGCGACCTTGCGTGGACCTCGATCACCGGCATCGACCAGCGGGCGCGCTGGCGCCTGCGCGCGGTCCGCGGCGCCCCCGGGCGCGGGGCGCGCACCCGCGTCGAGTTCCGGCTGGCCTACGGCGTGGCCGGCGCCGGGCTGTTCGGCTGGGTCGCCGAGCGCATCGCCGCCCCGCAGGTGCGCGGGCACCTCCGCCGCTCCCTCCAGCAGCTCAAGCGCGAGGTCGAGCACGAGCAGCTGCGCCTCGACGCGGCCGCCCGGCGCAAGGCGCGGGCCGGCGCCAGGCCCCGCAGCCGCGCCTGATCCGGCGGCCCGCACTACCCTCCCAGAGCGGATGGCCGTCTCAGCGCTCGACATCCTGATCGTCGACGACGACGCCCCGCTCCGGGAGATGCTCACCCGGTCCTTCGACCGCGAGGGTCACCGGATCACCGCCGTGGCCGACGGCGACGGGGCCTTGACCGCGACCCGTGAGGGGCGCTTCGACGTCGTGCTGCTCGACGTCGCCCTCGGCCCGGGGCCCTCCGGGCACGACGTCTGCCGGACGCTGCGCTCCCGCCGCGACGTGACGCCGATCATCATGCTGACCGCGCTCGACAGCGAGGCCGACGCGGTCCAGGGCCTCGAGTCGGGCGCCGACGACTACGTGACCAAGCCGTTCGGGCTCGCCGAGCTGCGCAGCCGCATCCGCGCCGTCCTGCGCCGCACGACCGGGCGGGTCGTCGAGGACGGCGCGCTCAGCGTCGCCGGGGTGCTCGTCGACCGCCGCGAGCGGACCGTGCAGGTCCGCGGCGAGTCCGTGAAGCTGACCTTCTCCGAGTTCGAGCTGCTCGGCTGCCTGATGGAGCGCCCCGGGCGGCTGTTCAACCGCCAGGAGCTGCTGCGCGCGATCTGGGGCGACAGCGCCTACCGCGACCCGCGCGCGATCGACGTCCACATCCGCCATCTGCGCGAGAAGCTCGAACCGCAGCCCGAGGAGCCCAGCCTCATCCTCACCGTCCGCGGCGCGGGCTACCGCTTCCGGGAGCCATGACCCGCTTCGGCGGCCTGCGCACGCGGCTGCTGATCGCGCTCGTGGTGACGAGCGCCGTGACCCTGGCGGCCGCGGCCGCCGCCCTGCTGTCGCCGCTGCAGCACCGGCTGCGCGACCAGAGCCAGAGCGCGCTGAAGGCGGCGACGCTGTCCGCCCGCGGGCAGCTCCAGGAGGCGCTCAAGCGCGACCCGCAGGCCGTCGGCAAGGCCTACGAGGTCGTCGACAGCCTCCAGCGCCGCACGAACGCCCGCGTGGCGCTCTACCTGCTGGACCCCCAGCTCAAGTCGCTGTACGGCCTGCCCGACCAGGCCGACGACGTCTACGAGGCGTACACCTTCGGGCACACCGTCGAGTCCGAGACGAACGCCGGCACGCGGATCGCGGTCGCGCTCTCCCCAAAGGGCGCGCGGAGCTTCTACGTCCTCGCCGCCCGGAAGCCGAACACCGACGTCGCCGAGGCGGTGGCCGAGGTCCGCGACGCGTTCCTCAAGGCGGCGTTGATCGGCTTCGCGGCGGCGCTCGTGTTCGCCGTCGTCCTCTCCACGACGCTCTCGCGGCGGCTCGGGCGCCTGCGCCAGGCCGCCCTGCGCATCCTGCGCGACGGCATGGACGCCCCGCCGCCGCGCGACGAGACCCGCGACGAGGTCGGCGACCTGGCCCGCGCGATGGGGGCGATGCAGATCGGGTTGCGACGCCAGGAGACCGCGCGGCGGCGCTTCGTCGCCACCGCGTCGCACGAGCTGCGCACGCCGCTGACCTCGCTCTCGGGGACGCTCGAGCTGCTCGGCGAGGACCTGGAGCGCGAGGACTTCGACCGCGAGGACGCCCGCGAGCAGGTCGCCTTCGCCGAGGGCCAGATCCAGCGCCTGCGCAACCTCGCGACCGAGCTGCTGGACCTCAGCCGGCTCGACGCCGGCATCGAGCTGCGCAGCGAGCCCGTCGAGCTCGGCGAGGTGGCGCGCGCCGTCGCCGCGGAGTTCGCCCTCCAGGCGCGCGACGCCGGCCGCACGCTGGACATCGTGCCGCCGATCGGTCCCTGCTGGGCGCACGGCGATCCGGACGCGGTCGCGCGCGTCGCCCGGATCCTCATCGACAACGCGCTGCGCTACGCGCCCGAGGGCAGCACCGTGCGCGTGGTCGCCGCCTACCACGGCGCGACGGCGACGCTCGCCGTCACCGACGACGGGCCGGGCGTCCCCGAGCGCGAGCGTGAGATCGTCTTCGAGCGCTTCCAGCGCGGCAGCACCACCGCCGGCGAGGGCGGCTTCGGCCTCGGCCTGGCCATCGGCAACGAGCTCGCCCACCGGCTGGGCGGGACGCTGACCTACGCGCCGGAGGACGATCAGCCCGGCGCGCGCTTCGTCCTCACGCTGCCGATCGAGATGCCCCAGGGCTCGCGCCGGGCGCCGGACCGGCCGCCCGTGCCGTCGGCCTGAGAACCGCCGCTAGCCGTCGCGGCCGGGCTTCACGAAGCGCTTGACGAACGCGAGGGCCGTGTCGGCGACCTCGCGCCAGCCGCTGTCGATCGTCAGCGCGTGCCCGCGGCCGGGCATCTCGGTGATCTCGGTGACGCCGTCGTTGCGCTTCTGGCGCTTGTAGGACGCGTTGGCGATCGCCCACGGGACGGTGTGGTCCTTCTCGCCCGAGATGATCAGCAGCGGTCCGCGGTCGGGGTTCTTGGAGTTGACCTTCGCCTCGGTCCACGGGTTGAGGTTCGCGGTCGCCGCCTGGAACAGCGGGGCGCCGGAGGCCGGCACGGCGTAGGTCTCATACAGCTCCTTGGCCTCCTCCTCGCTGACGGCGTTGGCGAAGGCGAAGCGGAACTGCTCGTAGCTCAGCGGGACCGCGCGGTTGCGGTTGGCGGGGTTGCCGAGCACCGGCGCCGAGGACTTCAGCGCCGAGATCGGCAGCGGCAGCACGCCGCGGAACGGCGCCGGGTCGATCGCGACCGACGCCGCGGAGAGGCCGCGCCCGGCGAGGATCTGGGCCAGCAGGCCCCCGAACGAGTGCCCGACGATCGCCGGCTTGGTCGCCAGGCCGCCGATCATCCCCGCGAAGTGGTCGGCGACCTGCCCGACCGTCTTGTGGGCGAAGACCTCGGGGTTGGCGTTGGCCTCGTCGACCGTCTCGGGATCGTCCGGCCACCCGGGGGTCAGGGGCGTGTAGCCGGCTTCCGCGAAGACCGCCGCCCAGCGGTCCCAGCTGCTGGGCAGCAGCCACAGGCCATGGACGAACACGACCGGCGTGCGCCCCGAGGCGTTCGCCTCCTCGACCTGCTCCGCGTGGTGCTCGGTGATCGTGGCCATGCCCTCGCCCTCGTCGTGGATGCCGGAGACGGCGATCGCTCCCGGCGATCGCCGCGTGCGCCGCATCTTGCCTGGGACCGGATTCCTGGTGTTCGCGCTGACACCGGCGAAGGCTACGGCCGGTCGCCCGCCTGCCTGGCGTAGCCCGTGTCCAACACGGTCACGGTGCGGCTCGGCGAGCAGCGGTGCGCGTCGCCGGCGGGGGGGCTGCATCGACCACTCGAGGATCTCCGAGGTCCGCGGGTCGAAGACGACCTGGAAGCTCTCCGGCGCCGGCCAGCAG
>JAXDGY010000459.1:0-8825 GCA_034664785.1 Solirubrobacteraceae bacterium
CGCGCTGGACGCCGTGGACCTCGGCGCGCTGGCCGGCGCGACGTTCGGCGACCTCTCGGGCGGCCAGCGCCAGCGGGTGCTCGTCGCGCGCGCGCTCGTCCAGGACGCGCCGGTCGTGCTGCTCGACGAGCCCTTCACCGGCCTGGACGCCACGAGCGCGGAGCGGCTCGAGGCGCTGCTGCGCCGGCTGGCGGCCGAGGGCCGCGGGCTGCTCGTCGCCAGCCACGACGTCGAGCAGGCGCGCCGCTGGGACCGCGTGCTGTGCCTCAACCGGCGCCAGATCGCCTTCGGCCCGCCCGACGTCCTGACCCGCGAGGTGCTCGAGGCGACCTACGGCGGCGACGTGGTCCCGATCGACTGCGCCGTGCACGGGACCGATCACGTGGTGCTGCCTCCGCACCACCATGACCACGCCCGCGGCTCGTGACGCTCGCCGTCCTGGACTGGCTGACCCAGCCGTGGACGGAGTCGCTGGACCGGCGGGCCCTGCTCGAGGTCGTGCTGCTCGGGCTGGCCGGCGGCATGCTCGGCTGCTGGGTGCTGTTCTTCGAGCTCGCCTACAGCTCCGAGTCGCTGGCCCACGCGCTGCTGCCCGGCCTGGTCGTCGCGGCCCTGCTGGGACTGCCGCTGCTGCTCGGCGGCGCGGCCGGTCTGCTGGTCGCCGCGGTGGCCGTCGCCCTCGCGGGCCGCACGCCGGTCATCGGGCGCGACACGGCGGTGGCCGTGGTGGTGACGACGCTGTTCGGCCTCGGGGTGCTGCTCGCCCTGAGCCCCGCCACGCCGCCCGGCCTCCAGGGCCTGCTGTTCGGCGACGTGCTGGGCGTCAGCGACGGCGACCTCGCGCTCGCCGCCGGGCTCGTGGTCCTGCTCGCCGGGGCGCTCTGGGTCCTGCACCATCGGCTGCTCGTCGTGGGCTTCGACCGCGCGACCGCGCCGCAGCTCGGCGTCCGCCCGCTCGCGGTCGACGTCGCGCTGCTCGTGCTGCTCGCAGCGGCGCTGCTCGTCGCGGTCCAGGGGCTGGGCAACCTGCTCGTGGTCGCGGTCCTCATCGCGCCGGCCTCGGCCGCCCGCCTGGTGGCGCGGCGCATGCTGCCGATGATGCTCGTGTCGGCGTCGATCGCCGTCGTGGCCGGGACCGCGGGGCTCTACGTCTCCTACCACGCGCGCACGGCGGCCGGGGCGTCGGTCGCGGGCGCGCTCGTGGTCGCCTATCTGGTCGTCGGCCTCGCCCGCGGGGCCGCCGGCCGCGTGGCGCGCGCGTAGCCCGGCAGCCGCGGGTGGCAGGATCCCCCCATGGTCATCGACGCCTGGATGCAGCACCCGACACCGCGCTTCCTCGACCACGACATGTTCGACTCGCTGCGCCGCTGGACGGGCCAGGAGCTGCCGGCCGAGGCGGTGCCGATCTCCGCCACGCTCGAGGCGATGGACCGCGCCGGGGTCGACGTCGGCCTGCTCAGCGCCTGGCACGGGCCGTCGGGCCCGATCATCGCCAACGACGAGGTCGCCGGCTGGGTGCGCTCGCACCCCGACCGCTTCGCCGGCCTGGCCGCCGTCGACCTCTCCCGCCCGATGGACGCCGTCCGCGAGCTGCGCCGCTGCGTCACCGAGCTCGGCTTCAAGGGGCTCCGCGTCCTGCCCTGGCTGTGGGACGCGCCGCCGACCGACCGGCGCTATTCCCCGCTGTACGCGGCGTGCGTCGACCTCGGGGTGCCGTTCTGCACGCAGGTCGGCCACACCGGTCCGCTGCGGCCCTCCGAGCCCGGGCGGCCGATCCCCTACATCGACCAGATCGCGCTGGACTTCCCGGAGCTCGTGATCGTCGCCGGCCACATCGGCTACCCGTGGACCGAGGAGATGGTCGCCGTCGCGCGCAAGCACGCCAACGTCCACATCGACACCTCGGCCTACACCGCGCGGCGCTACCCGCCGGAGCTCGTGCGCTATCTGCGGGGCCGCGGTGGGCGCCGCAAGGTCCTCTTCGGGACGAACTACCCGATGATCCCCCATGAGCGCGCGCTCGCCGACCTCGACACCCTCGAGCTCGATGCCGAGGCGCGCGAGCTCTTCCTCGGCGGGAACGCCCGGCGGGTGTTCGCGCTGAGCGCCGCCTAGGAGCGGCAGGCGCGGCAGGTCCCGTGGAGCACGATCTCGTGATCGGCCACGTCGAACGCGACGCGGTCGGCGACGCGGTGGATCACGCGCTCGAGCTCGTCGTCGGCGAACGGGATGATCTCGCCGCAGGCGTCGCACACCAGGTGGTGGTGATGGTGGTGGCCGCCCGGGTGCAGCGCCTCGTAGCGCAGGATGCCCTGGCCGACCTCCAGCCGCTGGACGAGCCGCAGGCCCTCCAGCTCGTCGAGTACGCGATAGACGCTGGCGCGCGCGACCGCGCGCTCGGAGTCGCTCAGCGCGTCCTCGATCTCGGCCGCCGACAGCGCGCAGGGCTGGCGGCCCAGCAGGTCCACGACGGCCTGGCGCGCGCCGCCGCGGCGGTAGCCGGCGCCGGCGAGCGTCTCAAAGGCGTGCTCGGCCCAGGTCCCGGTGACGGAGGCGGCCTGCTTCATCACGATCGATGCTACCCCTGCGATGCGGGACGCAGCGCCCAGCGTACCCCTCAGAGACCGGCGGGATGGCGGACGGCGAACCCCGCGACCGAGCGCCCGGCGGCCTGCCAGCGCGACGGGGCGCCGGGCGCGCTGCGCATGCCCGACGTGTCGAAGCGCAGCCCCGCGACGACCAGGAACGTGTGGCCCTTGTTGGCGTAGACCGTGATCCAGCTGCCCGGACCGGCCGCGGCCCACGCGGCCAGCCCGGAGGAGTCCAGCGAGGCGGTGAGCAGGCCGGCCCCGCGGAGCGCGTAGGAGACCGACCCCGAGCAGTCGTAGGCGGTGTCCTCGGGGCTGGCGTGGCCGCCGCCGTAGCGGTAGGGCAGCGCGTTGATCCGGTTGGCGGCGGCGACGAGGCCGGTGACCGCGGGCGGCGCCCCGGCAGGCGCGGCGGCCTGGCCGTCGGCTCCCAGGGTCGCGGCGGGGACCGGTGCCGCCGGGGTGCCCGGCGCCCCGCCGGTGGACGTCGGGCTGGACGGGGCCCCGGCGGTCGCGGGGGGCGGGGCGGCCGCCGGCGTCGCGGAGGCGGCCGCCGTCCGCAGGGCGGCGACCGTCGTCCGCGTCGCCACGCCCGTGGGGCGCAGCTTCGCCGCGTCCTGGAAGCTGCGCAGCGCAGCCTGCGTCGCCCGGCCGAAGCTGCCGTCGGCGCTCGTCCGGAAGCCCGCCGTCGTGAGCAGACCCTGCAGCGTCCGCACGTCCGTCCCGTGCGCGCCGCGGCGCAGGGGGCGGTCGCCGAGCTGCGCCTGGGCGGTCCCCGGGAGCAGCAGCGCCCCCAGCACCGCCACCAGGGCGATGCGCTTGCTCATGGGTCCGGGTTCGCCCTCGGCGGGCGCGACCCTGCATGCGGGCGGTCGTGCCGTCCGCCGCGCCTGCAAGGCCCCGTGCGCCGGCGAGGAGCGCGGGCCGCGGCGCCGAACCCCGCGCCATGCGCAACCGCCAGCTCCACTTCGCCCTGCTGGCCTTCGCCGAGGAGGCCGCCTGGCAGCTCGCCTCCGACACGGCCGCCGGCCACGAGGTCCCGTTCGAGGTCGTGGAGGCCCGCGGCGCCCGGCGCGACCGCCCGCTGTACTGCTACCGCCCCCTGACCGCCGACTTCATCGACCAGCGCCAGAGCGTCATCGCCCGGCTGCCGACCTACCTCCCGGCGGTGCACGCCCTCAGCGCCGTCGGCGGGCTGGAGGCCTACCTGCAGGCCCGCGTGTCGCGGGGCGGGGTGAGCGGCATGCGCCCCCGCGAGCGGGCCGAGCTGGCGCTGCGGGCGCTGCTCGGGCAGGTCTTCGAGGACTCGAGCGATTTCGCGCTGGTCCCGGCCCGCTTCGAGCAGGCCTACGCGGACCTCGAGGCGATCGTCCACGAGGGCCGCACGGAGACCCTCGTCGTCGCCCCCCTGCTCGGGCTGCAGCTCGAGTCGGCCGAGGTGGCGATGGGGGACGGCCTCGCGCTCATGCGCGGCGACGCGCTCGACGACGCCCCCGCCGACGCGGTCTGGCCGCGCGGCGGCGGGACGCCGCACGTGCTGGCCGTGCTCCGCTGGGAGGCGGCCGCCGGCGACGAGGCCCCGCTCGAGCACGCGCGGATCCGCCTCGGGCGCCTGGTCACGGCGCTGCGCCTCTACGATCCGGCCGGCGTCGGGCTCGGCCCCGCCGCCTGGACGCGGACCGCCGGCGGCCCGTGGCAGGTCGTCGTCCTCGGCCCGGGCGCGGCGCTCGGCCGCCCGCGCGCCGCCTGCCCGGTGACGCCCGCCCAGGAGGACGAGCTGCGCGCGTTCTGCAGCCTCGTCGGCCGGCGAACGCCGCGGGGCGGCGAGGTCGCCTGGGCGCTACGGCGCTTCGAGCTGGGCTGCACGCGCGAGCGGCCCGAGGACGGCCTGACCGACCACCTGCTCGCGCTCCGCGCGCTGCTCGAGCCCGAGGGGCCCGCGAGCGGCCGCCTCGCCGGAAGGCTGGCGGCGGTCTGCGCCGAGCCGGACGACCGCGACGCGCTGGCCGAGCGCGTGCGGCTGGCCGTCGCCGCCGAGCGCTCCGTCGTCACCGGGGCCGGCCTGCCGCCCGCCGAGGTCGTCGCCGCGCTGGCCGGCGACGTCGAGAGCCACGCCCGCGCGATCCTGCGCGACGTGCTCTGCGGGCACCTCGACGCCGACGTCCGCGCCGTGGCCGATGCCCTGCTGCAGCCCGCGGAGGCGCCCGAGGGCATGCCGGCCGAGGCGCCGGTGCGGTTCTAGGGTCCTAGGCGGGGCTCTCCCCGAGCTTCACGTCGACGGTGGCCTTGGTGCCGTCGGCGCGCCGGAGGGCGACGGGGACGGTCTGACCCGGCTTCAGGTCGGCCAGGACCACCGTCAGGTCGTCCGCCGTCGGCGTCGGCTTGCCGGCGATCGAGAGGATGCGATCGCCCGGGCGGATCCCCGCGTCGGCTGCCGGGCCGTTCTTCTGGACGGCCGCGACCAGGACCCCGGAGCCCGTCACCCCGGTGGCGACCTCGACGCCGAGGAACGCGCGCCCGGACCGGGTGACGTGCCCGGAGGCGATGAGCTGGTCCGCGATCCGCGTCACCGTGTTGCTCGGGATGGCGAAGCCGATGCCCGGGGCGGCGCCGCCGCCGAGCTGCGGGTCCACCGCGGCGAGCGTGGGGATCCCGACGACCTGGCCGTCGAGGTCCACGAGCGCCCCGCCGGAGTTGCCGGGGTTGATGGAGGCGCTGGTCTGGATCGCCGAGGCGATGACCGCCCCGGTCTCCGGCCCCTCGCTGACCGTGCGCCCGAGCGAGGAGATGATGCCGTCGGTGACGCTCGACCGCAGGCCGAGCGGGTTGCCGATGGCCAGCGCCAGCTGGCCCACCTTCAGCTTCGAGGAGTCGGCGAAGGTCGCCTTCGGCGGGCGGCCCGACTTCAGCTGCAGCACCGCGAGGTCGCCGGCGGTGTAGCGCCCGGTGAGCGAGGCAGGCTCGCGCGCGCTGTCGGCGAGGGTCACGGTGTAGCGCTTGGCGCCGGCCACGACGTGGTCGTTGGTGACGACGTGCCCCTGGTCGTCGTAGACCACGCCGGACCCGAGGCCCTGGTCGGTCTCGATCTGCACGACCTGGGGCGAGACCTGGCTGACGACCCGGATGAACTGCGTCTGGACGTCGCCGCCGGAGGGCGTCGAGGCCGTCGCCCCCGCGACCGCCACCGGAGCGCTCGCCGTGCCCGAGGTCGAGCTCGACCCGGAGCCGCCGCAGCCGGCCAGGGCGAGGACCACGGCCGGGACGACCAGCGCGCCGGCCCAAGCGACCGGGGAACGGTGCGAAGCGCTCATCCCGGTGGCAGTAGGCCGGTTACGGGGGGATGCCACCCCTGGACGACCGGACCGCGCGCCGTGCGGCAGCATGGGCCCATGTCCGTCGAGATCCCCGATCCACGCCCGCCGAAACCCGACCCGCAACCGGTGCCCGACCCGGCGCCGCTGCCCGACCCGGGGCCACCCGAAGCGAGCTGAGGGGCCGCCGCCGGACCACGCCTGGGGACCGGCGCCGCGTCAGGCGGCGCCGGCGTCCTGCGCGCCCGGCGCCGCGCGGCCCGGCCGGACCACGAGCCGCTCGCGGTCGGGGGCGAGGGCGAAGAGGTGGCGGTACACCTGCACGAGGCCGTCGACGTCGTGGACGTCGCCGTCGAGGTGCGGCACGAGGATCGGCTCGCGCTCGTCGAGCTCCCGGCGCAGCCGCGTGATCGAGCCCGCATCGCGGTCGGCGAGGACCTGCGCGTCGGCGACGGTCCGGGCCACCTTGCGGGCGAGCGCCGGCCCGAGGTCGGCGGCGAGCGCCGCCTCGACGGCGCCGGGGTCCAGCGGCTCGGGCTCGCCGACCCCCGGGTCCACGCGGTTGACGATCAGCCCGCCGAACGGCATGCGCGCCTCGCGCAGCTTCCCGCGGAAGTAGATCGCCTCCTCGACCGGCTCCCGCTGCGGCGAGGTGACGATCAGGAACGTGGTCGCCGGGTCGCCGAGCAGCGCCTTGACCCCGGCGGCCCGCTCGACGAACCCGTCGAGCACGCCGCTGAGCGCGCGGAAGAACGTGCTGAGATCGGTCAGCAGGTCGACGCCGGTCACGCGCTTGAGGATGGAGAACACGACACCCGTGCCGCGGCCCATCACCTTCGCCGCCAGGCCCGTCGGGGCGAGGAACAGCTTCACGGCGCGCCCCTCGAAGAAGTGGGTCAGCCGGTCGGGTGCGTCGAGGAAGTCGAGCGCGTTGCGCGACGGCGGCGTGTCGAGCACGATGACGTCGAAGTTCCCGGAGCGGTCGAGCTCGTAGAGCTTGGCGATCGCCGTGAACTCCTGCGAGCCGGCCACGGCGCCGCTGAGCTCGGCGTAGATCCGGTTGCCGAGGATGTCGTCGCGGGTCCGCTCGTCCGGTGCGAGGCGCTCGATGAGCTCGTCGAAGGTCCGCTTGGCGTCGAGCATCATCGCCCACAGCTCGCCGCGCATCTCGAGGCCGTGGTCCGCGAAGCGGGCGGGGTCGACCAGCCGCGGCTCGTTGTCGAGCTCGTCCAGCCCGAGCGAGTTGGCCAGCCGGCGCGCGGGGTCGATCGTGACGACGGCGACGCGCTGACCGGCGGCGGCCAGGCCCATCGCGAGCGCCGCCGCGGTCGTCGTCTTGCCGACGCCGCCGGAGCCGGCCACGATGCACATGCGTTTGCCCACCAGGCGGTCGGCGACGCTCACCGTGCCGGCTCCCTGCCGCGCTTGGGGTCGAGCCGGCGGCCGAGCGCCGCGAGGTCGTCCGCGCACAGCTCGGCGGCGAAGCAGAACGGCAGCGTCGCGACGGGCACGCCGGTGTCGCGCAGGCCGCGCCGCAGCCGCGCGAGCTGGGCTCGCTGGGCGCGCGCCCGGGCGTGGTGTGAGCGCGCGACGCGGCCCGGCGCGCCGGCCACCGCCGACAGCGCCTCCGCCTCGGCGGCGGTCAGGCGGTCGGGCAGCATGCCGTTGACCACCGCGAGGTCCAGGTCGAGCCCCAGCTCGTCCCGCACCGAGGCCCGCAGCGCCAGGGCCTCGTTGACCGGCATCTCCTCCGCCGTGGCCACGGCCACGACGCCGGTGCGCGAGGGGTCGGTGAGCATCGCGTCGATCGTACGGCCCTGCCGGGCGATGGGGCCCAGGCGCGCCGCGTCGGCGAACGTCCGCGGGGCCCGCAGGACGGCGACGCCGTGGCCCGTGGCGGGGGCGTCGAGGACCACCAGGTCGTACGGCCGCGCCCCCGGGGTGCGGCGGGCCTCCTGCGCGAGCTCCCAGACCTTGCCCATCGTGAGCAGCTCGCGCATCCCGGGTGTCGCCGCGGCCAGGTAGGCGAACGCCCGCGAGGCGGTCAGCACCTCGGCGAGCGCCCGGACGGGGAGCTGATCGACGAGGTACTCCTCCATCGCCTGCTCGGGGTCGATCGAGATGTGGCTCAGGCCGTCGGCGATCTGCCGCTCGGCGAACGGGGCCGCCGGACCGCCGGACAGCGTCCGCGAGATGTCGTCGCGCGCGCTGACCTCGGCGACGATCGTCCGCAGCCCGCGGGCGGCGGCGGCCAGGCCGAGGGCCGCGGCGACCGTGCTCTTGCCCACGCCGCCCTTCCCCGTGACGACGACGAGGTCCTTGTCGAACAGGCCCGGGACCTACGCCTCCCCATCCCAGTAGTCCACGGGCTCCACCCGGAACAGCAGCCCCATGACGTTGACCTTGGAGGAGCGGGGGTAGAACACGAGGTCGGTCGGCACGCGCGTCCCATAGGCGAGGTAGGTCATGCCACGCCGGCCCGCGCGCAGGGCGTGGGCGACCCGCGTCCCTGGCGGGCGCACCAGGACCGAGCCGGCGCGCAGCGGCAGCTCGAGGTCGTCGAGCAGCGCGTGGCCGTCCCCCTCCAGGACGACGAACGCCTCCTCCTCGCCCGTGTGCCAGTGCGGCGGGCAGCTCACCTTCGCCGCGGGCAGCACGTCGTGGCGCAGCCCCGAGCGCTGCGAGCCCGCGGCGGTGCCGAGGTCGCGCTCGTCGCCCACGTAGGCCCCGCGATCCAGGTGGCCGTGCTCCACGTCGTCGAGGTGGACGATCGACCCCGGACGCCGGGCCTCCGGGGCCGGGAGGTCGTGCGGCCCCGCGGCGACCTCGGCCTCGAACGGGTGCTGGGCGTCGACCGGGATCCAGCGCGGCCCGGCCCACATCACGCCCGCGTGCGGGAGCCACGTCAGGTTGGTCCGCGACCCCT
>JAXDGY010000460.1:0-14681 GCA_034664785.1 Solirubrobacteraceae bacterium
GGGCCGGCCGGCGGTGGCGGCGTGATCAGCGGGACCTCGACCGTCTTCGCGCGCACGCCCGCCGCGGCGCGGTAGCCGATCACGGAGACCAGGACGATCACGGCCAGGGTGCCGAGCGTGAACGCCATGAACGTCCCCTGCGAGACGCCCCACTCGTCCTTGAAGACGTAGTCGAGGCCGAGCACGCTGTTCAGCGTGCCGGGGAACACGGCCGTCCACGAGCCGAGGGCCACCCAGAAGGTGATGACGACGACCGCCACGAGCATCGGCGTGTCGCCGACGCCGGGGAAGCGGAACGGGCGGGGCACGCCCGGGTAGCGCCGCCGGAGCAGGTACGCCGCCGGGAACACCACGATGTAGGAGATCAGCGTCGTGGAGATCGCGATGTTCAGCACCACCCCGAAGGAGTTCGCCGCCCCGCTGTTGAGCAGCAGGACCGCCGCGACCATGAAGGCGGTGGCCATCACCCCGGAGAGGATGTTCGCGCGGATCGGGGTGCCGACCCGATCGTTGAAGACGCCGAAGTAGGGGAAGAAGCCGCCGTCGGCCGACGCGACGGCCAGGACCCGGTCCCCGGACATCATCCACGCCGAGCCCGAGTTGATGAGCGTGAAGATGAACAGCAGGCAGGTGACCCCGAACAGGAACGAGGAGGCGCCGCCGTAGATCGTGTAGCTCTCCTTGACCGCGTCGAGGAAGCCCCCGATGCCCGTGATCTTGTCCGCCGGCAGGACGAGCAGCACCAGGAAGATCGGGACCAGGTAGCAGAACGTCGACAGCGCGCCCGAGCGCAGGATCGCCACGGGCACGTCCTTCTGGGGGTCCTTCATCTCCTCCGCCGCGCCGTTGGCCGACTCGAAGCCGACGAACGAGAAGAGGATGAGCGGCACGATGGCCAGCAGGCCGGCCCGCGTCGGGGTGATGTCGCCGACGGCGAAGCCCTCCACGCCGTTCTCGAACCCGTAGATGATCACCGTGATGGCGAAGATCGCGACGAGGCCGACCTTGCACATGGCGCCGAGGGTCGGCACCCACTTGCCGATCTTCAGCGAGACGATCGCGCTCGTGATGGTCAGCCAGATGAAGGCGAACTTGAACAGGTAGTCCCAGAAGCCGCCCGAGCCGATGTGGGAGATGCCCGAGCTCCAGGCTTCAGTACCGATGAAGGCGAGCGAGCCACCGACCCAGAGCGGGTTGGTCACCCAGTAGAAGATGGTGTTCAGCGAGGCGACGAAGCGCCCCATGGTCAGCTTGACCCACTCATACGGGCCGCCCTCGACGGGGAACGCCGCGCCCGTCTCGGCCATCACCATGCCGTAGGGGGCCAGGAAGACGAGGCAGAGCGCCACCGCCCAGAAGAACGCCTCCGGGCCGTTGGACGCGGCCTGGCCGATGAGGTCCAGGCCGACGATCGTGGCGACGATGAAGAAGATCGCGTCGAAGCGGCCGAGCGACTTGACGAGCTTGGTCCGCTGCTCGGCGGCCAGGGTCGTCTCGACCTCGGTAGGGGGGGATTCGGGGGGCATCATGCGACCTTAATCGCATGGCCCGCGCGAAGGGGAGGTCCATTCGGGCGTAGCTGTGTCGCCGCGTTGTACAAGTCGGCGCATCGCCCCCGTTGAGCTTGAGTCGCCAGACCTATCACCGGCACCTCGAAGAAGTCTTGGACGACCGACCTGCCCCGGCGTACCTTGATCCGTGCAGTCTCTCCTCCCCTCAGGGCCGCCCTCATAACTGGCGGCCCTGACCCTTTAAGGGACAGGGCCGTGCACCCGGCCGGCGGCTCCGGGACCGCTTCTCAGCCCCAGACCTCCCCGGCGGTCTCCACGATCAGGCGGAGCTTGGCCACCTCCTCGTCGTAGCTCAGCGCGTTGCCCTCGAAGGTGGAGGAGAAGCCGCACTGCGGGGAGAGGCACAGCTGGTCGAGGTCGACGAACCGCGAGGCCTCCTCGATGCGGCGCTTGAGCTCGTCCTTGGCCTCGAGCTCGCCCCGCTTGGTCGTCACGAGGCCGAGGACGACCTGCTTGCCCTTCGGGACGAAGCGCAGGGGCTCGAAGCCGCCCGACCGCGCGTCGTCGTACTCGAGGAAGAACCCGTCCACGTCGAGGTCGCCGAACAGCGCCTCGGCCACGAAGTCGTAGCCGCCCTCCGCGACCCAGGAGGAGCGGAAGTTGCCGCGGCACATGTGGGTCGTCACCGCCATGCCCGCCGGGCGGCCCGCCAGCGCCTCGTTGATGTGGCGGATGTAGGTCTCGTGCTGGTGCTCGGCGTCGCCGCCGATGTCGCGCACGTGCTCACGCTGGCGCGGGTCGTTGAGGTAGGCCAGGCTCGTGTCGTCGAACTGCAGGTAGGTGCAGCCGAGCTCGCCGATCCGCCGCACCTGCTCCGCGTAGGCCGCGGTGAGGTCGGCCCAGAACTGCTCGACGTCGGGGTAGACGGCCTCGTCGATGGCCGCCCGACCGCCGCGGTAGTGGACCATGCTGGGCGACGGGATCGTGAGCTTCGGCGTGACCCCGTCGCCGACCATCCCCTGCAGCGCCTGGAAGTCCTCGCCGAAGATCGTCCGCTCGAGCCCGATCCTGCCGTCGACGCGCAGCGCCGCGGGGGTGAACTCGATGTCGCCCTCGGCGTTGTGGAACTGGACCTTGAGGTCCTGCTGCACCTTCGTGATGCCCTCCAGCTGGTACATGAAGTCCATGTGCCACGAGGCGCGGCGGAACTCGCCGTCCGTCGCCGAGCGCAGCCCGACGTCGCGCTGCATGCGCACGGCGTCGCGGATCGCGTCGTCCTCCATGCCGCGCAGCTCCTCGGTCGTGATCCGCCCGGCGGCGGCGTCCTCGCGAGCCTGCAGCAGCGCCTTCGGGCGCAGCAGGCTGCCGACGTGGTCGGCGCGGAACGGGGGTCGGGTCCTGGTGCTCATCGGGCCTCCTGCGGGGGTGGTGGGGTCGGGTGCGCGAGGTGGTCGAGCAGCAGCTCGTTCACCGCCTCGGCGCGCTCGAGGCTGGCCAGGTGCGCGGCGGGGTCGAGCAGGGCGAACCGCGCGCCGGGGATGCGCGCGGCGATCGCCTCGCCGTGCGCGGCCGGGAGCGACGGGTCCTGCGCGCCGGCGACCACGAGCGTGGGCGCGCGGACACGGCCCAGCCCGGGCTCGAGGTCCATGTGCGCCAGCGCCTCGCAGCACGCGGCGTAGCCCTCGGGCGGCGTCGCGGCGACCATCGCGCGCAGCTCCCCGACGACCTCCGGATGGGCGGTGGCGTACGCGGGGGTCAGCCAGCGGCCGACGACGGCCTCCGCGATGGCGCGGGTCCCCTCCGCGCGCACGAGGGCGGCCCGCTCGGCGTAGCCGCTCTCGGGCCCGAGCCGCGCCGAGGAGCACAGGACGGCGAGGCGGTCGACGCGCCCGGGGGCGTGGATGGCCAGCCACTGGCCGACCATGCCCCCGAGCGACAGGCCGCAGACATGCGCGCGCTGCACCCCGAGGCGGTCCAGGAGCGCGAGCGCGTCCGAGGCGAGGTCGGCGATGTCGTAGGGCCCGGGCGGGACCGGCGAGCCGCCGTGCCCGCGGTGGTCGTAGCGGACGACGCGGAAGCGATCGGTGAGCGCGCGGAGCTGCGGCTCCCACATCGCAAGGGTGCTGCCGAGCGAGCCGCTGAGCAGGAGCACGGGGGCGTCCGCGGGCCCGTCGGCGACGTGGTGGACGGCGACGGCGCTCATGCCCGGGCCTCCGGGTCGAGGCTGTGCGCGCGCAGGGCGCGGTCGACGAACGGCCCGGCGCTGCCGAGGTGGCCCGCGGGGTCGAGGAGGCCCTCCTCGAGGTGCGGGCGGACAACGGGGTCCTCCGCGAGCACCTCCGCGAACGGCCGGCCGGACGCGGTCGCCTGCGCGGCGGCCGCCGCGACGCGGTCGTGCGCCGCGCCGCGGCCCAGCTCGGGCGCGAGCGCGGTGGCGACCCGCTCGGCGAGCAGGAGGCCGCCGGTGCGGTCGAGGTTCGCCCGCATCGCCGCGGCGTCGACCTCCAGGCCCTCCAGCACCTCGCGCCCCCAGGCGGCGGCGGACCCCGTGGCCACGAGCAGCTCGCGCAGCGGCCGCCACTCGGCCTGCCACGGGCCGGCGGCGCGCTCGTGCTCGTGCGCCATCGCGCCCAGCAGCGTCGCGACGAGGCCCGGCGCCTGCTGGGCGCAGGCCAGGGCGGAGACCGCGCCGACGGGGTTGCGCTTGTGCGGCATGGTCGACGAGCCGCCACGGCCCTCGCCGCCCTCGCGGACCTCGGCGACCTCGGTCTGGGCCAGCAGCACGACATCGCGGGCGACCTTGGCGAGCACGCCGCAGGCCGCGCCCAGGGCGCCGGCGAGCTCGGCGATCCGCGTGCGGTCGGTGTGCCACGGCAGGACGGGCTCGGCGAGGCCGAGCTCGGCGGCGAGCCGCGCGAGGACGTCGGGGCCACGGTCGGCGAGCGTCGCGAGCGTCCCGGCGGCACCGCCGAGCTGGACCGCCAGGCGGTGCTCGCGCACGGCGTCGAGGCGGTCGGCGGCGGCGTCGAGCGCGGTCATCCAGCCCGCCGCCTTGAGCCCGAAGGTGGTCGGGACGGCCTGCTGGAGCAGGGTCCGGGCGGCCATCACCGTGCCCCGGTGGTCGGCCGCCAGGCGCCCGGCCGCCACGCCGCACGCGCGCAGGTCGGCGAGCAAGGGCTCCAGCGCGCGGGCCGCGACGAGCATCGCCGCCGTGTCCAGGACGTCCTGGCTCGTGGCGCCGCGATGCACGTGGCCGGCGGCGGCCCCGCCGACCGCGTCGGTGAGCGCGCGCACGAGCGGGGCGGCCGGGTTCCCGGTCGACGCGGCGAGGCGCCCGAGCTCGGCGACGTCGAAGCCTTCCGCCCGGCACGCCGCGCCGATCTCCGCGGCGGCCGCGCCGTCGAGCAGCCCGGCGCCGGCGAGTGCGGCGGCGAGGCCGGCCTCGAAGTCGAGCATCGCCTGCAGCCACGCCGCGTCGTCCACCTGCCCGGCAACGGCGCCGCGCGCGAGGATCCCGTCGAAGAGCCCGTCCGCCATGCCCGCCGACGCTAGTCGAAGGGGAGGCCGACGTAGTTCTCGGCCAGCGTCGCGGCCGCGCGCGAGGAGCGGCAGACGTAGTCGAGCTGCGAGCGCTGCAGGCGGGCCTCGAACGGGTCGTTCCCGCCGAAGCGGTGCAGCATCGAGGTCATCCACCACGAGAAGTGCTGCACGCGCCAGACGCGCTGCAGGCAGGTGTCCGAGTAGGCGTCCAGGCCGCGCGCATCGCCGGCGAGGAACGCCGTCAGCGCCCGCGCGAGGACGCGGACGTCGGCCAGCGCGAGGTTCAGCCCTTTCGCGCCGGTCGGCGGCACGATGTGCGCGGCGTCCCCGGCCAGCACCAGGCGGCCCCAGCGCATCGGCTCGGCGACGAAGCTCCGCATCGGCGTGATGCCCTTGTCGGTGATCGGTCCCTCCGTGAGCTCCCACCCGTCCTGCGTGGCGAAGCGCGCGTGCAGCTCCGCCCAGATGCGGTCGTCGGGCCACTCCGCGAGATCCTCGTCCGGGTCGCACTGCAGATACAGGCGGCTGACGGACGGCGAGCGCAGCGAGTGCAGGGCGAAGCCACGCTCGTGGTGGCAGTAGATGAGCTCGTCGGTCGACGGCGGCGCGTCGGCCAGGATGCCGAGCCAGGCGAACGGGTACTCGCGCTCGTAGACCCGCAGGACGCCGTCGGGGATGGCCTGCCGGCAGATGCCGTGGAAGCCGTCGCAGCCCGCGACGACCTCGCACTCGAGCACGTGGTCGGCGCCCTGATGGCGGAAGCCGACCGACGGGCGCTCGGTCTCGAGGTCGTGCACGGCGACGTCCTCGACCTCGAAGAGCAGCGGACGGCCGTCGGCCAGGCGCGCGGCGGCGAGGTCCTTGACCACCTCCTGCTGTCCGTAGACCGTGACGGTCCGTCCGGTCAGGGCGGTCATGTCGATGCGGTGGGCCACGCCGCCGAAGCGCAGCTCGATCCCCTCGTGCACGAGGCCCTCGCGGAGCGCGCGGTCGCCGACGCCGGCCTCGACGAGCGTCTCCACGCTGCCCTGCTCCAGCACGCCGGCCCTGACCCGGCCCTCGACGTGGTCGCGGCTGCGCGCCTCCAGGACGACGCAGTCGACCCCCGCGCCGTCGAGCAGGCGCCCGAGCAGCAGCCCGGCCGGCCCGGCGCCGACGATCGCGACCTGGGTCCTCACGCGCCGTCGCCCGGCTCCGCGTCGAGGGCGTCGAGCTCGCGCTGCGCGATCGCGAACGCCGTGTTGGCGGCGGGCACGCCCGCGTACACCGCGGTGTGGAGGATCACCTCGCCGATCTCCTCGCGCGTGAGGCCGTTGCGCACCGCCCCGCGGACGTGGAGGGCGAGCTCCTCGCTGCGCAGCGCGGTCAGCACCGCGAGCGTCACGAGGCTGCGCGACCGGCGGTCCAGGCCCGGGCGCGACCAGACGTCGCCCCACGCGTAGCGCGTGATGAAGTCCTGGAAGTCGGCGGTGAACGGCGTCGTCCGCTCGGCCGACCGGTCGACGTGGGCGTCGCCGAGGACCTCGCGGCGGACGGCCTCGCCCGCGGCGCGCGGGTCCTCAGACGGAGAAGAAGACGGTCTCATGGGGCCCCTGGAGGTGGACGTCGAGCTCGTAGCCGCCGTCGACCGGCGTCGCGAGCAGGGTCGCGCGCGCAGCGTCGTCGGGCAGGGCCGCAAGCACCGGATCGGCCGCGTTGGCCTCGGGCTCGTCGGCGAAGCAGATCCGGGTGACCACGCGGTCGAGCAGGCCGCGCGCGAACACGGAGAGGTCCACGTGCGGCGCCTGCAGCGCGCCGTCCGGGCCCGGCACGCGGCCCGGCTTGAGCGTGACAAGCCCCCAGCGCCCGTCCGCGTCGGTGGCGCAGCGGGCGAAGCCGCGGAAGCTGCCGGCGGCGCCGCGGGGGTCGTCCGGGTGGGCGAAGCGGCCCTCGGGGTCGGCCTGCCAGGACTCGATCATCCCGTCGGGCACCGGGTCCCCCGCGCCGTCGAGCAGCCGGCCGGCGAGGCGGATCGCGCCGGCGCTGCCGGGCGGCACGGCATGCGGCCCCTCGGGCCACGGCAGCGCGATCGCGAAGAACGGCCCGACGGTCTGCGAGGGCGTGAGGCCGGGGCTCATCCGGCCCGGCCGTCCTCGTCGGCGTCCGGCGGCGTCGCCGCACGCCCGCGCAGGACGATGTCCCACTCGTACGCCAGCGCCCAGTCGGGCACGGTGCGCTTCAGGTCCAACCGCGAGACCAGGCGCTCGCGCGCCGCGGGGTCGCGCACGGAGCCGAAGATCGGGTCCTGCCCGAACAGCGGGTCCCCCGGGAAGTACATCTGGGTGACCAGCCGCTGGGTGAACGCGCGGCCGAACAGCGAGAAGTGGATGTGGGCCGGGCGCCAGGCGTTGGGGTGGTTGCCCCACGGGTAGGCGCCCGGCTTGATCGTCACGAGCTCGTAGCGCCCGTCGCCGTCGGTCAGGCAGCGCCCGAGCCCGGTGAAGTTCGGGTCCAGCGGCGCGGGGTGCCGGTCGGCGGCGTGACGGTAGCGGCCCGCGGCGTTGGCCTGCCACACCTCGACCAGCGTGTCGCGGACCGGCCGCCCGTCCTCCTCGACCACGCGGCCGTGGACCACGATGCGCTCGCCGAGCGGCTCGCCGTCGTGCCCGCGGGTGAGGTCGTGGTCGCCCTCGCCCACGCGGTCGTCCCCGAGCAGCGGGCCCGTGACCTCGGTCAGGCCCTGCGGCAGCACCCGCAGCGGACGCCCCGGCGCGCGGAGCGCCGTGGAGCGGTACCCGGCGGAGGCGAGCGGCGGGTGCGTGCCGGGCGCCGCCGCCCGGTAGCGGGGGAGCGCCACGCGGGTCTCATCGGGCGACGGCATCGGCGCTCCGGTAGGCGGCGGCGTCGTCGGGCCGGCAGACCAGGCCGGGGCGCTCGGGAGGGGCGGTGGCGGAGGGCACCTGGGCGCTCAGAACGGGAACGGCGACGCCTGCGACCGCGACGTCACCCACTGCCACTCGGTGAACGCGTCCTGGTTGACCGGGCTCCCGAACGAGATGCCGTTGCCCGACGCCCCGAGGCCGGTGAACGGCGCCCACGCCTCGTCGTTGACCGTCTGGTCGTTGATGTGGACCATGCCGACGTCGAGCTGGGCGGACAGCGCGAGGGCGCGGGGCGCCGAGCCGCTCTGGATCGCCGCCGTCAGGCCGTACTCCGAGTCGTTGGCCAGAGCGATCGCCTCGTCCTCGTCGCGGAACGAGGTGACGGGCGCCACCGGGCCGAAGATCTCCTCGCGGAACACCGGCATGTCCCGCGTGACGTCGCGCAGGACGGTGGCCGGGAACCCGGGCCCGTCGGCCTGACCCCCGGCGAGGACCGCCGCGCCCTGGCGCACGCTCGCGTCGACCAGTCCCTGCACGCGCCCGACCTGCCCCGCGTTGATGAGCGGCCCGAGCGCGACCTCGTCGGTCGCCGGGTTGCCCAGGGGCAGCCGCTCCGCCCGCTCGGTCAGCTTGGCCAGGTACTCCTCGACGAGCGACTCGTGGACCAGATGGCGGCCCGCCGTCATGCAGATCTGCCCCTGATGCAGGAAGGAGCCCCATGCGCCGGCCGACGACGCGGCGTCGACGTCGGCGTCGTCCAGCACGATCAGGGCGTTGTTGCCGCCGAGCTCGAGCGCCACGCGCTTGAGCAGGCGACCCGCCGTCTCCCCCACCATCCGGCCGACCTTCGTCGACCCGGTGAACGAGATCATCGCGACGTTCGGGTCGGCGACGAGCGCGGCGCCCACCTCGGGGCCGCCGGCGAACACGTGCAGGACGCCGCTCGGCAGGCCCGCCTCCTCGAACAGGCGCGCCAGCAGCACGCCGCCGATGACCGGCGTGTTGACGTCGGACTTCAACACGACGGCGTTGCCGAGGGCCAGCGCGGGCGCGACCGAGCGCATCGCGAGGATGACGGGGAAGTTCCACGGCGCGATGACGCCCACGACACCGACGGGCACGCGGCGCGCGAGGCTCGTGCGCCCGGGGTCCATCGACGGCAGCAGCTGACCGCTCGGGCGCGACGGCAGCGTGGCCGCCTCGAGCAGCTCGCCGCCCGCGAGCTGGAGCTCGACCCCGGCCTTGGCCGGCACCGACCCCGACTCCCGCACGATCCAGCCGGCGATCTCGTCGTGGTGGGCCTCCAGCAGCGCGGCGGCGCGGCGCATCACCGCGGCGCGCTCCGAGAACGGCGTGGCCGCCCAGGCGCGCTGGTTGCGTGCCGCGGACGCGGCAGCGCGCGCCACGGCCGCAGCATCCGCCACGCCGGCGGTGCCGAGCACATCGCCCGTCGCGGGCTCGGTCACCGGCAGGGTGGCCGGCGCCTCGATCCAGCCGTCGCTGGAGATGAGGCCGGCCCAGCGGGACTCGTCCAGCAGCGACGTCGCGACGGCATCGTGGATCGCCATGGCAGCAGCACTCCTCGCTCGGTGGGACGGACCCCGGCCCGGGCGGGCCGTGCGACGAACCTAGCGCGCCGGACGGGCGGTGGTCGCCGGTGCGGTCCGGCCGCCGACCGCGCGCATCGTGTCGGCGAGCTCGCCGTCGTCCAGGGGCGCCTCGGGCAGCGGCGCGCGCGCCCCCGGCTCGGCCCGCAGCCCGTCGACGACGATGGCCAGGAAGCGGCGCCAGAGCTCGGGGCGCACCGAGCCGGAGGCGTCGAGGACCGCGCCGACCATCACGTGGATCAGCGGCAGGTCGGGCCCGGCGGCGTCGGGGCGCAGCGCGCCCGCGGCCTGGGCGCGGGACACGAGGGCCTCGGCGAGCGGCTTGAGGCGATCGCGGGCGTCGGCCACCCGGTCGCGGCCGTGCGGCGTGCCGCACACGAGCTCCTTGAGGCCGCGGTCGGCAGCCTGCAGCTCGAAGCCCCGCTCGAGGAAGGACACGAAGCCGTGCCACGGATCGGCATCGGCGAGCGCCTCCTCGGCGAGCGCCGCGATCGCGTCCAGGCGCTCCTCGAAGAGCGCGTCGATCAGCGCGTGCTTGTCCGGGTAGCGGCGGTAGACCGTGCCCACCCCAACGCCCGCGTGCCGGGCGATCTCGTCCAGGGTCACGCCCAGCCCGCGCTCGGCGAAGACCTCGCCGGCGGCCTGGAGGATCCGCCTGCGATTGCGCTCGGCGTCCTTACGGAGCGGGCGCGTCGACGATGGAGCCTGGGGTGCTGGGTGGACGGGCATCGCCTGTGAGGATAGCCACAAACGGAGAGGACTACTCCGCTTCTTGCTAGCCTGCCGACGAGGCCCCGCAGCGCGCAACGCCGCCCGCCCCGCCCCGCCCCAGACCCGACCCGAGGACGCTGTGAGCCCCACCGCCGCCAACCCGCACCACGAACGCCGCTGGGCGATCCTCGCGGTCCTCGGCATCGCCCAGCTCATGGTGGTGCTCGACGCGACGATCGTGAACATCGCGCTGCCCTCGGCACAGAAGGCGCTCGGGTTCTCCAACGACAACCGCCAGTGGATCATCACCGCCTACGCGCTCGCGTTCGGCAGCCTGCTGCTGCTCGGCGGCCGCATCGGCGACCTCTTCGGGCGCAAGACCGCGTTCATCGTCGGCCTGCTCGGCTTCGCCGTGGCCTCCGCGATCGGCGGCGCGGCGCAGAGCTTCGGCGTGCTCGTCGCCTCCCGCGCGCTGCAGGGCGTCTTCGGCGCGCTGCTCGCCCCGGGCGCGCTGTCGCTGTTGACCACGACGTTCACCGAGCCGGGAGAGCGCGCCAAGGCGTTCGGGATCTTCGGCGCGATCGCCGGCGGCGGCGCGGCGATCGGCCTGCTGCTCGGCGGCATCCTCACCGAGTACCTGTCCTGGCGCTGGTGCCTGTACGTGAACCTGCTGTTCGCGGTGCCCGCGGCGCTGGCCGCCTTCGTGCTGTTGCACAACCAGAAGCCCGCGGTGCGCCCGCGCCTGGACATCCCCGGCACGATCACCGCGTGCGCCGGCCTCTTCGCGCTGGTCTACGGGTTCTCGAACGCCGAGACGCATTCGTGGAGCGACCCCTTGACGATCGGGTGCCTGGCGGCCTCGGTCGTCCTCCTGACGGCGTTCGTCGCCGTCCAGCGCCGCTCCAGCCACCCGCTGCTGCCGCTGCGCGTCGTCCTGGACCGCAACCGCGGCGGCGCCTACCTCGCCGTCGTCATCTCGGGCATCGGCCTCTTCGGCGTCTTCCTGTTCCTCACCTACTACCTGCAGCAGACCCTGGGCTTCTCGCCCATCCAGACGGGCGCCGGCTTCCTCCCGATGTCCGCCGTGATCATGGTCACCGCGACGACGTCGACGATCAAGCTCGTCCCCCGCTTCGGGGCGCGCCCGCTCGTGACGACCGGGATGACGCTCGCGGCCGCCGCGATGGTCGTCTTCACGCGGCTGACGCCGGACTCGACCTACGCCGGCGACGTCCTGCCCGGCCTGCTCATCATCGGCCTCGGCCTCGGCCTGATCTTCGCCCCCTCGTTCAACAACGCGACGCTCGGGGTGGACCCGTCCGACGCGGGCGTGGCCTCGGCGATGGTCAACACGAGCCAGCAGGTCGGCGGGTCGATCGGCACCGCGCTGCTCAGCACGCTGGCCGCGAGCGCGACGACGAGCTACCTGACCGGGCGCGTCCCGAGCCCCGAGGTCGTCACGCAGGCCGCCGTCCACGGCTACACCACCGCGTTCTGGTGGTCCGCGGCGATCTTCGCCACCGGCGCGGTGCTCTGCGGGCTGGTGCTGCGCCCCGGCGCGCCGCAGACCGCGCCGGCGGGCGAGCCGGCGCTCGCGCACTAGGGCAGCTGCTCAGAGGGGCCGCTCGGCCGCGGACCGCGCCACGCGACGGCGTCGAGCAGCGCCTCGGCGCCCGCGATCAGCCGCTCGCGGCCGAAGCGCTCGTCCTCGAGCAGGAGGCGCCCCTGCTCCTCGCAGAGCGACAGGATCATCCGCGAGAGGACCTCGAGGTCGATCGCCCCCTCCGGCACGGCGAGCCGCTCGGCGCCCCACGCGACGAGCCGGCGGATGCGGCGCTCGACGGCGGCGCGGCGGCGGTCGACGACCAGGCGCAGCGCCTGGGGCGCGCTCTCGGGGGGCAGGAGCGCCAGGTGCCAGGTCAGCGGCGCGGCGGCCACCGCGTCGAGGAAGCCGGTCAGCCCGTCCAGCAGGACGTCGCGGGGGTCGCGGCCGCCCGGGTCGCCGGGCATCAGCACGTCGATCTGGCGCTCCGTCCGCCGCCGCTCGCGCCGCAGCAGCGCCACGAGCAGCACGCCCTTGTTCGCGAACGCCCGGTAGACGACGACGCGGTTGACGCCCGCGCGCCGCGCGACCGCCTCCATCGAGAGGGCCCCGAAGCCGTCTTGCACGAGGATCTCCAGCGCGAGGTCGAGGACCTGCTCGCGGCGCTCGGCCAGCGGCATGCGGGCGCGGGCCCGCGCCTGCGGGGCGCCGCTCACCCTGCGCTCCGCGTCCGGGTGGGCGGGAGCAGCCCGAGCAGCCCGCGGGCGGCGGCGGCCAGGCGCTCGGGCGGATAGGCGGCGGCGTCGGCCAGCATCAGGCGCGCCGCGTCCTCGGCCGCTGCGATCAGCAGGCGGGCCAGCAGCGGGTGGTCCAGGCCCGCGGGGCCCCCGCGGCGCGCCAGGCCCCAGTCGAGCAGCCCGGTGATCCGCAGGGCCACGGCCTCCCGGTTGCGCGCGATGCGCTCGCGCAGCCTGGGCGGGCTGCCTGCCGGGGGCAGGAGCACCAGGCGCCAGGTCGCCGGCGCGTCACGGACGGCCTGCAGGAACCCGCGGACGGCGTCGACCAGCACGTCGTCGGGGTCACGGTCGCCCGGATCCTCGGGGATCACCGCTTCCAGCGCGCCCATCGCCCGGGCCTCCTCGCGCTCGCCGAGGGCGAGCAGCAGCGCCTCCAGGTCGCCGAACAGGCTGTAGATCACCGGGCGCGTGACGGCGGCCTCGCGCGCCACGGACTCGACGGTCAGCCCGGTGAACCCGTGGTCGGCGGCGAGGTGCAGCGTCGCGTCGAGCAGCTGCGCCCGACGCGCCTCGGGAGCGAGGCGGACAGCGCGCTTGGGGGCCGTCGGCATGCCCGTCACAGCGTGGCAGGGGGACGCTTGCGGGGTCGGCGGCGACATGTCACAGTGACGTAGCTTCGCACCTGTGACGAGCGATCCGCAAGGAACCGGGAATGGCGACGGACACTGGTCCGCACGAGTTGGAGCACCACGACGTGATCGTCGTCGGGTCGGGGTTTGCCGGCCTCGGCATGGCGATCCAGCTGCGCCGCCATGGCCTGCACGACTTCGTCGTGCTCGAGCGGGCCGAGAGCGTCGGCGGGACCTGGCGCGACAACCATTACCCGGGCTGCGCCTGCGACGTCCCCACGCCGCTGTACTCGTTCTCGTTCGCGCCCAACCCCGACTGGTCGCACCTCTACGCGCGCCACGGGGAGCTGCGCACCTA
This sequence comes from Solirubrobacteraceae bacterium, assembly GCA_034664785.1. Classification (GTDB taxonomy): domain Bacteria; phylum Actinomycetota; class Thermoleophilia; order Solirubrobacterales; family Solirubrobacteraceae; genus Paraconexibacter. Next base: position 13,498 of record JAXDGY010000460.1, read on the forward strand.
CCTCGAGGCGTGCACCGACCGCTTCGGGGTGCGTGGCCACCTGCGCTTCGGCACGGACGTCACGGGCGCCGCGTGGGACGAGGTGCACCAGCGCTGGGTCGTCGAGGTCGGCGGCGAGCCGCGGATGACCGGCCGCATGCTGATCGGCGGCTTCGGCGGCCTCAGCCGCCCCGCCTACCCGGCGATCACCGGCCTGGAGGACTTCCGCGGCCGCCTGTTCCACTCCGCGCAGTGGGAGCACGACGTCGACCTGCGCGGCCGGCGCATCGGCGTGATCGGGACCGGCGCCAGCGCGATCCAGCTCGTCCCGCGCGTCGCGAAGGTCGCGCGCCACGTCGACGTCTTCCAGCGCACGCCCGGGTGGATCGTCCCCAAGCTTGACCTGCGGATCAGCCCGCGGGCGAAGCGGCTCTTCCGCCGCGTCCCCGCCACCCAGCGCGCGCTGCGCGCGCTGATCTTCGGGGTGACCGAGAGCGTCGGCTACCCGATCACCCGCAAGCCCGCCCTGCTCAAGGGCCTCGAGCGCCGCGCGGCCCAGCACCTCGCCCGTCAGGTGCCCGACCCGGACCTGCGCGCGAGGCTCACGCCCTCCTCGCGCATCGGGTGCAAGCGCATCCTCGTGTCCAACGACTACTACCCCGCGCTCATCGAGGACCACGTCGACCTCGTGACCGCGCCGATCGAGCGCGTCACGGCGACCGGGGTGCTGACCGCCGACGGCATCGAGCACGAGCTCGACGTGCTCGTCTGCAGCACGGGCTTCCGCGTCCAGGAGGTCTACATGGCGCTGGACATCCGCGGCCGCGACGGGCGTCACCTGCACGACGTCTGGGCGGGCGGCATCGATGCGCATCGCGGCACGTCGGTCGCGGGCTTCCCCAACCTCGCGCTGCTCTCCGGCCCGAACACGGGCACGGGCAGCACGTCGCAGGTCTACATGATCGAGTCCCAGGTCCACTACGTCCTGGAGATGATGCGGACGATGCGCCGCAACGGCGCTACGGAGGTCGAGGTCAGCCAGGACGCGCAGGACGCCTACAACGCCTGGCTCCAGGAGCGCATGCAGGACACGGTGTGGCTGCGTGGCGGCTGCGACTCGTGGTACCTGGACGCCAACGGCGTCAACCGCACGCTCTACCCCGGCCTCTCCTCCGCCTTCCGTCGCTCGCTGCGCGAGTTCCGTG
>JAXDGY010000461.1:0-17711 GCA_034664785.1 Solirubrobacteraceae bacterium
CTAGGGCGGGTTCGATTCCCGTCGCCCGCTTGTATCGACAACACTCCTCGGGGAGTGGCGCAGTCTGGTAGCGCACCCGGCTGGGGGCCGGGCGGTCGCAGGTTCAAATCCTGTCTCCCCGACTCACACAGAAGGCCCGCGTTTGCGGGCCTTCTCATGGGTCGGCGACATGCGTCCCGACGGTCTGCACCAGTCTCCCTTCACGAACGCAGACGCGGCGACCGTAACCGAGTCGCACCACGGCACTCGTGTTCCGACCGGAGGACCGCTCGTTGTGGTGTGCAGCGCAGAAGCGACGCACGCGGGGCGTTTGTGGGGTCCGTCGAGCGACGACGACTTGCGGGGCCGTCAAGCCGCATGCGCCTCAGAGCCGTGGGGGGGCGAATTTCGGACGCTGGGAGCCTATGGGCCTCAGGAGAGCGATCTCTCCGTACATCTGAACAGCGCCCCCGTGACCGTTGGGCGGTCCGGGGGCATGGCCGACCGGTCGCCTACGCGAGGGCCTTGGTCTTGATGGAGTCGAACTGCGCCGCGGTGATCCTGCCGCTGTCGAGCAGCCCCTTGGCCCGCTGGATCTCCGCCCCCGGCCCGTCCTCGGACGCGGCCGGCCGCGCGGGCGTCATACGGGCACCGCCAGCGCCGGTGCCTTCGGGCGGAACGGGCGCAGCTCGTCGTTGCTGCCGGCGACGACCCCGAACGTCGACTCGGGCACCTCGTTCCAGACACCGGGGAGGTCGCCGAGCGGCTCGGACACGACCACGCGCATGTCATCCGAGAACTGGTGCGTTCGCGGGTCGTCCGGGTAGAGCTTGCGAAGCTGCGGCACGGCGGTCGTGAAGTACAGCGAGCGCGACTTGCCCTCGGTGGAGTACCGGACCGCCCAGGTACGGTCGCCATCGGTGGTCGCGACAGTGCCCTGGAAGGGGTTGGGCACCCCGAGCCGGGCGCCGTGGGCTTCGACGAGCCCGATCGCCTGCTCGATCGCCGATTGCGGGTCGTCCTGCAGCCCGAACGTCAGTGCGAGGTGGAACAGCATCTCGGTGTCGGTCTGACCCTGGATCTCGGGGTACAGGGACGGATCGACGGCGAGCGCGAGGTCGCGCTTGAGCGCCGCGAACTCGTTGATGTAGCCGTTGTGCATGAAGAGCCACTTGTCGTGGCGGAACGGATGGCAGTTGGTCTGCTGCACGGCGCTGCCGATCGCCGCCCGGATGTGGGTGAAGAAGCGACCCGAGCGGATGTGGCCGGCGAGCTCGTGCAGGTTGTGGTCGTTCCACGCGGGCTCGGTGCTGTAGAAGACGCCCGGGGTCGGGGTGTCGTCGTACCAGCCGACGCCGAATCCGTCACCGTTTGTGCTCTCTGCGCCGAGCCGAGAGTGCAGGCTCTGGTCGATGAGCGAATGAGCCGGTGTGTAGAGGGCTTCTGTGAGAAGGATCGGGGAGCCCGAGTAGGCGAGCCAGCGGCACATCGGCCGCTCCTTTCTGTCGCGTGAACGTGGGTGACGAGGTTCGGACCGGCTCGTGGAGCGCATGCCGCTCCGGCGCCAGGAAGCGAGCCACGAGGCCCGGCCGTCATGCGGTCGAGGACAGCCACCAACTCATGCTGACCCCGGACGTGTGGACGACTCGATCATGTGACCACCCTTCCCCGACGCTGTCGACGAGGCGATGGACCGACGCTAGTCCTCGCGAAGGGGTGCGACCTCATCCGGTTGGGGTGACGCAGCGCTGCGCCGTCACCGTCGCGCGGCCACGGGCGGCGCGAAGCGCGCCGCGAGGTCGGACACGAGCTCGCGGGTCCCGTCGCGCTCGGCCAACGACGCCTGCCCTGATGCCTCCGGGAACGCGACGAGCGACGAGACGGACGCCAGCTCGTCGGCGGCGCCCAGGGCGAGCGCGTGGGGCATCGCCGCAGTGACGAGTTCGGCAACCACGTTGGAGACTGGGACGAGTCGCGCGCGCACCGGGTCGATGAGCTCAGCCGCCGGGCCGTCGCGTGCCGCCAGAAATCGGTTCTCCGCAAGGACCTCTTGCGCGTGCATGAGCGCCGGCGCCGCGAAGCCCTCTTCGAGCTCGAGTCGCGACAGGGCCTGCACGAAGGCGGCGAGTGCGCCCGTCGCTGGCCGCGAGCGGCACCTCGAGGCGGCGCACCTGCGGTCTAGGGCGCTGCGCCTGGCGGGCGAGCTGGATCTCGGTGCCGCACCCATCCTGACCGACGTGCTCTGCGCACGCTGTCGCGGATCCCTGGCGCTCGACCTGGCGGATCTGCGCTTCGTCGACGTCGCCGGCATGCGAGCGTTGCGCGGCCGGCCCGGAGAGCGATCGATCGCGATCGTCGCCGCGTCCACGGCGGTTCGGCGGCTGAGCGACCTGATGGGCTGGGACACGGATCCTGGGGTCGCGTGGTGACCCTGGGCCGGCCACGAAGCCCTGGTGCCGGTCCGGCACGGCGGGCTGGAGGCGCGTGCGATCGGCGTGACGGAGCGCAGGCAGCCGCCGGCGTCCTTGTCCGCGTCCCGTGCGGAGGGTGACCACGCCGGGACCGGGACCCAATGACCCGAACCCTGACCGGCTTTCTCCATATGATGCGTGCCGCCATGAACCCGCCCCGCCTGCTCGCCGCCCTCGCGCTCCCAGCCTCGGTGCTCGCCCTGGCCGCCTGCGGGTCGAGTGACACCAAGAGCACGAGCACGCCCGCCGCCGCCGCGACCACCACCACGGCCGCGGACGCCTGCCGGAAGGACGGCCTGAAGACCTACGCGAGCGGGAAGCTCACGATCGCCACGGACAAGCCGGCCTTCCCGCCCTACTTCGTCGACGATGACCCCACCAACGGCAAGGGCTTCGAGTCCGCGACCGCGTACGCCATCGCCAAGCAGCTCGGCTTCGCCCCGGCGGAGGTCAGCTGGAAGGTCGTGCCCTTCAACTCCTCCTACGCGCCCGGCGCCAAGAAGTTCGACTTCGACATCAACCAGATCTCGATCAACGCCAAGCGCAAGAAGGCCGTCGACTTCTCGTCGCCGTACTTCAACGCCCCCCAGGCCGTCGTGGTCCCCAAGGGGTCGACGCTCACCGACGTCAAGACGCTCGCCGACCTCAAGGACGCCCAGTTCGGCGTGCAGGTGGGCACCACGTCGCTGGACGCGGTCACCGGGACGGTGAAGCCGAGCAAGCAGCCCAAGGTCTTCGACGACTCCAATGCCGTGGTCCAGGCGCTGAAGAACAAGCAGGTCGACGCGGTGGTCGTGGACCTCCCGACCGCCTTCTACCTCACGAGCGCGGAGATCCCGGGCGCGAAGATCATCGGGCAGTTCAAGGCGCCGGGCGGCGACGACTGGGGCGCGCTGCTGCCGAAGGGCTCCTCGCTGACGCCGTGCGTCACCAAGGCGGTCGAGGCCATCCGCACCTCCGGCGAGCTGCAGCGCATCTACGACCGCTGGCTCGGGGCCGCTGCGGGTGCCCCCGAGCTCCGCTGACGCGGCCGGGCGGCCCACGACCGGGGCGCCGGTCAGCCGGCGCGCCGTCCGCGAGGCGGCGCGGCGGCGGCGGGCCAGGCGCAGCGCGGGCATCTCGGCGGCCTCCACCGTCGTGCTGCTGTCGCTCGTCGCGGTCGTCATCCTCACGAGCAGCGGCTGGCCGGACGTCCGCGAGACCTTCTTCTCGCGCCAGGCCTTCGCCGACGCCTTCCCCGACGTGCTGCGCGGGTTCTGGCTCGACGTCAAGCTGTTCCTGGTCTGCGAGGTGTTCATCCTCGCGCTCGCGCTGCTCGTCGCCCTGGCCCGGATGAGCACCACGCCGGCGCTGTTCCCGCTCAAGGCCCTGGCGATCGGCTTCGTCGACGTCTTCCGCGGCATCCCGACGGTGCTGCTCATCTACCTCGTCGGGTTCGGGATCCCGGCGCTCGCCCTCCAGGGCCTGCCCACCGACCCGCTCGTCCTCGGCGGGCTCGCGCTCGTGCTCAACTACTCGGCCTACGTCTCGGAGGTCTACCGCGCGGGGCTCGAGTCGGTGCACCCCAGCCAGCGCGCCGCCGGGCTCGCGCTCGGCCTGACCAACGTGCAGGCGCTGCGCTTCGTCGTGCTGCCGCAGGCCGTCCGGCGCGTCCTGCCGCCGCTGCTCAACGACTTCATCTCGCTGCAGAAGGACGTCGCGCTGGTCTCGATCCTCGGCCCGCTGGAGGCCTTTCGCCAGGCCCAGATCTACGCGAGCTCGAACTTCAACTACACCCCGTTGCTGGCCGCGGCGCTGCTCTACTTCGCGGTGACGTTCCCGCTGGCGCGGATCCTCGATCGCATCCAGGCCCGCCAGCGCCTCGCGTTCGCCGCCGGGGCCCCGCGATGAGCTCCGCACCCGTCCTCGAGCTGCGCGGGGTGACGAAGGCGTACGGGGAGACCGACGTGCTGCGCGGGATCGACCTCGCGGTCGGCGAGCACACGGCGGTCGCGCTGATCGGCGCCTCGGGCTCCGGCAAGTCCACGCTGCTGCGCTGCGTCGACCTGCTGGAGGACATCGACGACGGCGACGTGCTCCTCGACGGCGAGGTCGTCACCGACCCGTCGGTCGACCCGGTCGCCGTTCGCCGCCGGCTGGGCGTGGTGTTCCAGGCCTTCAACCTGTTCCCGCATCGCACGGTCCTGGAGAACGTGGTGCTCGCCCCCGTGCGGGTGCACGGCTGGTCGCGCCGCGACGCGGAGGAGCGCGCCCGCGAGTTGCTCGCGCGCTTCGGCCTCGCCGACCGCGCGGACGAGCACCCGGACCGCCTGAGCGGTGGTCAGCAGCAGCGCGTGGCGATCGTGCGCGCGCTGGCGACGGCGCCGCGCGCCCTGCTCCTGGACGAGATCACGAGCGCCCTGGACCCGGAGCTGGTCGGCGAGGTGCTCGACGTCGTCCGCGAGCTCAAGGGCGAGGGCATGACGATGGTCCTCGCGACGCACGAGATGGGGTTCGCGCGCGAGGTCGCCGATGAGGTTTGCTTCCTGCACGACGGGCGGATCGTGGAGCGGGGGCCTCCGTCGGAGCTGCTGAGCGCCCCGCGGCAGCCCGAGACCCAGCGCTTTCTCGCGCGCCTGATCGACGCGCGGCGCCTGTAGGCGTGACCTCGGTCGAAGGTTCCATGGCGGACCGGCGCGGTCGTTGACCGAGGGGGCGCTGCGGAGTAGCGTCGATCGTCCCGCCCCCGCAGAATCGAGCTACATGCAGAGCCGGATTTCCGAAGCTCAGCCATGGAAGATCTGCTCGTCGTTGCGCACGAATGGGGGGTGCTGCGCAGGTCCTGGACCGGGTGGATGGTCACGGGCCGTAACGTGCTGGAACAGACCCCGACGTTGTCCGGGTGAGTGAGGTTATGGAAGCGCACGACAGCTCTTTGCGGATCGCTCCGAACGCGCTCGACGGTGGGAATCGTCACATCTGCGCGTTCTTCAACGGCATGGACGAGCACTACCGCGTCCTTCAGCCGTTCATCATGGACGGCTTCGATGGGGGTGACAGGGCGTTCCACCTCGTCGATCCCGAGCGACGCGACGACCATCTCAGGAGGCTTGCGGACGCGGGCATCGATGTGCAGGAGGCCATCGCGTCGGGCCAGCTCGAGGTGCATCCGTGGGAGGACGGGCCGCTCCACGGAGACCGGTTCGACAAGGACACGTGGCTCGCCGGGTTCGAGGAGGTGCTCCGGGTGGGGCCTGAATCCGGGTACGCCAGGACGCGATTCCTCGCCCAGATGGAATGGGCCCTCGCCGACATGCCGGGCATCGACGACATGATGGAGTTCGAGACGCGGGTCAACTACGTCGTTCCGAAGTACGACCACGCGGTGATCTGCGCCTACGATCTGACGAAGTTCGGCGCGAGCACGGTGATGTACGCGTTGCGGACCCACCCGGCCGTGATCATCGGCGGGCTGCTGCAGAAGAATCCGTTCTACGTGGATCCCGACCGGCTCCTCGCTGAGCTACGGGAGCAGCGCTCGCACGTCCGCGCCGGCATGACGGACTAGATGCACGTCGACACCGACGCCGACGTCCTCCGCCTGCGAGAAGGGCTGAGGGACCTCGTCGCGCTGTCGGCCATCCCGGCCGCATGGATCGGAAGCGAGCCGCCTGCGGTGGCGGCCGGGCTCGCCGACGCGCTGGTCGGCTTGTTGCAGCTCGACTTCGCCTTCGTGCGCCTGTGTGACGCCGGTGGCGCTGGAGCGGCGGAGGTCACGCGGGGGAGCGCGTGGAAGCGCTTCCCGGAGTGGCTGGAAGGCCGGCTTTCCACGAGCGCTCCGTTCCCGCGCAACGAGGTCGTTGCAGACGTCGGCGACGACTCGCCGCGGCTCCGCGGCCTGGCCGTGCCGGTCGGCGTCAACGGCGAGGGGGGTGTGGTCGTCGCCGCCTCGGCACGCGGCGACTTTCCCACGCCGATGGACCAGGTGTTGGTGTCCCTGGCTGCCAATCACGCCACGACGGCATTTCAGAGCGCACGCCTCATCCACGAGCGCACGAGGGCGGAGGACGAGCTTCGGAACGCCCGAGACCAGCTCGAGGTGATGGTGGCCGAGCGGACAGCCGAGTTGCGGCGAAGCGAGGCGTACCTGGCGGAGGCGCAGCGGCTGACCCACACCGGGAGCTTCGCGATCGACGTCTCCACGCGCGACGTGAGCCATTCGTCTGATGAGCACTCACGCCTGTACGGCTTCGACCCGGGCCAGGGGATCCCGTCGCTCGACGCGTTTCTCCAGCGCATCCATCCGCAGGACCGTGCGAGGTGCACCGAAGCGCTGGAGCGAGGCATCCGTGAGGTGACGAGCGTCGATGTGGAATACCGGGCGCTGCTTCCTCAGGGTTCTCCGCGACGCCATCGCGCACTCGCCCACCCCGTCTTCGCTGCGTCAGGCGAGCTCGACGAGCTCGTGGGCACGGTCGTGGACGTCACGGAGCGCCGCCAGGCCGAGACCGAGCTGGAACGGCTTGCCGGCGAGCAGGCGGCGTTGCGGCGGGTGGCGACGCTCGTCGCGCGCGAGGCCTCGCAGGCGGAGGTCTTCGCTGCGATCGCGGAGGGGACCGCGCAGCTGTTCGGCACGGAGGAGATCCGGATGGTGCGCTACGAGGAAGGCCGCAGTGCGGTCGTGGTCGCCGGCTCGGGCGGGATGCAAGACGTCTTCCCCATCGGCTCCCGTCAGCCGCTGGGAGGCGGGAATGCCACGTCGCAGGTGTTCCGGACAGGGCGGCCGGCACGGATCGATGACTACGGCGAGGCGAGCGGGCCGATCGCGGGGGCCGTGCAGCCGATCGGCCTTCGCTGCGTCGTCGCCACCCCGGTCCTGGTGGAGGGCCGGCTCTGGGGCGCCATGGTCACGGGGACGAGCAGGGACGAGCCCTTGCCGCCGGAGACCGAGTCCCGGCTCGGCCACTTCACCGAGCTCATGGCGACTGCGATCGCGAATACCGAGTCGCACGCCAGGGCGAACCGGCTCTCGGAGGAGCAGGCCGCGCTGCGGCGGGTGGCGACGCTGGTCGCCGAGGGCGCCTCGCCGACCGCGGTCTTCGACGCCGTGGCCGCCGAGATGGAGCGGCTGCTGGACTCCGACGGGGTCACGCTGAGCCGCTACGAGCCCGGCGCCGAGATCACCGTGGTCGCCCACCGCGGACCCACCGGGCGGCGACTGCCCCCCGGGACGCGGGCGCGCCCCGAGGACGAGAGCGTGTCGGCCATGGTGCGGCGCACCAAGCGGCCCTCGCGGATGGACAAGTACGGGGGGGCGCACGGCGCCATCGCCGAGCTCGTCGACGCCTTGGGGGTGCGCGCGGCCGTCGGAGCGCCGATCATCGTCGACGGCCGGCTCTGGGGCGTCATCGTGGCCAGTTGGAACGGCGAGGAGTCACCACCGGCCGATACGGAAAGGCGGATGGCTCATTTCGCGCAACTGCTCGACACCGCGATTGCGAACGCCGACAGCCGGGACCAGCTCACGGCCTCGCGGGCGCGTCTGCTCAGCGCAGGCGACGAGGCCCGGCGCCGCGTCGTCCGGGACCTGCACGACGGCGCACAGCAGCGACTCGTGCACACGATCGTGACGCTGAAGCTCGCGCAGCGAGCGCTCGGCGCGCAGGACGAGAACGCGGCATCGCTCCTCGGCGAGGCGCTGGAGCATGCCCGGCAGGGCAACGAGGAACTGCGCGAGCTGGCGCACGGGATCCTTCCCGCGATCCTCACGCGCGGCCTCGGCGCCGCGGTCGATGCGGTCGTGATGCGGCTCGACCTGCCGGTTCGAGTCGATGTTCCGGCCGAGCGGTTCCCGGCGGAGATCGAGGCGAGCGCGTACTTCATCGTGGCCGAGGCCCTCACGAACATCGTCAAGCACGCGCGCGCCCGCCGCGCCGAAGTCCGTGCGTCTGCGGAGGACGGAATGCTGCAGGTCGCGGTTCGCGACGACGGGATCGGAGGTGCCGACCCCGACGGCCACGGGCTGGTGGGTATGGGCGACAGGGTGACCGCGCTCGGGGGGCGGCTCAGGATCGAGAGTCCGGCCGGAGGCGGCACGCTCGTGGCCGCCACGCTGCCGCTCCCAGCCGGCTAGCGCCACAGCCGGAGTGCGTCGCCCAGCATGCCCCGGTTCCCGACGACGATGGGCTCTCCGTCCGGCTCGCGGCTAGCGTTCGGTCAGATGCCAGACCTGCGCCCGATGGACGCGACCCTCGACGGCTACGCGTGGCTGCCCCGGATGATCGACAAGTCGCGAGCGGCGCGCGCCGGCACGCTAGGTGGCGCCGTGCACCCGTGCCCGGTGGACCGGCGCTGCCTGGCGCTGCTCGGGATCGACGTGGAGACCTTCGGCGACCTCGTCGCGCAGTCGGCCGACGACGCGGAGGTGCTGGCTGGATTGCGCGCCGCCGGGATCGTGTCGGCCGAGGCGGCGTGGTTCGACGCGCCGGCGTGGGAGGACGCGCTGCAGGAGATGGTCTGGCGCTCGGACGGCGAGACGATCAGCGACCGCGCCGCCCGCAACGTCGTCATCCTGCACGCCGCCGAGTCGGTGACGCTGACCTGGTCCCGGTACTCCAGCGGCGAGCACGGGCCCGATCTGCACCTGCATCGTGAGCACACCGACGCGTTCTACGTGCTGACCGGCGCGCTGCGGTTCGCGCTGGGCCCCGAGGGCGAGCGGATCGTGCGGGCGCCGTCCGGGACGTTCGTGTCCGCGCCGCCCGGCGTCGCGCACAGCTTCATGAACGACGAGGCCGACGATGCGACGTGGCTGAACATCCATACGCCGGACGCCGGCTTCGCGCCGTTCCTGCGCGGCGCGCGCGAGGGGCGGGCGATGCCGTTCGACTCCTTCGACGTCCCCACGGAGACCGAAGGCGACGGCGGAGGGCCCGCCGCGGGAGCGGTCGTCCTGGCACCGGGCGCAGACGAGGGCGTGTCGTACGACGGCCCGGATCTGCGCTTGGTCGCCGACCGGTTCCGCGTGGACGTCCTCGTGCCCGGCTGCGCGGCGCCCGTGTCCTACTGCCGGATCTAGCCGATGTCGCCACCGGCCGCGTCGCCCTGCGGGCCGCCGGGCCGGGCCGCTACGGAGTCGCTGCGCCGTTGGCGAGTGGCTGATAGGCGCGGCACGGCTCGCCCCTGAGGCCCGGACACGGCGGGAGTCCGGTCGGGACGCTCACGCCCGGCACCACCGGCAGCACGAGGCTGGATGGCATCTTGCTCGACCGGGCGATCGCGACGGTGGCGGTGCCGCTCGGGTCCGCCTCGCCGAACGACCAGACGGGCTGGTCGCCGTTCGGGGCCGCGATCGTGATGCGGATGCGCGAGCCGGCGCGGTAGGCGTGGCCCTGGTAGTAGAGCGGGATGGTGGCCTCGACGAAGCGGTTGGCCGGGAGGGGCGACACGTCGGCGGCTCTGAGGCTCAGGACAGGCTCGAGCGGGGTGCTCTTCGCGGCGTCGAGCTTGCGTTCGTCGGCGCGGAGCCAGCCGTTCTGCACGAAGGTCTCCTTGCCGTCGGGCCTGACCTCGGTGACCGTGGCCTGGAGGTCGACGTTGGGCGTGGAGGAACGGACCCACAGGTGGGCGGCGCCGGCGCCGACGACCGTCGTGTTGGTGCTCAACGGGCTCGTCAGGTACGACACGGCGCTCCCCGCCGGGCTCTGCGTCCACTGATAGGTGGGGGTCGCGGTCCACAGGCCCCCGGCGCCCGCGGCGGTGTCGCCGCTGAAGTCGGTCAGCGGCCGGGCATGGGCGTTCCAGGTGAACGCGTCGGCCCCCGCCTGCGCGGGCGCGCCGTCGCCGAGCGCGCCGCCCGGCGCCAGGTACCAGGAGCGGGCGGTGGTGCCGGGGATCGGGAAGCTCGGCCACGAGTGCTCGAAGCCGGGGGACGGGTAGCCGGGCTGCGGGCCGCCGGCGCCGTTGTCGAAGAGCACGCGGACCGGCGGCAGCTGCTGGAACGCCGCGAGGGCACCGGCGTAGGTCGGCTGCAGCTGGATCGGGTCGGGCGGCAGCGTCACCCCTGTGATGCCCATCGCCTCCTGGTAGACCGCGGGCGCGGCCGCGTGGATGAGCGCGGAGTTGACGATCGGCGGCTGCTGCGCGACGTACAGCTCGAGGAAGTCATACCAGCGGTTGAAGGTCGCCGGGTCGAGCGAGTCGACGTGCGTGCCGTTGGTGAACGTGAACCACTTGCGCGTCGTCCCGGTCATGCGCTTGGCGAGCGTCGGGCAGTGTCCGCCCGTCTGCTCGTCGGTCCACTGGCAGGCCATGAACACCGGCACGTTGATCTTGTTGACGAACGTGCTCGGCGCCAGCGGGTCGGCGACGGCCGGCACGTAGTGGTCGTTGGCGCGGATCTTGGCCATCAGGTCGACGGCCTCCGGGTGGAGGACCTGGTTGGCGCTGCAGGTCGCGTCGCCCTCCTGGACTCGTTGGTAGGCCCAGCTCTGCCCGCCCGTGGCCGACGCCGGCTGGGCGTCATGGACGCGCTCCTGCGCCCAGTTGACCGCGAACCCGGTGTTGAGGATGCCGCCCGGATAGAGCGTCGTCTGCGTGGAGTCGATCACCGAGAACGGCGCGATGGCGGCCAGGCTCGGCGGCTGCGTCTGGGCGGTGAACAGCTGGCTGATGCCGCCGTAGGAGATGCCCATCATCCCGACCTTGTTGTGAAGGACCCACGGCTGCCGCGCGATGGTCTCGATCACGTCGTAGCCGTCGAGGTTCTGGAGCGGCTCGAAGAAGTCGAACGCGCCACCCGAGCAGCCGGTGCCGCGCATGTTGACGTCCACGACCGTGAACCCCATGAGGTTGGCGAGGACCGCGATCCCGTTCTGGGGCCCGGCCGGGTCGGCGTACCCGTAGCCGGAGTACTCGATCAGCGTCGGGGTCGGCCCGGTCGGCGGCGGCGGGAACGTGACCCCGGGCGGCAGCGGCAGCGTGCCCGCCAGGCTGCCCGGAGGGTGCACGTCGATGGCCAGCTTGGTGCCGTCCCGCGTGGTCAGGTAGCCGTAGCCGCTGGCGGGGATCGTCTGGCTGTAGACGGCGGTGCTCGGCGGAGCCGATTGCGTGGACAGCACGGTCAGCGGCGCCGACTGCGACCCGTCCGCGGAGGCACGCACGCGGTAGCCGCTTCCCGGCGTGACATTGCGGAACAGCAGGCCCCCCAGCGAGTTGGCCTGCCGGGTGGCGATCGCCTTGCCGGCGCTGTTCAGCAGTGACGCCTGCGCCGACGGAGCAAGCCCGGTCACGTAGACCTGCTCCACGCTGCCTTGAGCGCTGAACGTCGGGGCGGCGGAGGCACCCGCTGCGGTGATGAGGATGAAGGCGAGAACGCCCACACACCCAGTGACCCAGACGCGCGAGCGAAGCACGGGCGCCGTCCTACCCTCCCTCGCGGGTCGCGAAACGCGCCAACGCGTCGCGAGCCATCAGGAGACGGTCGGCAGTGCGGCGGCGACCGCGAAGCCGAGGCGGTGACCAGGCCGGAGACGCCGCCGCCGACCGCCCCGGCCGGGTGCTCCAGGGCGCCCTGCGACACTGCGCGCCGTGCCACGCCGCTTCGCCCAGGTCGACGTCTTCTCGACCGAGCCCTACGCCGGCAACCCGGTGGCGGTCGTCCTCGACGGCGCGGGGCTGTCCACGGACGCGATGCAGCGCTTCGCGCGCTGGACCAACCTGTCCGAGACGACGTTCGTGCTGCCGCCGGAGTCCCCGGAGGCCGACTACCGGGTGCGGATCTTCACCCCCGGCCGCGAGCTGCCCTTCGCCGGGCATCCGACGCTCGGGACCTGCCACGCGTGGCTGGAGGCCGGTGGATCCCCGCGCCGCGAGGCAGCGATCGTGCAGGAGTGCGACGCCGGCCTCGTGCCCGTCCGCCGCTCGGAGGCCGGCCTGGCCTTCGCCGCGCCGCCGCTCGTGCGCTCGGGCCCGGTCGACGACGAGCTCGTGGAGCGCCTGGCGCGGATGCTCGGCGTCGACGTCGACGTCATGACGGACACCCAGTGGGTCGACAACGGGCCGGGCTGGGTCGCGGTCCTGCTCGACGACCCCGAGGCGGTGCTCGCCCTCACGCCGCGCTTCGACGAGCTCGACGTCGGCGTCGTCGCGCCGTACCCGCCCGGCTCGCCCGAGGCGTTCGAGGTGCGCGCGTTCACGTACAAGGACGGCGGCGTGGACGAGGACCCGGTCACCGGGAGCCTCAACGCCTCGCTGGCTCAGTGGCTGCTCGCCACGGGACGGGCGACCGCGCCGTACGTCGCGCGCCAGGGAGCGGCCCTCGGCCGCGCCGGCCGCGTCCACGTCAGCCAGGACGCCGACGGCGCGGTGTGGGTCGGCGGCGGCGCCGTCTCGCGCGTCCGCGGCGAGGTCGATCTCTAGGCCTGCGCCGGCGCCGACCGCAACGGAGCGGCCGGTCGCGGAGCTCCGGGTCCGGCGGGCTCGACGAAGGTCCAGGATCGCGCGAGGCGGCGAATCGCGACATCGCGTCTCGGGTTGGCAGGCTGGAACATCCACGGGGCGGCCCACCGCTCGAGACGAGGAGGACGCTGGACCATGAACAAGCACGGAGTGCTCATCGGAGCGCTTACGACCCTCGCCGTCGGTGTCTCCGCGGTGCCCGCGTTCGCAGGCGACGTCCGGATCGACACGAACGCGTCGGGTGTGCGCCGGGTGCTGTTCACGGAATCGCGGCCCATCGACCCGGCCACCGGGCAGCCCGTGCCGCTGTCCAAGGCCACCCCGGAGCAGAACGACATCACGATCTCCTTGCTGGGGGACCAGATCCAGATCAAGGACGCCACGACGCCGCTCACCAAGGGCGCCAAGTGCACCCAGGTCGACGCGAACACCGTCACCTGTCCGCCCGACGGCGTCCAGCGGCTGGACTTCGACCTCGGCAAGCTCGGCGACAGCTTCGACAACCAGACCAGCGTCAGCGCCAACATCATCGGCGGCGGTGGCGCCGACCGGATCATCAACTCCGGCGGCGGCGACGATCTCCTGAGCCTGAACGGCTCCGAGTCCGACCAGGTGGTGTCGTGCGGTGCCGGCAACGACAAGGCCGACCTCGACCACCGCGACATCCTGCAGGCCAACTCCGGCTGCGAGACCGTCTTCAACGACGGCGTGCAGATCCTGCCGGTCCCGACCACGCCGGACCCGGGGACCACGCCGCCGACGGGCACCACGCCGTCCGGCTCGGTGCCCCCGCCCGCGCCGCCGCTGACCCAGACGCCCATCCAGCAGTCGCCGGTCGGCACCCCGCCGCCCGTGACCAACGAGCAGCTCAGCATCACCCCCACGCAGAAGCCCGGCGCGTGCGTGGTCAAGTTCGTCGGGACGGCGGCCGCCGACCGCGTCGACGGCTCCAACAACGGCGACATCGAGTACGGGATGGCCGGCAACGACTACCTGCGCGGCCAGGCCGGCGACGACTGCCTCTACGGCCTGGACGGCAACGACACGATGGTCGGCGACGAGGGCGCCGACCTGATCGTGGGCGCCAACGGCGACGACAGGGGCTACGGCGGCGCGGGCAACGACAAGCTGTACGGCAACGCCGGCAAGGACACCCTCTACGGCGACGCCGGCGACGATCGCATCTCGGGCGCGGCGGGCAACGACAAGCTCTACGGCGGCCTCGGCAACGACAAGCTCTACGGCGGTCTGGGCAACGACGAGATGAACGGCAGCGCCGGCAACGACGTCCTCAGCGGTGGCGGTGGCCGCGACCACATCATCGGTGGCGCGGGCAACGACACGATCACCGTCGGCCGCGACGGCGGGAACCGCATCAACGCCGGTACGGGTGCCGACAAGATCAACGTTCGCAACAAGCACAAGGACGTCGTCGAGTGTGGCGCCGGCCGCGACACCGTCACCGCCGACAAGGTCGACGTGCTGCGCAACTGCGAGCGCGTCACCCGGCGCTGATCGCGACGCCCGTCGCCGGCCCTCACCGGCCGGCGGCGGCGAAGGGCAGCGGACCGGTGCGGACGAGCTCGCAGGCCGGGCTGGTGCCGGCGAGGTGGTTGGTGCAGTTGCCGTCGTGGCTCTCGGGGGCCCGGACCTCGATCGCGTCGTCGTCGTGCAGCGCGGCGAATCCGGTGAGCAGGTCCGGCTGCGCTGCCTGCTCGAGGCGGTGATCGCTGAGCCGGTAGCGGTTGATGAGCGTGGTGTGGTTCTGGCAGCCGCCTGGGTCGCCAGGGCAGATGCGGGCGTAGAGCAGATGCGTGGGGGTCAGCGAGACGCCGAGGAGCGTCGCCCCGCTGAGACCGCAGATCACGTGCTCGACGCGGCGGCTGGTGCGGCGCGTGAGGTCGACCAGGCGCACCTGTCCCTCGCCGCAGATGCCCTCCGACAGCAAGCCGAAATGGACGCCCTGGGCCAGCGTCGTCCCGCGCAGCTCGAGCTCGCGCACGGTGCCGTCCGTGATCGGCCGGCACGCCGTGACCTCCTCGCATTCGCGCGCCGGGACGCCGGGCAGCCTGACCGACCGCACCGCCGCTCCGGCGTTCAGCGGACGGACGTAGACGCGCTCGGACCCGGTGCCGTACCGACGGGCGAACGCCAGACGACCGCCCCAGACCGTCGGCGCGCTCTCCCACCCGTCGGTCGCCGCCGAGCCCGTGATCGGCATCTCCGTGCCGCCCGCCGGCGTGGTGCGCGCCAGGCGGCAGCGGTCGGTCGCCTGGCATCGCGCGAAGACGATCACCGGCGCGCCGCCGGGGCCGGGACCGATGTCGGCGTCGAACGGCGCGGCGGCATCGGCGATGCCCGGCAGCGCGTTCGGAGCGTCCTGCCCCGCCTGCGTCGCCAGCCGGTAGCGGCCGGAGGCCGGGTCACGGACGCTCAGGACCGCGGTGCCGGCCCACGCACGGACGCCCGTCGCACCCGCCAGCGCCGCGATCGACGTGTCCGCCTGCGCCGCGCTCGGCGCGAGCATCAGGGCCACCACGGCGGCCGACAGGAGGAAGCGGTGTGCGGCCATGGCCCCTAGAACGGCGCGGCCGTCGGAAGGATGCGCGGTGCTCAGGTCGCTTGACTTGCGTGGGGGTGTCGGCTCTTCCTCGTCTCCGGCGAGCGCATCGTCGAGGAGGTCCCCACCTATCGGGGGGAGGGGTGCTGCTTCCTGTGAGTCCGGGGGGTCACGGGGCAGGCTGGACCTCCGCGAGGGCTTCGCGCAGTGCTCGGAGCGCCGGGTTCGCGGGACCCGGGCGGGTGACGAGCACGACCTGCGCGCGCTCGCCGGCGAGCGGAACGAACGCGACGCCGTCCACGCGCAGGCTCCGGGAGGACAGCGGCAGGCGCGTGACGCCCACGCCGGCGGCGACGAGGGCGAGCAGCGCCTGCGGCGTCGTGCCGCGCTGCACGACGCGCGGACGGTAGCCGGCTGCCGCGAAGTCGGCGTCGTACTTGCGATGCCACGGCGGCCATGAGCTGCGCGGGGTCAGCACCCAGGGCTCGGCGGCGAGGTCGGCGAGCGTGAGCTCGTCGCGATCGGCCAGCGGGTGGCCGGCGGGCAGCACTGCAGCGACCTGCTCGTCGAACAGCAGCTCGGTGACGACGTCGTCCACGAGCGGCGGGCGGCTGAGCCCGGCGTCGAGGCGGCCGTCACGCACGCCGCCGACCAGCGCAGCGATGGTGAGGTCCTCGGTGTGCAGCGCGATCCCGCGGTCCTGCTCGGTGAAGGCACGGACGATCGGGGGCATGAGGTCGTGGGCCACCGTCGTGAGGAAGCCGACGCGCAGCACGCCGGTCTCGCCGCGGGCGGCGCGGTGGACGGCGTCGGCCGCGCGCTCGGCTTGCGCGAGCACCGCGTGCGCCTCGCGCAGGAGCACGAGGCCGACCGCGGTCGGCGTCACCCCGCGGCTGCTGCGCGTCAGGACCGGCGCGCCGAGCTGGGCCTCCAGCGTGCGGATCTGCTGGGAGAGCGACTGCTGGGCGATGTGCAGGCGCTCGGCGGCCCGCGTGATGCTGCCCTCCTCGGCGATGGCGACGAACGAGCGCAGCTGGCGAAGGTCAGGGATCGAGGGCGACACTCGAGGCACAGCCTACGCCTGTGGCTGTGCAGGCAACCGGTGTTTCCGCTCGACACCTCGCGCACCTAGCGTCCCGGCCATGACCTCCACCGACGCTCGTGTCTGGCTGATCACCGGCAGCTCCACCGGGTTCGGACGCAGCATCGCCGAGGCCGCGCTGGGCGCGGGCGACCGCGTCGTTGCCACAGCCCGCCGTCCCGAGGCACTCGACGAGCTCGTCGCCGCGGCGCCGGGTCGCGTGCTCGCCCTTCCGCTCGACGTCACAGACCTGCGCCAGGTCGATGCCGTCGTCGCCGCCGCACGGTCGCGCTTCGGGCGCCTCGACGTGCTGGTCAACAACGCCGGCTACGGCTCGGTCGGTGCCGTCGAGGAGCTCGACGACGGCGAGCTGCGCGAGCTCATGGACACGATGTTCTTCGGGGCTGTCGCCGCCGCGCGCGCAGTCCTCCCGGTGATGCGCGCGCAACGCAGCGGCGCGATCGTCCAGATGAGCTCGATGGGCGGCCAGGTCGCGCCGGCCGGATTCGGCGCCTACTGCGCGGCGAAGTTCGCGCTCGAGGCGATCTCGGAGTCGCTGGCGGCCGAGGTCGCCCCGCTCGGCATCCGCGTCCTCGTCGTCGAGCCGGGGGCGTTCCGCACGTCCTTCGGCGGAGGTGCGATGCGGCGCTCGCGCGACATCGGCGTCTACGCCGAGACCGTCGGGCCCACGCGCGCGGCCGTCGATGCGATGGACGGTGCGCAGCCCGGCGACCCCGCGAGGGCGGCCGGCGCGATCCTCGCCGCGCTCGACTCGGACGCGGCTCCGCTCCGCCTCGCGCTCGGCGACGACGCCGTCGACGCGATCGGCGGCGCGCTCGACCGCCGCCGCGCCGACCTCGACGCCTGGGAGGCCGTCAGCCGCGGCACCGCGCTCGTCGGCTGAGCGACACCCCTCGCGCGGTTCGGGGCATCGAGGAAGCCCGACGGCCGGCTGTGGGGCCCGCCCAGCCTCGCGGACAACCTCGATCGCGTGCTCGGCCAGGCCGTGCGCGGTGGGCCGGGCGGAGCACCGCTCAAGCCATCACGCCGCCCGGCCGCGCTCGCCCGCCAGCTGCCACATCCGCAGGTAGGCCTCGGCCGAGTGGAACAGCAGGCTCATCGCCTCCTTGCCGTGCGGCTGACGCTGCATGTCGGCCAGCAGATCCGGGACGAGGCCGTAGTG
>JAXDGY010000462.1:0-4504 GCA_034664785.1 Solirubrobacteraceae bacterium
CCGTGGGCCTGTGGCGGTCGCTCGGCTTCGAGGTGCTCGGCACCCTGCCCGAGGGCTTCAAGCACCCGACCGAGGGCTACGTCGGCCTGCACATCATGCACCGGCGCCTCTAGTGTCCTGAGTCGTAGGTTCGGTCGCAGGCTGCGGGATGCATGGCCGGATGCCAGGCGCGGTCAGGCGCCCGGAGGCTGCCAGCGAACTTCGGACTCAGGGCACTAGCGGCCCACGGACCCGATCGCCTCGACCGCCAGCGCGTACTGCGCGGGCGTCAGGCGGATGTGGGACTGCTGGCTCATCGACCGCGCGGCCACCCCGATCGCCTCGACGGGCGGCGCGGCGTCCAGTACCGGGACGACGAGCAGCGGCTCGACCGCCACCGACCACGGCCAGCGCCGGTGATCGCGCGTGCCGTCCGCCGCGTCGGTGGGCTCGGAGACCACCTCGACCACGGCGAAGACGCGCCGCCAGACCGACGCGTAGTAGACGAGCCGGTCGCCGGGCACCATCCGCGGCCGCCGCGGGAAGCCCGTGCGGCGCAGCACGCCTAGGCGGCCGTCCTCCAGCCAGGCGTCCGGCAGCGGGCCGCGGGCGTGGCCGAGCGCCTTGAGCCAGTGCGTGCGCCCCGGGTCGTCCCGGCTGGGCAACGCCGTCAGGCGTCCGGCGGCACGGGCCGGCCGTCGCCACGCGGGTAGACGCGCAGCAGCCGGCCGGCGGGCCCGGCGTCGGCCTCACCGTAGGGCGGCTCGGTCATGACGAAGACCTCGTCGCGCTCGGGGTACTCGACCACGTCGGGCATCCGCAGCGTGGAGACGATCAGCACGCGGGCCGGCTCCTCGCTGCGGTTGGCGAGCGCGTGGGCGCCCTGCATCCCGGTGCGGCAGGCGACCACCGCGCCGGGCGCGAGGACGCGGTCGCCCTCGCGCGTGCGGAGCGTGGGCGTCCCCGAGAGGACGACGATGAGCTCCTCGTTGGCATGGTGGGCGTGCAGCTCCCCGGCCTTCGAATGCGGGGCGAGCTCGTAGACGGACGCGCCGAGGTGCTCGCTGCCCGCCCGCTTGCCGACGCGCGCGACGCCCGCGCCGCCGCGCTCGACGTCCCAGTCGGAGGTGTAGAGGTTCGCGTCCGGCTCGGCCATCGCCCGACCGTAGCGCGCCGGGTCAGGCGGCCACGGCGGGGCGGTCGCGGACCTCGGTGCGGACGGCCACGAAGGCCTGCACCACCGCGGGGTCGAACTGGCCGCCGGCGCAGCGGCACAGCTCGGCCAGCGCCTGTGCCTCAGGCAGCGCGTGCTGGTAGGGCCGGGCGCTGACCATCGCGTCGTAGGCGTCGCAGACGGCGACGATCCGGGCGCCGAGCGGGATGTCCTCGCCCGCCAGGCGGTCGGGGTAGCCCGTGCCGTCCCAGCGCTCGTGGCTGGCGCGCACGAGGCCGGCCACCCCGCGCAGCGCGGGCGCCGCGAGGACGATGCGCTCGCCGATCAGGGTGTGGCGGTGCATGAAGGCCCACTCGGCCTCGTCGAGCGGGCCGGGCTTGGACAGGATCGCGTCCGGGATGGCGATCTTGCCGACGTCGTGCAGCTCTGCGGCATGGCGGACCAGGGCGACCGCGGCATCGTCGAGGCCCATGCGGACGGCGACGTCGGCGGCGAGGTCGGCGACCCCGTCGATGTGGTCGGAGAGCTCGGGGTTGCGCTCGGCCAGGACGCGGAGCAGGACGTCGCGGCTCTGGCGGTCGGCCGAGACGCGGCCGGAGTGCTTGCGGGCGTACATGCGCCCGTCGGCCAGGCGCAGCGCCTCCGCCGGCTCGTCGGTCTCGCCGGGGACGGACACGGCGCCGAACGACGCGCCGATCGCGAAGCCCTCGCCCTGCTCGGCCAGGGTCGCGCCGGCGGCCGCACCGAGCGCGTCGGCCTCCGAGCCCTCCAGGACGGCGCAGAACTCGTCGCCGCCCATGCGGAACGCCCGGCCGGCGGCGGCGACGTGGGCGGCCAGCTTGCCGCCCAGGCGCTCGAGCAGCGCATCGCCGGCCGGGTGGCCGAAGGAGTCGTTGTAGTGCTTGAAGCCGTCGAGGTCGAAGAGGGCGAGCACGAACGGCGGCGCGGCGGGCCCGGCGGCCAGCCGCTGCTCGAGCTCGCGCGTCAGCGCGCGCCGGTTGCCGAGGCCCGTGAGCGGGTCGGTCAGCGCCTCGTGGCGGCTGGCGGCGAGCATCGCGGCGTTCTCGCGCAGCGTCAGCAGCAGGCGGACGAGGACGGCGAGCAGCGACAGCGCGGCCAGCGCGACGGCCAGCGGGTTCAGGTCGCCGATCGCGCCGACGATGAGCACGCCGAGCCCCATGAGCGCGAACAGCAGCGGCAGCACCGCCACGCGCACGCCACCCGAGCGGCGGGCCGCGGCGGCGGCGCCCGCGGGCTGCCAGGCCGCGGTCGCCAGGAGCACCAGCGACAGCGTCCAGCCCGTGTCCGCCGGGCCCGGGTAGCTGTAGGACTCCTGGGCGACGGTGACCAGGTAGGCCGAGTCGGCGACCCAGAAGAGCAGCACGCCCGCCCCGAGCGTCGCCCACGTGCGGTCCAGCCGCCAGCCCCCGAGGGCGACGGCGGTGACCACGAGGCCGAGGAGGATCAGGTCGCTGAGCGGGTAGGCGAGGTTCGTGGCGACGGCGAGCACGTCGCCGCTCGTCGTCTGCAGCGCGACCTGCAGGACGATGGCGGCGCTGACCGAGCCGGCCGCGAGCGCGGCGGTGACGCCGTCGATCCAGAGGGTGCGCGGCGCGCCGCGGCGGCGCGAGCGGACCAGGCCGCAGAGGCCGGCGAAGACCAATGGCGGGAACAGGAGGTAGCCGGCGTCGGCGAGCGACGGGACCGGGATGACGTCCTTGTCGGCCAGGACGACGCCCCAGTAGACGTCCCCGAGCGCCCACAGCAGCCCGCCCGAGCCGATGAGCAGCCAGGGCAGCCGCTCCGTGCCGCGGGCCGCGCGGGCCATGCACAGCAGCGACGCGGAGATCGCGACCGTCCACAGCGCTGCCTTGGAGAAGGCGAGCCCGTGCTGGGCGTCGCCGATCCCCGTCAGGATGGACAGCTCCCGGACGGCGCACCACGCCGCGAGCGCGACGAGGGTCCAGTGGACGGCGCGGGGCACGCGACGGGCGGCCATACCCGGATGGTCGGTCGCGTCCGGCGGCCCTTGAGCGGCCCGGCGCTCAAGCGCACGACCCGCCGACCGATCCCCGGGACAGTGCGCACGCGCGTGGCCCCCTTCCTCCTGCCCGCCCTCGCCGCCCTGGCGGCGACGTGGCTGCTCGGCCGGCTGGCGATGCTCACCGTGGCCTTCACCGACTACGAGGTCGAGGCCGAGCCGGCCGTCCACGCGCTGCGCGCCGGCGACCTCGCCGGCTTCGCCGCCCACCTGCCCGCCTACGGCGGCTCGCTGGTGCTGCGGGCGCCGTTCGCGCTCCTGCCCGGCCTGTGGGGCGGGGGCGACCTGGCGGCCTTCCGCTCACTTGCCGTGCCCTGCCTCGTCGCGGCGGCCGCGCTCGGCCTGGTCCTGTGGCGCCCCGGGCGCGCGGGATGGCTCGCGCTCGCGCTGTGCGTCGCCAACCCGCTGACCCTGCGCGCGCTCGACGTCGGCCACCCGGAGGAGCTGCTCGGCGCCGCGCTCTGCGCCGGCGCGGGGCTCGCCGCGCTGCGCGGGCGCGCGGGCCTGGCCGGCCTGCTCCTCGGCCTCGCGCTGGGCAACAAGGCGTGGGCGCTCCTGGCGGCCGGCCCCGTGCTGCTCGCGCTGCCGCCCGGCGGGCGCCGGCGGGCCGCGCTCGTCGCCGGTGGCGTGGCGGGGCTGCTCGTGGCGCCGATGCTCGTCGGCGGGGCGGCCGGGGTGACCGGCGCCACGGACACCGCGCAGACCTCGGGGATCATCTTCCAGCCCTGGCAGGCGTGGTGGTTCGCGGGCGAGCACGGCCACGTCGTCCACGGCCTGACGTCGATCAAGGTCGGCTACCGCGCGGCGCCGGGCTGGGTCGCGCCGATCGCCCATCCCGTCGTGGTCCTCGTCCCCGTCGCGCTCACCGCGGCGTGGGCGCTGTTGGCCACGCGGGGGCGCCGGCCGCGGTCCGACGCGCTGGGGCTGCTCGCGCTCGTCCTGGGCCTGCGCTGCGTGCTGGACCCGTGGAACACCGACTACTACGCACTGCCGTTCCTGCTGGCCCTCGTGACCTGGGAGGCGGGGGCGCTGCGCCGCCTGCCCGTCCTCGCCGCCGGCGCCACCGTCCTCGCGCAGCTGACGCTGGTGCAGCTGCCGACCGTCGCGTCGCCGGACGTGCAGGCGGCCGCCTACCTCGCGTGGATGGTCCCCGGGCTCGTGCTGCTCGCCGTCCGCCTCGGGACCGGTCAGGCCACGGTCGTCAGGGCCTTCGGCAGGGAGGTCAGGACCTCATGGCCGTCCTCCGTCACGACGACGAGGTCCTCGATGCGCACGCCGACCGCGCCCGGGACGTAGATCCCGGGCTCGAC
>JAXDGY010000463.1:0-5137 GCA_034664785.1 Solirubrobacteraceae bacterium
GAGGCCGACCTTCGCGTCGTCCAGGCGGAACAGCCAGCGCCCGTTCATGAGGTAGCGCCCGCTCGGGCCGTCCCGGTACAGGGTCTTCTGCGGCGGCACGAGCCCGCCGGACTGAGCGGCCGCGGGGCCGGCGAGGACGAGCCCCGCGAGCAGGGCGAGGGGCAGGGCGATCAGGCGGAAGGGGCGCATGCGACGGCTCTCAACACGCAGCACCACGCCGCGATGCGGGTGGTCCTGCCTCGGGGACGGCTCAGCAGCCCGACTCGGGCGGGATGGGGGCGCTGAGGCGCCGCAGGGTAACGGAGGTGCCGGAGAGCACGCCCCATCGCCGCGACACCGTGATGCACTGGACCACCGCGGGCCCGTTGCGGTCGACGACCGCCCACGCCGCGCGGGTCCTTCCCGTGGTCGTCCCCAGGTGGTAGGCCGTCGGCGACTGGAGCGAGAGGATCTTCACGGCGCCGGGGCGGCGCAGGCGCCTGGCGTTCGCGGTCACCTCGGCGCGGCACGCGGCGTCGGCCGCGCAGCCGTCCAGCTGCGCGAGCATCCCGCGCACGTCCCCGCGGGCCTGCGCGCGCAGCAGCTGGAAGACGGGACCCCGCTCGGCGCCCGCCGCCGTCAGGAAGCTCGCGAGGACGAGCGAGACCGCGAGGAAGGCGGCCAGGGCGACGGCGATCACGGCGCGGCGGCGCATGCGCCGCGGACCCTATGCGGCGTGGGCCGCGGGGGCCTCGCTCGTGGTCTGAGTCTCAGGCCACTACCCCGTGGCGGGGAAGTCGTCGCCGTTGAGCTCGAGGAAGCGCTGCACGCTCGCCTCCTGGTCATCGAGGCGGCGGGCGAGGCGGCGGGCGTGGTCGGCGGCCGCCGCGGCGAAGTCCTCGAGGCAGTGCTCCGGGTCGTCGGCGAGCGGGTAGATCCGGGCGACGTCCTGCTGGGCGCAGGCGATCCCCAGCGGCGGGCGCCCCTCGGCGAGCGTCCGGGCGCTGCAGACGGGCGCGACCGTAAGCCGCTGCTCAGGCGCCTGGAGGGCCACGGGCATGAGGCGATGGGCGGGCAGCGGCACGTCGAGGTCCACGCCGCGGTCCACGCCCACGGCGCTCTCGGCGCGCTCGGCGAGGGCCTCCCGCCAGACGGCGAGCACCGTGTCGGCCGCCAGCATCGCGTCGCGGAGCGCGCGGGCCTGGGCCGCGTAGAGCTCCTCCGCCTCGCCGCGGGAGTCGGCGTCGTGGAGGTCCAGGTCGCAGGGGACGCGCAGCAGCTCGGAGGCCGCGACGGCGTCCCCCGCCCCGCGCCCGCCCGTGGCCACGAAGGTCTGGATCGTGCCGAGGTCGCGCCGCCCGTGGAAGACGACCGTGAGCGGGCCGGCGAGCGCGAGCCCGTCGATCCGCAGGGCGACGGCCGCAGACGCACCGGGGTCGATCAGCGCCCGCCTGAGCAGCTCGTCGGCTTGGTTGCGGTCCTGCTCGTCCATCCCTCTGCCTCCTTCCCGTGCGCGCTCCGTGCCTCCCACCCGGCATGGTCGGTCGCGTGCTGCTCCATTGTGATCGACCGATGGGACAGGATGTCGCAGTGCTGGGTATACGGTTCGTCGGGATGAAGCTCCTCTACAAGCCCTTCGGGATCGTCTTCGGCATCCTGGCCGGCATCCTGTCCAAGAAGCTCTTCGAGGCGGTGTGGGGGATCTTCGACAAGGAGGAGCCCCCGAAGCCGACCACGCGCGACACCTCGTGGCCGAAGGTGCTGGGCGCCGCCGCGGTGCAGGGCGTCACCTTCAAGGTGACGCGCGCGGCCGTCGACCGCGTGGGCGCCGAGGGCTTCCATTACCTCACGGGCGCGTGGCCTGGCCCGAAGCAGACGGAGAAGAGCGAGGCCGCCGAAGCGGTCAGGTAGGTCTGCTCAGCCGCCCGCGCGGCGGATGACGAACCCGCGGTCGGCCAGCCCGGCGAGCGCGTCCTCGAAGGCCGCATAGTCGCGGGCCAGGAGATGGTCGATCGGGCGCCCCGACGGCCCGTTCGTGCGCAGCCAGCGCCGCAGCGCATCGGCTTGGACCCGCTCCGCGGCATCCTCGGTGAGCGCCAGGAGGATGGGGAGCTGCGGCTTGTGGTCGAGCTCACCGGCGATCAGCGTGAGCGGGTCCGCGTCGAGGGCCTGGCAGAGCTCCTCGTCGGAGAGCCCGAGGCGCTCCATCAGCACGGCGGCGGCGGTGGACGTCATCGGGCGGAAACGATGGCAGCCGCGGCGGCGCGCGGAGGCGCCGCGGCGGATCAGCTCATGCGCAGGCGCTGGCCGGGCAGGATCAGGTCCGGATCGCCGCTGGGGATGGCCGCGGCGTTGGCCGCCCAGATGCTGTGCAGCTGCCGGTCGATCTGCTGCGGCGTCCCATCCTTGCCCAGGCGCCTGAGCGCGATCGACCAGAGGTTGTCGCCTTCGCGCACGACGTAGGTGCCCCTCGACGCGGCCACGCGCGCGTCGTGGCCGGCGATGATCCGCACGCGGCGGCCCTTGCTGCCGATGACGAACGCCGTCATGGCCGTCCCCGGCGACAGCCGGACGGTGCGCGAGGCGATCGGGTCGGAGCTCTTGCCGGGGGCGGCCACCGCGAGCGTCTCGGCGCCCGCGCCGGCGTCCACGTAGCCCGTCGTGGCCATGTAGGGCACGTCCCCCGCCAGCTTGCGCCCGGCCCACCAGAGGTCCGGCCGGCCGAGCTCGGGGGCGGCGTGCACGACGCGCAGGCGGGCGGCGTCGGTGCCGTGGGCGGCGTCGCGCAGGACGTTGATCGTGACCTTGCCGGCCTGCGAGACGGCGTAGGCCGTGTAGCGGCGCCCGGCCGTGAGGACGGTGTCGTGCGTGGCGAGGGGCTTCGCGCCCGCCGTGGCGGCCAGCGCGAGCGTCGTCGGGCCCGGCGGGAGGTCGTGGTAGCCGCTCAGCCCACCGAAGCCCTCGCGGGCGATCGGGCCGCCGTCGGCGAGGACCAGGTCGGCCGGGCCGGCGCCCGGCACGGCGTGCAGGAAGCGCACCCGGGTGACCTCCTTCGCCCCCGCCGGCGGGGCGACGGCCAGCAGCGCGAGGGCCCCGGTGAGCGCCGCGACGGACGCTCCGCGGGGGGTCACGCCGCCATCCGCGGTCATCCGCTCCCGTCCATGGTCATCCGTTCGCATCTGGAGTGCGCATGGATCAATACTTGTGCGGATCATGGCACGCCCAGCAGGTCCCCGCCGTGGAACGGATCTCCACGCGGCCCTCGAGCGGATCGACCCGGTGAGCCGGGCCACGTTGGAGCTGACCGCCCGGCGGCACCTGTCCGACGCGACCATGTGCACCCTCCTCGGTCTCGACGCGGAAGCCCTCGAGACGCGCCGCCACGCCGCCGCCGATGCGCTCGCCGCCGAGCTCGGCACGACGCGCGAACGGGCGTGGGCGCGCGCCCGCGAGCTGCCGGAGGACGAGTGGCCGGGCGGGCCGGCGTCGCCGCCGGTCCCCGAGGCCATCGTGCCCCAGCGGTTCGACGAGGCGGCCCGCTGGCGCCTGCTGGCCACGGCCGCGCTCGTCGTCGTGGCCGTCGGCGGCCTCGTCGCGCTCGTCTCCCGCGGGGACACGCACCGCGCCGCCGACAGCGCCACCGCGCCGGCCGCGGCCTCGACGCCCGCGCCCGCCGCGCCGGCGCCGGCGCGCCCCGCGTCCGGGCCCTCGGGCACGGCGGTGGTCTCGCCCGACGGTCGCCGCGTGCGGGTGGCGGTCAGGGGGCTGGATCCCGGGACCTACGCACTCTGGCTCTACACCGACGTCATCGGCGCCCGCCGGCTCGCGGCCCTGCGCGGGCCGGGCGGCACGCTCACCGTCCCGCTGCCCGCCGACGCCAGGAGCTTCGCGAAGCTCGACCTCTCCCGGCAGCCCGGCGGGCGCACCGACGGCCACAGCGGCCTGAGCGTCCTGCGCGTCGCGACGACCGAGCTGCGGCCCGGCGCCGCGGTGCGGCTCGCGCGGCCGGGGATCTAGCGGGATGCCTTCCTAGAACAGCTGGTTCTCTCCGCCCGCAGCGGTGAGCCCGCTCCCGCCGGACCCGCTAGAACAGCTGGTTCTCACCGCCGAAGACCTCGGACACCGAGTCGTCGGTGAAGATCCGGCGGATGGAGTCCGTGAGCAGCTCCGCGCAGCTGAGCACGCGGATGTTGTCCGGCGCGCCGGGGCGCAGCGGGATGGTGTCGGTGACGACGATCTGCTCGAACGGGCTCGCGGCGAGGTTCTCGTAGGCGTTGCCGCTGAGGACCGGGTGCGTCGCGGCGGCGTAGATGCGGCGGGCGCCCTCGTCGAGGACGGTCTGTCCCGCGGCCCGCAGCGTCCCGGCGGTGTCGATCATGTCGTCGACGATGATCGCGGTGCGGCCCTTGACGTCGCCGATGACGTAGCCGATCTCGGCGACCTGCTGGGCGGGGCGCTCCTTGTCGAGGATCGCGAGCTCCGCCCCGATCTTCGACGCGAACTTCTTGTTGAGCTTCACGCGGCCGGCGTCCGGCGCGACGACGACGAGGTCCTGCAGCCCGAGGTCGTTGAAGTACTGCGTGAGCATCATGAGCGCCGTCATGTGGTCCACGGGCTTGCGGAAGAAGCCCTGCACCTGGCCGGCGTGGAGGTCCATCGTCAGGACGCGGTCGGCACCGGCGGCCTCGATCATCCGGGCGACGAGCCGGGCCGAGATCGGCTCGCGCGGCGCCGACTTCTTGTCCTGGCGGCTGTAGCCGAACCACGGCGTGACGGCGATGACCCGGTGGGCGCTCGCGCCGATCGCCGCGTCGATCATGAACAGCAGCTCCATCAGCGCGTCGTTGGCGCTGATCCCCGTGACCGGGTTGCCGCAGGTGGGCTGGATGAGGAAGACGTCCGCCCCGCGGATCGACTCCTCGTAGCGGCAGTACACCTCGCCGTTGGAGAACGACTTCAGCGTGACGGGCCCGAGGTCCACGCCGAGCTTGTCGGCGATCTTCGCCGCCAGCTCCGGGTTCGCGCGCCCGGAGAACAGCATCAGGCGCTTGTCGTAGTCGATCGGGAGGCTGGTGCTTGGGCTCACCGCGGGCGCCAGTGTAGGTGCCGGTCCCGATGCGATGTCGATCTGCAGGCTCATCGCTCGGCGCTCTTCCGT
>JAXDGY010000464.1:0-27148 GCA_034664785.1 Solirubrobacteraceae bacterium
CGCAGCCGTGGAGGCCGACACTAACCGCGGAGGACCACGGCCTCCAGCCTCAGCGCCGCGACCAGGGCGTCACCGGGCGCTCCAGCAGGCTGCCGTCGACGCGGATGTCGACGCGCTCGTTGAAGAACGCCACGCGGCCGGTGACCTCGGCCGCCTCGCGCAGCGGCTCGGTGTAGGTCCACGCGACGTCGTCCTCACCGGCCGTCGACCAGTAGGACGCCCTGCCCTTGTAGGCGCAGAACGTCCTCGTGTCGCTGGGCTCGAGCAGGTCTGCGTGCACGTCGTCGCGCGGCAGGTAGTAGCGGACCGGCAGCGGCGGCTCGAAGAGCAGGTAGGGCCGCGAGGACTCCGCGAGCGTCTCGCCCCCGAGCTCGACGCGGACCTGCCGCGAGCTGTGCACGATGTCGATCCGGTGGAACGGGTCGCGTGGGTGGCCGACGTTGCGCTCATCCTCCTCATACCACGCGTCGAAGGCGCCGAAGTCGACGATCACCAGGTCGGCGAACGCGGGGTCCTCGGCGCGGAACGCCTCCGCGCGGCGCCCGCCCCGGCTGATGATCTGCACGGGCTGCCCCTCGGCGGTGTGGACGCCGAACGGGATGCTCGGGTCCAGCACGGCGCGGTCGCCCAGCATCGGGGCGCCCGTCGCGGGGACGCCGTCCGGCTCCCCGGCGGCGGCGTCCGTGGGTGCGGCGGCGATCTCCCCGTCGACGTCGTCGACGGGCACGGCATAGGTCGGCACGATGCGCTTCGGCTCCCAGGCGAGCATCGCGCGCGTGGAGTCGATCACGGTCTCCTCGCCGAGCATCCCCCGGATCCGCTTCTCCGTCGGCTCGTAGCGCAGCACGCCCAGCTCCTGCATCAGGACGTCGCGAAGTCGGGTGCTCATGTGCGGTGCCTCCTCGGGTGCGGACGCTGTCGGCGACCAACCTTCGCACCCGGCATCACCGCCGTCGAGGTGGTCCCCCTACCCCACGAGGACGTCCTCCAGCAGCGCGAGGAAGTCGTGGGCGGCGGCGGCGTCGAACAGGGCGTGGCGGTAGCGCAGGGTCAGGAAGAGCCGGCCGTCGAGCGTGGCGGCCCCGAGCGACGCCCCCAGCGGCATGCGTCCCGGCGGGGAGAACCACAGCTCGCGCACGGCGCCCGCGTCGCCGAGCTGCGGGACCGAGGCGATGCGGCCCAGGTTGGAGAGCACCGCGGTGTCCACGACGACGTTGCCCGTGAGCGGGATGAGGTCCTGCATCCGTCGCTTCAGCCCCGTCGGCAGCAGCGTGGGAGGGTTGAACAGGTCGACGATCAGCCCGGCGATGCCGTCGTTCTTGATGCGCCGCGTGCCGGCCGCGGCGGCCCGGACCGCCTCGTCCAGCGTCGCGTGGTCGCCCGCGCCGAGGCGCACGCTGACGTACGAGGCGTAGTTGCCGACGACCTCGTAGCGCCATTCCGCCGGGCGCAGGTTGATCGGCATCATGAGGTAGATCGCACCGGCGGGCGTGTCGTGCTGCTCGTTCCAGCGGCGCACCGTGACGGCGAGCGCTCCCAGCAGCACGTCGTTGACCGTGGCGCCGGGGCTGCGCCGGTCGAGAACCCGCTGGACCTCGCCGGGACCGAGATCGAGGAGCGCGAAGCCGTAGCCCGGCCGGCCGCTGTCGCCCTCCGGCGCGATGCGGCTGGGCGTGCTGACGCCGCGGGCGAGGTAGTCCAGGGCGGCGCGCCCACGGGTGAGGCGCTCCTTCACCGAGCCCGGCCCGGCCAGCGCGGCGACGTCGCGGACGGCCAGTGGGTCCACGGGCGGCAACGGGTCCTCCTCACCCCCGTACGCCCGGGCGATGGACCCCATGAGCCGCAGCGCCGACATCCCGTCGCCCGC
This sequence comes from Solirubrobacteraceae bacterium, assembly GCA_034664785.1. GTDB lineage: Bacteria > Actinomycetota > Thermoleophilia > Solirubrobacterales > Solirubrobacteraceae > Paraconexibacter. The sequence goes on from JAXDGY010000464.1 coordinate 1,868, forward strand.
CGCGTGGTGCAGGTTGAGCACGATGACGTCGCCGGCGGCCTGATGGGCGAGCAGCAGCGCGAACGGGCCGGGACGCTCGAGCGACGGCGTCCGGCCGAGGAGCTGCTCGCGTGCCTGCGCGAGGTCCTCGTCGTCTGCGCAGTCGACCTCGTCCAGGTCGACGTCGGCGAGCTCGTCGGCGATCTCCCAGGCGTAGCGGACGTCGGTGCTGCGCGTCTTCTTCAGGCGGGCGCGGGCGAGCGGGTGCCGCTGGGCGGCCTCGTGCGCGGCGGCCCGCAGGCGCTCTGCGTCGACGCGCCCCTCCACGCGGATCTCCAGGTGGACGCTCCAGGGCTCCTCGTCGCGGTCGAGGTGCAGGTAGAGCTCGTCGAGGACGTTCAGGCGCGTGGTCTGCACGGTCGTCCAGCCGTACCCGCTGCGGGAGCATATGCAACAACATCCGTGGTCGTTGCATCAGCGCTCCCGCGTGTCCTGGCTAGCCGGGACACGCGGGAGCGCGGGCCCGGGCCCGGGGCTGGATCCCCGCGGCGGCGGCGCCGTGCCGCGCGACGAGCGCGCGCTCGAGCTCGCCGAGGCGCAGATGCGCGAGGGCGACCGCCGTCGTCCCCTCGCCCACGGCGCTGCCCACGCGCTTGACCGAGCCGTGCCGGACGTCCCCCGCCGCGAAGAAGCCCGGGACGCTGGTCTCCAGGACCAGCGGGTCGCGGCGCAGGGGCCATTGCTCCGGACGGCGGCCGTCCTCGAGCAGATCGGGCCCGGTGAGCAGGTAGCCCGCCGCGTCCGTCGCCACGCCGACCGCTGCGGCCCAGTGCGTGCGCGGCACGCCCCCGATGCAGATGAACATCTCCCGGGCCGGCAGTCGCTCAGGGCGTCCGTCGTCCTGCGCGACCTCGACGGCGTCGAGCCGGCCGCCGCGGTCGTGCACGGCCACCACGCGGCTGCGCAGGCGCACGTCCACCAGCGGGTGGTGCGAGACGCGATCGACGAGGTAGGCCGACATCCCGGAGCCCAGCGAGGGGCCGCGCACGATGAGCCGGACGCGCGCGCCGTGGCCGGCGAGGTGCACGACGGCCTGGCCGGCGGAGTTCCCGCCGCCGACGACCACGACGTCGGCGCCCGCGCTCCGGGCGGCCTCCGAGCGCCCGGCGCCGTAGAACACCCCGCGGCCCAGGAGATCGTCGACGCCGTCGACCTCCAGCCGGCGCCAGACCATCCCCGGCGCCGCCAGCCCGACGTCGGCGGTGACCTCGTCGCCGCGGTCGGAGCGCAGGCGCACCCACGTGCTCTCCACGGATCCCCCCGCGACGCCGGAGAGGATCAGCAGCTCCGCGCCGAACCGCTCCGCCTGGCGCCCGGCGCGGCGCGCGAGCTCCGCGCCGCCGATGCCGTCGGGGAAGCCGAAGAAGTTCTCGATGAGCGAGGTGTGCGAAGCCTGGCCGCCCGGGACGTCGCGCTCGAACACCACCGTCGAGAGCCCGTCGGAGGCCGCGTACACGGCGGCGGCCAGCCCGGCCGGCCCCGCCCCGATGATGGCGAGGTCGTAGTGCATCCGTGACGGCTGCGTGAGCATCCCCCAGGCGCGGGCCAGGTCCGCGACGTCGGCGCCTTCGTGCACATCGGCCCCGTCGAGCACCGCCGGCAGCCGGGCGCCCGGGCGGCCTGCCGCGGCGAGCACCCGGGCGGCGCCGGGCGACCCCGCCTCGTGGAACTCGTGCGGCTGGGCGATCCGCGTCAGGAAGTCCCGCAGGCGATGGCTCTCGTCGCCGTGGCGCGCCCCGACGACGTGCACCGTCGGCCGGATCGGGCTCATCGGGTGCGCCGTGGTGACATCCGCTCGCTCATGGCCTCCCGCACATCCCTAGGCCGCGAGGCGCGACGGCCAAACGCGCCGGCCGGGCGGGCGACGCCTAGCGTCGGGCGGGCGCCGGCGGCAGCGTCGCCGCGAGCACGAGCGCGAGGACGGCGAACACCGGGAGGACCTCGAAGACCGTCTTGATGCTCGTCGCGTCGGCGAGCGCGCCGAGCCCGGTCGCCGCGAGGCCGCCGACGCCGATCGCCAGGCCGTAGGTGATGCCCGAGGACAGGGCGACGCGGTGCGGGAGGTACTCCTGGCCCAGGACGACCGTCGTCGCGAACGGGGAGTCGACCGCCAGGCCTACGCCGATCAGCACGGCGAAGAAGGCCACCAGCCCGACGTGGGGCAGGAGGACCAGCAGCGGGATGAGCGGGACCATGGACCCGACGAGCACGATGCGCCGTCCGTAGCGGTCCGCGCAGCGGCCGCCGACGAGCGTCCCCAGCGCCCCGGCCAGCAGCATGGCGGCGAGCGCCGCCCCCGCCGTCGCGGTGCTCGTCCCGTAGTGGTGGATCAGGTAGACCGGCACGAACGCCTGCAGGGCGAAGAACGCGGCGGTCCTGCAGACGGCGGCGCTGACGAGGCGCGTGAACGGCCACCACGCCTCGGGCGCCCCCGCGTCGTCCGGCGCGCGTGTGACGGGGGTCGGCGGCGCGAAGCTGCGCAGGTGGCCGAGCTGGGAGAGCAGCAGGGCGCTCACGACGAGGCCCGGGATCGCGATCAGCGGGGTGGCGGAGATCCCGAAGGTGGCGATGACCGGCGTGACCAGCGCCGGGCCGAGGGCGAAGCCGAGGTTGCCGCCGACGGCGAAGTAGCTCATGCCCTTCCCGCGGCTCGAGCCCGACACGTAGCCCGCGTAGCGCGCCGCCTCGGGGTGGAAGGCGGCGACGCCGAGGCCGCCGACGACGAGGATCGCCATCAGCGCCACGTAGGAGTCCAGGAGGCCGGCGACCCCGATGCCGATGCTGCCGAGCGCCACGCCCGCGGGCAGCAGCACCGGGAGTGAGAGTCGGTCCGACCAGAGCCCGAACAGCGGCTGCACGATCGACGAGCCGACGGTCGCCGCGGTGATGAGCGCGCCCGCCGCCGTCAGGCTGAGGCCGCGCTGGACGACGAGGAACGGGATCAGCGCGGGCACGGCGCCCTGGCAGAGGTCGACGCAGGCGTGGCCGGCCGAGAGCGCGCCGAGGCCGCGGCGGTCGAGCGGGACCTCGACGTCGACGGCGACGGCCGCCGCGACGCTCACGACGGGAGGCCGTTGAGGACGAGCGCGACCACGCGCTCGCGCGCCCGCGGCGCGGCCCACCGGTGCCCGGTCCGCATGTGGCGGTAGGTGTGGTCCACGGCGTTGAACAACAGCGTCGCGGTCTCCTCCGGGTCGACCACCGCGATCGAGCCGTCGTGCCGGCCGTCCTCGAGCAGCCGTCGCAGAGCCCCGGCGAACGCCGGGCGCGTCAGGACGGGCTGCCCGGGCGGCGCGGGCTGGTGGAAGACGGCATCCATCTGGGCCGCCAGGGCGTCGCGGAGCGGCAGGTAGCGCTCGGTCACCTCGCAGACGGCGAGGAGGGCGTGCCGGAGCCGCTCGCGGGCGGTGCCCGGGGCCGTCAGCGCGTCGAACAGCGCGTCGCGGTACTCCGCCTCCAGGCGGGCACCGAACTGGACCAGCAGCTCGTCCTTCGTGATCCCGCGCCGGTGCAGGGTCATGCGCGACAGGCCGCTGGCCTCGGCCAGCTCCGCGGTGGTGATCGACTCCCACGTGCGCCCCGGCAGGTTGTCGCGGATCCGCAGCAGCAGGTCTTGGTCGATTGCCGACTCGGTGCCCATGCGTCCGGCACCGTATCGATTGTGTTACGTCAGTGCACGCCAACCTCGGCTAGAGCCCGCCGACCCGCCCGAGCGGCCAGTACGTGGCGAACGCCTTGCCGATGATCCACCCGCGCGGCACCGGCCCCCAGTACCGGCTGTCGTCGGAGTTGCCGCGGTTGTCGCCCATGAGGAAGTAGGACCCCTTGGGGACCCGGACGGCGCCGAGGTCGCAGGCGGCGCCCGAGCAGCTGGAGGCGAACGGCTCGCGCGCGAGGCGCCCGTTGCGCAGGACGTGACCGCCGACGACGGCGATCGTGTCCCCGGGCAGGCCGACGACGCGCTTGACGAACGTCGTGTCCGCGCGGCTCGGCGTGGGCCGCGAGCACGACCGGCGGGCGGCGGCCCCGGCGTAGAACGGGCCCTGCCCCGGGATGCCGCACGCGTCGGTGACCGCGCCGGACGGTGGCGTGAAGACCGTCACGTCGCCGAGCGCCGGGTCGCCCCCGAGGCGATGGGAGAGGCGGTTGACCAGGATGCGCTGGCCCTCGGTCAGCGTGGGCTCCATCGAGGCCGACGGGATCCGGTAGGGCTTGACCGCCAGCGCCTGGATCGTGAGTGCGAAGAACAGCGCCGCCGCGACCGTGACGACGAGCTCGAGCGCCGAGTGGAGCCCGCCCCTCCGTCGCCTCGGGCGGCCGGGGCGCGGGGTGGGCTGCTCGCCTGACACCTCTGCGACTGTAGTGGGACGCGGAGCGCCCTGGGGGCGCTCAGGCGACCAGCGACAGCGCCGGCTCGGGGACGACCTCCGCCGGCGACGCGGCACCCTCCACGATGCTGCCGCGCCCGTAGCGCAGCAGCAGCTCGCGGTGGCCGTCATAGGTCGCCCGCCGCCCGAGCGCCAGCCCGAACGGCGCCAGCGCGGCCAGCAGGGCGCGGCGCGTGCGCACGAGGCGACCGGCGGGGACGACCTGGGCCCCGAAGGCCCGGGCCAGCACGGCGAGCTGGAGCACGCCCGGGGTGCCCTCGCGGTTCGTGCGCCCCTGGGCCGCGAGGCCGAAGAGGGTCTCGACCATGAGCTCGAAGCGCTCCGCGGGCCAGACGTCGAGCCGGACGGCGGCGTCCTCCGCCCCCGCGTTCCACCACTCGTGCGTGATGCCGGGGGCGATCGTCAGCACGTCGCCGGCCAGCGCCAGGCCGCCCTCGCGGCCGATCGCGTAGCCCAGGCGCCCCTCGAGGACCTCGACGCGCTCGGAGGCGCCGGCGTGGACGTGCTCCCCGCTCCCGGCGCGGCCCGCCGGCACGACGAGGTCGAGCACGACGCGGTCGTCGCCGGTGTCGGCGCGCCCGGCGCGGACCTCGACGCGCTCGCCCGTGATGGGGTTGGTCAGGACGTCCCCGGTGGTCCACATGGACGGCAGCTTCCTGCGAGGGCGAGCCGGTGACCATCGGGTTAACCCCCCGACCGGGTAGGACCATCCCGTGGGTCAGGTGCCCGCCACCGCGCGGACCTGGTAGATCGAGGTGAAGCCGGTCTCGAAGCCGTTGCGGGCGGCACGCAGGTAGAGGCGCCAGACGTTCACGCGCTCCGGGCCCACGAGCGCCTCGGCGCGTGGCAGGTCGGCCTCGAGGTTCGCCAGCCAGTGCGTGAGGGTGCGGGCGTAGTGCTCGGCGTAGCCCTCGACGTGGTTGGTGACCAGCCCGGCCGTCTCGACGGCCAGCTGGATGCGCGAGAGGTGCAGCGGGGCGGCGTCGGCGAACACGTAGCGCTCGGAGAACGCCCCCGCCTCGCCGTCGGTGTGCCGCAGGCGCGCGATGCCGTGGTTGAGCAGGACGCCGCCCGGCTCGAGCAGGCCGGCGAGCAGCCGCAGGTAGGCGTCGATGTTCACGGCGCCGACGTGCTCGACCATCCCGATCGAGGCGATCGCGTCGAAGCGCTCGTCGCGCAGCTCCCGGTAGTCCATCACGCGGATCTCGACCTTGTCGGCGACGCCGTGCTCCTCGGCGCGCAGGCGGGCGCGCGCGGCCTGCGGCTCGGACAGCGTGATGCCGACGACCTCCGCGCCGCGCTCGGCCATGTGCACCGAGAGGCTGCCCCAGCCGCAGCCCACGTCCAGGACGCGCATCCCGGGCTGGAGGCCGAGCTTGCGGCAGACCGTCTCGCGCTTGTTGGCCTGGGCGTCCTCCAGCGACTGGTCCGGCGACTCGAAGATCGCGCACGAGTACGTCATCGAGTCGTCGAGGAACAGCGCGAAGAAGTCGTTGGAGAGGTCGTAGTGGTGGCGGACCGAGCGCGAGTCGCGCCGGAGGCTGTGACGGCGCCCCTGCGGGCGCAGCTCCGCCTCCGGGATCGCGGGCGGCCGCTGGATGCCGGCCGCGCGCACGCCGGCGAGCATGAGCCGGCGCCGCGCCGCGCCGGTGATGGCCGGCGGCGACCAGGTGGCCAGCAGCCGGGCGACCGCGTCCATGTCGTCCACCACGATCTCGCCCGACACGTAGGCGCGCCCGAGGCCGAGCTGGCCGGGCGCGCGGAGCAGGTGCGCGATCGCCTTGGGGGAGCGCACCGAGAAGGTCGGCAGGCCGTCGTCGCGTGCGGTGGCCGGCAGCTCGCTGCCGTCCCAGAAGCGGACGGTGAACGGGCGGTCGGGGAGGACGTGCTCGAGCTCGTGGCGCAGGACGTCCGGTCGCGAGAAGGCCATCGCGACACCCTTTCACACCGCCGCGCGGCGGCTGGGGCCCGCGCGCGCCCCCGCCCGCCGCGCCATGCGGGGGACCTACGCCGCGGCGACGCCGACCGGGCAGGAGACGCCCGTGCCGCCGAGCCCGCAGTAGCCGTTGGGCACCTTGTGCAGGTATTGCTGGTGGTAGTCCTCGGCGTAGTAGAACGGCCCGGCCTCCGTGATCTCCGTCGAGATCGCCGCGCTGTGGCCGGACCGCTCGAGCGCCTCGCCGTAGCGGTCGCGCGAGGCCTCCGCGGCCGCCTGCTGCGCGTCGGAGGTCGTGTAGATCGCGGAGCGGTACTGGGTGCCGACGTCGTTGCCCTGGCGCATGCCCTGGGTGGGGTCGTGGCCCTCCCAGAAGACCTTCAGCAGCTCGGGGTAGGAGATCTGCTCCGGATCGAAGACCACCTGCACGGCCTCGGTGTGGCCCGTCCCACCCGAGCAGACCTCGTCGTAGGTCGGGTTGGGCGTGGTGCCGCCCTGGTAGCCGACCGCGGTGGAGATCACGCCCGGCGTCTGCCAGAAGGCGCGCTCGGCCCCCCAGAAGCAGCCGAGGCCGAAGTAGGCGACCTCGCTGCCCTCGGGGAACGGGCCCTGGAGCGGGGCGCCGTTGACCGCGTGGCGGTTGGTGACGCGGAGGGGCTCGCTGCGACCCGGCAGGGCGTCCTCCGGGGCGACCATCTCGGACTTGCGGCGGAAGGAGAACATGGGTCAAGGGTAGCCCGAGTGGACTCCGCCGTTCAGCTTCTCGTGGCCGGCCAACGCGGGGCGGACCCATAGACTCGGGCCGATGCGAGCGGCGACCATCAGGGACGGCCAGGTCGGTGTCGAGGTGCACCCCGATCCCGAGCCCGGCGGGGGCGAGGTCCTCGTGCGCGTGCGCGCGGCAGGCCTCAACGGCGCGGACCTGATGCAGCTCGGCGGCTACTACCCGCCGCCCCCGGGCGAGCCGCAGGACATCCCCGGGCTCGAGCTCGCCGGCGAGGTCGCGGCGCTCGGCCCGAAGGCCGCGCGCTTCGCGGTGGGCGATCGCGTGATGGGCATCGTCGGCGGCGGCGGCCAGGCGGAGCTCGCCACGGTCCACGAGCGCCAGCTCATGCCCGTCCCCGCGGGCGTCGAGTGGCCGGCCGCCGGAGGCCTTCCGGAGGTCTTCACCACCGCGCACGACGCGGTCTTCACGCAGGGGCTGCTGAAGCCCGAGGAGAGCCTGCTCGTCCACGGCGCCGCGGGCGGCGTGGGGACCGCCGCGGTCCAGCTCGGCGCCGCGACCGGCGCGCACGTCACCGCGACGGTCCGCAACGCCGGCCTGCGCGACGCCGTCCGCGAGCTGGGCGCCCGCGAGGTCATCGACCCCGAGGGCTTCGCCGAGCACGGCCCGTTCGACGTCATCCTCGAGCTCGTCGGCGCGCCCAACTGGCCCGCGAACGTGCATGCGCTGCAGGCCGGGGGGCGGATCGTCGCCATCGGCGTGGCCGCCGGGGCGAAGGTGGAGCTCAACCTGGTGGCCCTCATGGGCAAGCGCGGGACCATCCGCGCGTCCACGCTGCGTCCCCGGCCGCTCGAGGAGAAGGCGCTCACGGCGCGCGGGGTGGAGCGTCACGTGCTGCCTGGCTTCACCCGCGGGGCGCTCGTCGTCCCGGTGGCGCACACCTTCCCGCTGGACGACGTGGCCGAGGCCTACGAGCGCTTCGCGGCCGGCGGCAAGCTCGGCAAGATCGTCCTGACGATGGACGGGTAGCGGGGGCAGCGTGAACGCGGTCGAGCGCCTGTGGCGCGGATTCCAGAGTCGCGACTGGGACGCCGTCCGCCGGCAGCTGCACCCCGGGGCGCGCATCGAGTGGCCGCACACGGGCGAGGTGCTCGACGTGGAGGCGTACCTGACCGCGCGGCGCCTGCAGCCCGGCGAGCACATCGTCCAGGTGCACGCGATCACCGGCCACAGCGAGGACCGGCCGATCGCCGTCCGGGCGACCGTCCACGACGATGAGGGGACCTGGCACGTCGGGGGCTTCTACGACCTGCAGGTCGCGCGCATCTCCGGTGGCGTGGAGCTGTGGGTCGCCGAGAGCTCGGCGTCGATCCCTGAATGGCGGCGCTGAGCGCGGGCCGGCTAGTCGCTGGCCAGCCGGGCGGCGAGCACGATGTCCGAGCGCCCGCCGTCGTGCTCGCGCTCGTAGGCGCGCAGCAGGCCTTCCTCGCGGAACCCGGCCCGCGCGGCCAGGGCCCGCATCGGCCGGTTGGACGCCTCCGTGTAGAGCTGCAGCCGGTCGAAGCCGAGGTGGCCGAACACGAGCCGGCAGGCCAGCCCCAGCGCGCGGGTGCCCGCCCCGGAGCCGCGGCCGTCGGGCGCCACCCACAGCCCGACCTCCGCGCGGCGGTGCTGCCAGGAGACGTCGTGGATGAGCAGCGCGCCGCCCAGGGCGTCGTCGCGCGCCCTCGCGATGGCGAACCGCGCCCACGCGCCCCGCTGGCGCGCGCCGCCCTCGGCGGCGGTCTCGTCGGCGATGCTGCGCTCCGTGTGCGGCTTCACGCGGCCGACGCGCAGGTGCAGCGTGGGGTCGTCCGCGAACGCGCGGGCGAAGGGCGCGAAGTCGGGCTCGCGCAGGGGACGCAGCGCCACGACGCCGTCGTCGACCCGCGCGGGGAAGGCCAGGGCAGGGCTCAGAGGGCGGCCCCGGCATCGTCCGGGTCGGCGTCGCCGTCGAGCGGGACGACGTCGGCGGCGTGCACGGCGCAGAGCGTCGGCCCGCCGGCCTCCAGGACGAGCCGCAGCTCCTCGGGGGTCAGTCTCGCCCCGCACTCCTCACACCGCTCACCGGCCTGCTCCAAGGTGTGCTCCTCGAGATCCATAGGACTCAGGCTACCCCTGCGCCAGGACCGTGCGCCAGCTCAGTACGGCGGCAGGTCGGACCACCACGCCCCGAGGGTGCGGAAGGCCGACCAGAAGGCGCGCTTGGAGCTCTCGTCGTCCAGCGCATCGTCGATGTTCGGCGTGTAGAGCGCCTCGATCGAGGGCGTGAGGGACTGCAGCTCGCCGGGGCGCGGGGCGACCGATCGGGCCAGCGGGACGTCGAGGTCGTTGAGGACCTCCAGCGCCTCCTCGCCCATGACGACCACGAGCTTGGGCTGGACGATCGCGAGCTCCTCGACCACGCGGGCCAGGCACGCGTCGTCGGCCAGGGAGGTGTCGCTGACGGGGCACTTCACGCAGACCGTCCCGTAGACGGCCAGGGGGTCGATCTGCAGGCGCTTGAGCGACTTCATGAGCGCGGTCCCGCTGCGCCCGTAGAACGCGACGCCCTCCTCGATCTCCGAGAGGGTCGGGGCGTACTTCAGCAGGAAGACGTCGGCCTGCGGGTGACCGGAGCCCAGGACCGGCATCAGGTTGCCGCGCGGGCAGTGGCGGCAGGCCTGGAGGTCCCGCGTGAGCGCGTTGAGCTCGCGGATGGCCCGCTCCAGGTACTTCTCGCGGATCTCGTCGTCGGTCGCAGGCATGGGCAAGGTGGGCCCATCCTTTGACGGCTCGCGGGGGTGCTCCTGCTCCTGCATCACGCCTTGCGCGTCGCGCGCCGCACCCTCCGGGCGCGGCGGGCGGCGCGTGCCCCGGAGGGCGTCGCCTTGGTCTCGAGGAACTTCAGGGCCTGGACGTAGAGCAGGCTGGAGGGCTTCGTGTGGATCTCCGCCGCCCGCAGCGCCTCCTTGAACTCCTCGGGCCCGTCGAAGTCGGGCATCCGGATGCGGACCGACCCGAGGCCCTGCGCGACGTGCGCGTCGGAGCCGGCGCCCGCGACGATCCGGTACTTGGCCGCGAAGCGCTCGGCCTCCTCGTTGAACGAGCCGATCGCCACGCGCGGGTTGTAGATCTCGATCGCGTCGATGTCCTCGATGATCGTCAGCAGGTGCTCGTAGTCGGGCACCGAGTGCATGCGGTCGAACGGGTGCGGGACGTAGACGAGCCCGCCCTGGCGCTTGATCTCCGCGACCGTCTCGGCGAGCGACATCCCGCGCGGGATGTGCTCCTGCAGGAACAGCCCGATGACCTCGCCCTGGCTGGCCGTCTTGACCTCCTCGGCGACGATCACCTTCACGCCGTAGTCCGCGGCCTTGGCGCGGGCCTCGATCGCCCCCGACACGACGTTGTGGTCCGTGATCGCGATCGCGCCGAAGCCCTGGTCGCGCGCGGTGGCCAGCAGGACCTCCACGGGCGTGGCGCAGTCGCCCGAGTGGTCGGTGTGCATGTGCAGGTCGACGTCGATGACCGGCCGGCCGGTCAGGCGGCGCCGCACGGCGGCGTCGCCGCCCACGGGGTGGCGCCGGGCGGTGACGGCGCCGTAGACGGCCTCGAGCTCGTCGGTCATCCGGTCCCACGTGAGCGTGTCGCGCAGCGGCCCGGCCGCGGTCCGCAGGCGCTCGCGCAGCCCGGCGTCGGCGAGCAGGCGCGCGAGCTGCCCCGCGCAGGCGTCAGGATCCCCGACGTCGAAGAGCAGCCCGCGGTCGCCCTCGGCGAGGACCTCCTCGTAGACGGCGAGGCTGGGCGCCAAGGGGACGGCCCCCGCGGCGATCGCGCGCAGCGCGAGGCCGGGCGCGGGCTCGGCGCCGAGGGAGCCGAGGACGCAGACGTCGGCGCTCGCCAGCGCGTCCTGCTCGTCGCCCTCCACGAAGGTGACGCGGGCCCGCAGGTCCTCGCGCAGCGGGATCGACGACGACGCCCCACGGTCGGTGACGACGGTGGCGCGCCAGTCCCCGTCGGCCCCCAGGCGCCGCAGCGCCCGCAGGAACAGCCGCAGCGCGCCGCGCTCCTCGTCGTCGACGAACGCGATCCGGAGGGGGCCGCCGGCCGGGCGCGGCTGCGGCTCCACGGGGTCGGCGCCGGGCAGGACGACCGCGTAGCGCGCCGGGAAGTGGCGGTCCATCAGCGCCGCGGTGGCGGCGAAGCTCGCGACGCGGGCGTCGAGGCGGCCGAGGACGAGGTCGACCAGCCGGCGCGCCACCTGCGTGGAGACCACGCGCTCGGTGGGGGCGTGGAACGTCCCGACGTTCAGGGCGCGCGAGTGTCGCAGCGCGGCGCTGGAGACCGATGGGGCGAAGGGCTCCTGGACGTGGCAGAGGTCCAGCGGCGCCTCGACGAAGAGCTGCTCCACCGTCCGCGCCACGTCGATGGGCAGCGCGGCGCGGCGGCGCGCGGCCCCCGGGCCGCCCGGGCCGGGGATCGCCTCGCCGACGGCCAGGACGCGCGGCGCGGCGCCGGGCTCGGGGACCGCGTGCCCGGCCCGGATGGCCGCGCGGCCCTCGCGCACGCGCTCGTGGGACTCCGACGGGGCCACGATGACGACCGCGTGACCGCGGGCGGCGAGGCGCTCGCTGGTGGCCTGGACCGCGCGGTTGACCTCGTGGCGGGACTCCCAGGCGTAGGGCGTGACCTGCGCGAGGGCGAACGTGTCGGCGGGCACGCTCACAGCCTACGGCTCCCGCGCCGCCTCACCCGGCGGGAAGCGCCGCCGTCCCGCGGCCCTGGAGGCCCTGCGGGCCGGCGGGGGGCGCGGGCGGCCGGGCGGGCGCCACCGGGAGGCGGATCTCGACGCGGGTGCCGGCCTGCGGCGCGGTGCGGAGCTCGAAGCGGCCGCCCCCGGTCTCGACGCGCTCGCGGGCCGACGCCAGGCCGATGTGCCCGTCGGCGACCGCCGCCGCCGGGCGGCCCACCGCGATGCCGCAGCCGTCGTCGGCGACCTCGACGAGCAGCTCCGCGTCCGCGGCGAACGCCACCCGGACCGTCACGACCCGCGCGCGGGCATGCTTGGCGACGTTGGTGACCAGCTCGCGCACGAGGGCGACCACCAGCTCGTCCTGCAGGCCGCCTGCGGCGGGATCGACCTCCACGCGGGCGGCGAAGCCGCCGCGCCGGCGGGCCCGGTCGACGATCGCGGTGACCGCGGGGCGCAGGCCGCCGTGCTCGAGGGCGGGGGGGTGCAGGTCGGCGACCGCGTCGCGCAGCAGCCCGAGGCCCTCGTCGAGCTCGGCCGCCGCCCGGGCGGCGGCGTCCGGATCGCCGCCGGCCGCCTCCTCGATGTCCTGCCCGGCGGCCATGAGGACCTGCAGCGCCTCGCCGTGCAGGCGCTCGGAGAGGCGGCGGCGCTCCGCGTCCGCCGCCGTCAGGGAGTCCTTGAGCAGCCGGCGCCGGCCCTCCTCGGCGGCGGCGAGCTGCACGTTGATGCGCCGCCGCCCCGCGCTCAGGCCGGCGCTGGCGGCGCCGGCCCAGGTGAGCGCGAGCGCGTAGAGCGCGGCCTCCTCCAGCGCATGCCCGTCGCCGCCGAGCAGCGCCCCCGCCGCTCCCCCCAGGTAGGCCACGAACAGGCCGCCGGTGAGCGCGACCACCCAGCGTGGGGTGAACGTGAAGGCGAACAGGAACGGGAAGACGAGCGTGACCGCCCGGACGTCGCTGTCCGCGCCGCCCGAGGCGGCCAGGAGCGCCCCGACGTACACGAGGTCGGCGAGCGTCGCGGCGAGCAGGGGCGCGCGACGCCAGTGCTCCGAGAAGGCCAGCGCGGCGCCGGCGGCGGCCGCGGGCACGCCGGCGAGCACGAGCGGCGTGAACCACGCCGTGTGCGTGCCTGCGACGCCGTAGGCGAACAGCACCGGGACGGCCGCGGCCCGCAGCAGCGCGACGATCCGCTGCGCGGTGCGTCGCACGACGTCGTCGTCCTCGGCGTGCGTGGCGAGCGGCGGGCGCTCGTGGGCGCGCAGCACGGGACCGCCCGCCTCGAGCGGAAGCTCGACGATCAGCGAGCTCAGCACGGACAGCAGCACCCCGCCGTCGGCCTGCACGCGCTCGCGGCAGGCCGCGACGTCGAGGGTCGCCGGGTCGGTCCCGAACAGGTCGAGGCTGAGCACGACGCTGCCGGTCCCGCGGCGCACGCGGACGAGCACGGCGTCCCGGTGGCCGCCGGCGGCGAGCGCGTCGGCGAGCTCGCGCACGACGGACAGCAGCATGTCCTCGCGCAGGTCGGTCGCGCCCGCGCCGACGCGGACGTCGACGGCGCCGGTGAGGCGGTGCTCGAGCGCGGCGACGATCGCCGGCCGCAGCCCGGCGTGGCGCACGGACGCCGGGTGCAGGTCGCGGACCGTGTCGCGCAGCAGGGCGACGCCGCTGCGCACGCCGGCCAGCGCACGACGCAGCGCCTCGGGCCCGTCCCCGGGGGCCTCCTCGAGGTCCTGCCGCGCCGCGAGCAGCACCTGCAGCGCCTCGCCGTGGAGGTCCTGGGAGACGCGCCGGCGCTCGCGGTCCTCGGCGCTCAGCGACGCGCCCAGCAGGCGCCGGCGCGCCCCCTCCGCGCGCGCGGCCCGTGCCGACAGCAGCGTCCGCCCGTGCGACAGCGCCACGCCGGCGCCCGTGGCGAAGGCCATCCCCGCGACCTGCAGCGCGATCGCGGTGCGGGCGTCGGCGCCCCCCGCGCCGGCCTCGAGCGCCATCGGGATCGCGGCGACGAGGTAGGCCGCGAGCGTCGCGACGCCGATGGCGGCCGTGCGGCGCACCGTGAACAGGAAGGCCACCGTCGGGGGGTAGGCCAGCATCACGTCCCGGATCGGGGACAGCGCGCCGCCGGAGGCGGCGATCAGGCCGGCGAGCAGGACGAGCTCGACCCACGAGCCGATGCGCTCGGGGTACCGGTGCCGGTGGCGGGAGAACGTCGCCGCCGCGCCCGCGCCCTGCCACGCGGTGCGCAGCCCGGCGAGCACCCAGAACGCGGCGCCCGCGCGCCCGCTCGACGCGCCGTAGAGGATCGTGACCGGCGCCAGCCCCGCCCGGGTCAGCACCAGCATGCGCTGCCCGGCCAGCGCCACGGCGGCGCGCGGCGCGGTCCGCTCCCGCCTCTCCGCCTCGCTCACGGCGCGCAGCGTAGGTCATCGGGCCGCCGGAGACGGCCGTCTGGACGCACGACGGGCGGCGCTGTGGCCGCCCGTCGGGTCCGTCGCAGCTGTGCGTTCGTCGCGCGGCGCTAGGCGGCGGGCGTGGCCTTGGCGGCCTTGGCGCCCTTGGGCTGCGTCAGCGCCTTGGCGCGGTGGTACTTGGCGATGAACTTCTCGGTGTCCAGGCGCGCCTGCTCGTCGGGGCGCTGGTTGTGCGGCGACTTCATCAGGTACGAGCTCGGGCCGTCGAGCTGGCCCGCGACGCCGTTGTTGAGCGCGAGCTTGCAGCAGCGCACGGCGTCGATGACGATGCCCGCCGAGTTCGGCGAGTCCCAGACCTCGAGCTTGAGCTCCATGTTCAGCGGGACGTCGCCGAAGGCCTGGCCCTCGATGCGGATGTGGGCCCACTTGCGATCCGTCAGCCACGGCACGTAGTCCGACGGGCCGACGTGGACGTTCTCGGCCGCCAGCTCGAGGCCGGCGACGGAGGTGACCGCGTTGGTCTTGGAGATCTTCTTGGACTCCAGCCGCTCGCGCTCGAGCATGTTGTAGAAGTCCATGTTGCCGCCCACGTTGAGCTGCGAGGTGCGCAGCATCTTCACGCCGCGCTCGTGGAACAGGCGGGCGAGGGTGCGGTGCACGATCGTCGCGCCGACCTGGGACTTGATGTCGTCGCCGATGATCGGCAGGCCGGCCTTCTTGAAGCGGTTGTTCCAGTAGGGCTCGCGGGCGATGAACACCGGGATGCAGTTGACGAAGCCGCAGCCGGCCTCGAGGACCTGCTCGACGTACCACTTCGTCGCCTGCTCGGAGCCCACCGGCAGGTAGGAGACGACGACGTCGGTGCGGGTCTCCTTGAGGATCTCGACGATGTTCGCCGTCTCGCCCTTGGCCTTCGTGATCTTCTCGGCGGCGTACTTGCCGATGCCGTCGTGCGTCATGCCGCGGTGGACGGTGACGCCGAGCTTCTTCGGGACCTTGTTCGTGAACTTGATCGTGTTGTTCGGCTTGGCCCAGATGGCCTGCGCGAGGTCCTTGCCGACCTTCGACGCGTTGATGTCGAAGGCCGCGGTGAACTCGATGTCGCGGGCGTGGTAGCCGCCGAGGTCGGTGTGCATGAGGCCCGGGACGGCCTGGTCGGGGTCGGCCGTGGCGTAGTGGTGGACGCCCTGGACGAAGGAGTTCGCGCAGTTGCCCACGCCGATGATGGCGACGCGGACCTTGTCGTGCTGGTAGCGGCCCCCACCGTTGGTCGACGCGCCGTTGGCGAGCGCGGTGCCGTTGGTGGTCTTGGTGGTGCCGTTGGTGTCAGTCATTGAGCTGGTTCAGGTCCCTTTTCGAAGTGCATGTGATCCACCCCGCCGGAGGTCGGCGGTTACAGCTCGGTCACAGGGCGGCCGGCGTGGTCAAGGCCTTGCGGACGTGGAGGATCCGCTGGACCGTCGTGATGATCGCCAGCCCCGCGAGCACGTAGACCGCGGGCGCGAGGAGCTCGAAATCGCCCAGCCCGGCGCCCTTGGCGAACAGCAGCCCGATGCTCAGGATGACGACGCGGACGGCGCGGGAGGCGATGCCGACCTTGCATTCTACGCCGAGGGCCTCGGCCCGGGCCCGCGTGTAGCTGACCATGAGCGAGAACAGGACGGCCAGCACGACCGCCGCGACGGCGACGTCGTCACCGCGCGCGGCGAAGTACGCGGCGACCGCGGTGAGCACGATGCCCTCCTCCATGCGGTCGAGCGTCGAGTCCAGGAACGCGCCGAAGGGCGTCCCCTTGCCTGACATGCGCGAGTAGCGCCCGTCGAGCGTGTCCATCACCGAGCCCAGGATGAAGGCGATCCCGGCCAGGAAGAACAGGCGCTCGAAGACGAGCACCGCGGCCAGGATGTTGCCCGCCATCCCCGCCAGGGAGATGGCGTTGGGGGTCAGGCGCGACTCGATGAGCCGGTTGCGCATGATCTCGCGGCGCTGCCCGACGGGCTTCGACCCTGGTGTGCGCGGCCGCTCGCGGGTCGGCCGCGTGCCGGTGGGGTGGTCGGACATCGCCGGGGGAGCTTAGAACCTGCTTCGCCGGCGCGGGTGCCCGAGGGCGCCGCCCTTGCACCGCCGGGTCAGGCGGTGAGGCTGGAGCGGGGCGGCGCGAACGCCCACACGGCGGGTCGCGCGCGGCCCAGCCACTGGGCGGCGTAGGCGGCGGCCCCGGCCGTTGCGGCGCCGAGGACGGCGTCCGCGAGGAAGTGATTCGCGGTCGCGACGATGACGAACGTCACCACGAGCGGGTAGAGCGCCCAGAACACGCGCAGCGCGCGCGTCTTGACCAGCCGCGAGAGCGGCACGCCGATCATCAGCGCGAAGCAGACGTGCATCGACGGCACGGCGGCGTATGGATTGAACAGCGCGTTGACCTTGTCCGTGTGGTCCACGCCGGTGAAGGCCGAGACGGCGTCGAAGAAGCCCCACTCGGGGAAGAAGCGCGGCGGCGCGGTCGGGTAGACGATGTAGCCCACCAGCGCGATGCCCATGGCCACCATGAACATGTTCCGCAGGAAGTAGAAGTTCTTGTTGTGGAACAGGTAGAGGTAGAC
This sequence comes from Solirubrobacteraceae bacterium, assembly GCA_034664785.1. Taxonomy (GTDB): domain Bacteria; phylum Actinomycetota; class Thermoleophilia; order Solirubrobacterales; family Solirubrobacteraceae; genus Paraconexibacter. Next base: position 18,736 of record JAXDGY010000464.1, read on the forward strand.
GAGCGCGCCCACGGTCACCGTGGTCTGCGCGTTGATGTACATCCAGCTCGCCGAGTCGATGATCGCGGGCTTGGACTGGGCCCACGCCTGCACGCTCGGCTCGACGAACAGCCCCAGCGTCCGCTCGATGCCGATCAGGTGGCGGGCGTTCTCGAACGCGACGGACGCGCCCTGGGGGTCGTCGACGATGCCGCGCACGATCCGGTACGCGTAGTACGCGGTGGCGAACAGCGCGACCTGCCGCAGGACGTCCAGCAGGCCGTGCGGGAAGAGGCGCGCCTGGAATGTGCGCAGGCGGACCATCATGGGGTCAGGCCGATGCTACAGGCTCGCTCCGGCCGCCAGAGGGGGGCTAACCGCACCTAACACCCGCGCCTCACCGGCAGCGTGGTCCGTGCCCCCAGAGCCGCCCGACGGCGAAGCGCGTCTGCACGCGCGCCGTCGTCCCGGCCCGCAGGGTCACCATGGTGGTGTCCCGCGGCCCGCGAGCCACGCAGCCGCGCCCGGCCACGAGCGCCCAGTACGGCGTCCAGCGCACGCGCACCCGCACGGCGCGCCCCGGGCGGCCTGCGACGGTGAAGTGGTCGACGCCGAGGTCGGCGACCGTCCCGCCGTCGGCCAGCCCCGGGTCGTCGGTCACCCGCAGCAGGCGCCAGTGCGCGTCGCGCCAGACCTCGCGCAGGAACGGCTGGCCGGCGCGGACGAGGTCCGCCTCCGCGGCGGCGGAGTAGTCCAGAGGCGCGTCCGGGAGCGCGACGAAGCGCACGCCGTGGTCGCGCAGCCACGCGTGGTAGCGGCTGGGGGTCAGCGGCCGCCCGTCGTAGAACAGCGCGTTGACCTTGCGGTCGAGCTGGCGCTCCCAGCCGCGGGTCAGCGGCACGTGGGGAGCGACCCGCGCGCTCTCCCAGTGGTTGTCGGTGAACGGGATCTCCACGCGGAAGGGCCCGGGCTGCCGCTCGAGGACGGCGAGCAGCCCGCGGTAGTACGCCGCTCGCACCGACGGATCGACGGCGGCGCGCCGCCAGTCGTCGACCGGCGTGGTCCACTGCCAGTAGACGAGCGCCGGGACGAGCAGCAGCAGCCAGCGCCGGCGCGGACCCGTTGCGACGAGGACCGCCACGGGCCCCGCGACCAGCGCGCCGAGGCGGACGGCGTTGCCACCCATCGGCGTCGGCAGGGCGAACGACGCGACGAGCAGGGCGACGTAGACGACGATGCCGGCGCGCAGGACCGGGTGCGCGCCGCGGGCCGCCGCGAGGACGAGGAGGCTCGCCACCAGCGACGGCCAGAAGGCCGCAGGCGTGAACGGGAACGTCCCGCCCTCCGGGAAGGCGAGGCTCACGAGCCCGAAGGGGACCAGCGACGCCACCGCGACCCACCACGCGGATCGGTCGCGGGCGACCCACCACCAGGCCGCCAGCCCGAGCACGAGGAACGCCGCGGCCACCGGGCTCCCCAGCCCGCTCAGCGCGCCGAGCAGGGCGGCGACGCGCGGCCGTCCCTCGGCCAGCGCCCACGCGGCCGCGAGGGCGAGGGCGAGTCCGAGCGCGAAGGTCAGCCGTCCCGAGATCAGCGTCGTCACCGTCGCGGCGGCGAACCACAGCGACGCGACGCGGGCCCGGCGCTCCGGGAAGCGGCCGTGCAGCAGGCGCTCGAAGCACCATGCCGCCGCGACGGCGGACAGCGCGCCCACGACACGCTGGCCGAGCAGCGCGCCCAGCGGCGGGAACAGGATGCTGTAGGCGGGCAGGTGGTGGCCCGAGTACCAGCCGTTGTCCCACAGCGCGGGCCCGTGGTCGCGGAACAGGTCCACGCGGTAGGTCTGCGCGGCGAGGTCCGCGCTGGGCGGGTCGACGAGCAGGTACAGCGCGGCCAGGGCCGCCGCCACGACCCAGGCGGGCGGCCTGCTCACGCGGGTGCCGTGAGGAAGGCGGCGACCGTGTCGACGAGGTCGGGGCGGTCGATCCACGGCCAGTGCCCGGCGTCCGGCAGGCGCAGGACCTCCGCTGGACCGCCGAGGGCATCGGCGTAGCGCCCGGCGAAGGCCGGCGCGACGTATGGGTCTCGCTCGCCCCAGGCGACGAGCGCCGGGCACCGCAGGCTCCCGAGCCCGGCGCCCGCGGCGGCGAGGGTCGCCGGCGGCGCGGAGCGGTGCAGCCGCAGGATCGCGCGCTGGGTCCCGGCGTCGAGGTGCTCCATGACCTGCTCGACGAACCAGTCCGGCATCGACCCCGGCCGCGGGGTGGCCCTCCGCAGCAGCGCGCGCACCGTCGGGCGCGTGATCGCGCCCATGGCGGCCTCGCCGATCCCGCGCAGCCGCCACAGCCGCGCGAGGCCGTGCCAGCGGTAGCCCGCGAGCAGGGGGACGGCGTCGAGGACGACCAGGCGCTCGATCCGCTCGGGGCGGCGCTGGGCGAGCACGAGGCCCAGCGCGCCCCAGCCGTGGACCACGAGCCGGAGGCGGTCGACCCCGAGCGCCTCGAGGAAGACCTCCAGCCAGTCCGGGTAGCCCTCCAGCGTGTAGCGCCCGTCGCCCCGCTTGCCGCTGCGCCCGAAGCCGGGCAGGTCGGGCGCGATCCCGCCCGTGCGCTCCAGGAACGGCAGCCAGTCGTCGCTCGACGTCGGCACGCCATGGACGTAGAGGACGGGTGCCCGCGGGGCGGCGGCGGGGGCCGGCGCGGTGCGCCAGAAGACGGGCTGCCCGGCGATCGACCCCGTGTGCTCGGACACCGTCGGCATGCGGGCGCGCAGGTTACCGTTGACGCCGTGGTCCGCCGCGCATCCGAGGACGCCTGGGCCCCGCCCGGAGCCCGCCGCGTCCGGGCCGTCCGCCTGCGGCTGCGCGAGGGCTACGGGATCCCGACGATGGCGCCCCACGGCGACGGCCTGGCCGAGCTTGTGCTGACCGTGCTGTCGCAGTCGACCAACGACCGCAACCGGGACGTGGCCTTCCTGCGGCTGCGGGAGCGCTTCGCGTCCTGGGAGCAGGTCCGCGACGCGCCCGTCGAGGAGGTCGAGGAGGCCATCCGGCCGGGCGGCATCTCGAAGGTGAAGTCCGCGCGCATCCAGGCCATCCTCCGCGCGGTCGGCGACCCGCTCGACCTCGGCTGGATGGCCGACGCGCCGGTCGCCGAGGCCCAGCGCGCGCTGTGCGCGCTGCCGGGCGTCGGGCGCAAGACCGCCGCCTGCGTCCTGCTCTTCGCCTACGGCCGCCGCGACGTGCCGGTCGACACGCACGTCTCGCGCGTCGGCACGCGGCTCGGGCTCCTGCGCCCGCGGGCCCCGTTCGAGGAGCTCCACGACGCGATGCTCGCGCTCACCCCGCGCGGCGCGGAGCTCGAGCTGCACGTCAACCTCCTGCGCCACGGGCGGCGCACCTGCGCCGCGCAGCGGCCGCGCTGCGGCGAGTGCCTGCTGCGCAGGATGTGCCCCAAGGTCGGGGTGCAGGAGGCGTGACCGCGCCGCACGCACCGGTGGTCACGACGCACCTCGAGCTGATGCGCGCGGCCGACCTGCGCCCGCCCGCGGGTCCGCCGCCGGCCGGCCTGCGCGTCACCGACGTGCACGACCCCCGGGTCAACCGCGACCTCTACGCGCGCGTCGGGGCGGGCTGGTCGTGGACCGACCGCCTCGGCTGGAGCGCGGCGGCATGGGCCGCGCACGCCGACCGGGTGGAGACGTGGCTGGCGAGCGTCGACGGCGAGCCCGCCGGCTACTACGAGCTCGACGTCCCCGACGCCACCTCCGGCGCGGAGATCGCGATGTTCGGGCTGCTGGGCGCCTACCACGGTCAGGGCCTCGGTGGCCACCTGCTCACCCATGCGATCCGGCGCGGCCTCGCCCGGGCGCCTCGCGTCTGGGTGCACACGTGCACCCTCGACGGACCGCACGCGCTCGCCAACTACGAGGCCCGCGGGATGCGGGCCTTCAGGACCGAGGTCGAGCCGCCTGCCTAGGCGCGTGCCTAGCGCAGCGTGCCGAAGTCCGCGGTGACGGCGACGCCGCCGACGCTGCCCATCGCCCCGCGCAGGCGGCCGACGCCGATGCGCCGGTAGCGGGGGTCCAGCAGGGTCGCCCGGTGGGCGGGCGAGCGCATCCACAGCGCGACGACGGTGCGGGCCCCGGTGCCGCTGCCACGCGGCATCCAGGCCAGCGTCTCGCCGACCAGGCCGAAGTGCACGCTGCGCTTGATGCGGGCGGCGAACGGCGTGCCGTTCGTCCCGTCGTGGGTGAGCTGATTGGTCCGCAGGATGAGCCGGGAGTGGCTGGTGGCCGCCCGGTTCAGGCTGCGGGTGAGACGCAGGGCGCGCAGGCCGAAGCGGTGGCGCTCGCGGTTGAGCTGGCGCACGATCGCGCGCTCGGCGCGGTCGGCGACGGGCGCGGCGGCGGCCGTCGTGACAGGCACGGCTACGGGCATGGCGGGGACTCCATCTGTCGGGGGGCGGCTTCCCTCGTCTGACTGCAGGGTCGCGCTCCATCGCCACCGGGCAGCGGCGGCAGCCTAGTCGATCTGGCGGGCAGACGCGTTCGCGAAAGCACACTCCTCCGTTTGGCCGATGCGCCCGTCGGGCGTTCGCGCGGGATGTGGCGCATCGCGTGGAGCCCGTTTCGGCGCCGCTCAGGATCTACTACACTCCCACTGAGATTTCACGTCGCAACCCCTAGCCAGCAGGAGCACGAGACAGCATGGGCAAGACCATCGGCATCGACCTCGGCACGACGAACTCGTGCATGGCCGTCCTCGAAGGGGGCGAGCCGACCGTCATCGAGAACTCCGAGGGCGGGCGCACGACCCCGTCCGTGGTGGCCTTCGCACAGAGCGGCGAGCGCCTCGTCGGCACCGTCGCCAAGCGGCAGGCCGTCACCAACCCCCAGAACACGATCTTCTCCGTCAAGCGCTTCATGGGCCGCAAGGAGGCCGAGGTGCGCGAGGAGGAGGCGATCGTCCCCTACAAGGTCGTCGCCGGCCCGAACGGCGATGCGCGCATCGCCGCGGCCGACGGGCAGTTCTCCCCGCCCGAGATCAGCGCGATGACGCTGGCCAAGCTCAAGGCGGACGCGGAGGCCTACCTCGGCGAGACCGTCGACAGCGCGGTCATCACCGTCCCGGCGTACTTCAACGACGACCAGCGCCAGGCGACCAAGGACGCCGGCCGCATCGCCGGCCTCGACGTCAAGCGCATCATCAACGAGCCGACCGCCGCGTCGCTCGCCTACGGCCTCGACAAGGAGGCCGACCAGACCATCCTCGTCTTCGACCTGGGCGGCGGCACGTTCGACGTGTCGGTGCTGGAGATCGGTGACGGCGTCTTCGAGGTCAAGTCGACCGCGGGTGACAACCACCTCGGCGGCGACAACTTCGACAAGGCGATCGTGGACTGGCTCGCGGCGGAGTTCAAGCGCGACCAGGCCATCGACCTCACCCAGGATCCCATGGCCCTCCAGCGCCTCTACGAGGCGGCCGAGAAGGCCAAGATCGAGCTGTCCTCCGCGCAGGAGTCGCAGATCAACCTGCCGTTCATCACGGCCGACCAGTCGGGGCCGAAGCACCTCGACGTGCGCCTCACGCGCGCCAAGCTCAACGAGCTGGCCAGCCCGCTCGTCGACCGCGTGGTCGCCCCGGTGCGCCAGGCGCTCGACGACGCCAAGGAGAAGGGCGTCAAGGCGGTCGATCACGTCGTCCTGGTCGGCGGCATGACCCGCATGCCCGCGGTGCAGGAGAAGGTGAAGGAGCTCACGGGCAAGGAGCCACACCGCGGCGTCAACCCCGATGAGGTCGTCGCGATCGGCGCGGCCATCCAGGCCGGCGTGCTGGCGGGCGACGTCAAGGACGTGCTGCTGCTCGACGTGACCCCGCTCACCCTCGGCATCGAGACCAAGGGCGGCGTGATGACCAAGCTGATCGAGCGCAACACGACGATCCCGACCCGCAAGGCGGAGATCTTCTCCACGGCGGAGGACAACCAGCCCTCCGTGGAGATCCACGTCCTGCAGGGCGAGCGCGAGATGGCGACCTACAACAAGTCGCTGGGCAAGTTCCAGCTCACCGGCATCCCGCCCGCGCCGCGCGGCATCCCGCAGATCGAGGTCGCCTTCGACATCGACGCCAACGGCATCCTCTCCGTGTCCGCGAAGGACCTCGGCACCGGCAAGGAGCAGAAGATCGAGATCAAGGCCGGCGGCGGCCTGAGCGACGACGAGATCAAGCGGATGGTCTCCGACGCCGAGACGAACGCCGAGGCCGACCGCAAGGCCCGTGAGCTGGCCGAGGCGCGCAACCAGGGCGAGAACGCGGCCTACCAGGCCGAGCGCCAGGTCAAGGAGCTCGGCGACGCCGTCGACGAGGCCTCCAAGGCCGACATCGAGGCCCGGATCAAGGAGGTCCGCGAGTCGCTGACCTCCGAGGACCCGGCCGAGATCACGTCCAAGACGGACGCGCTGCAGACCGCCTTCCACAAGGTCTCCGAGGCCATGTACGAGAAGGCGCAGGCCGAGCAGGCCGCGGGCGCCAACGGCGCCCCGAACGGCGCGGCGGGCGACGGCACGGCGGACGGCGCGGCCTCCGAGGAGGACGTCGTCGACGCCGAGGTCGTGGACGAGGGCCGCTAGCACCATGGCCGAGCAGACGAACCCCGAGGCGGCGGCCGCCCAGGCCGCCGCCGCGGAGGACGCCGCGGCCCAGGCGCAGGACGCGCCGCCGGCCGGCGAGGTGCCCACGACGGAGGAGGCCCCGGTCGACTCCGCCGAGGAGGCGCAGGAGGTCGACGCCGAGGCCGAGGCCGAGGAGGCGGAGGCCGAGCTCGCGCCCGACTACAAGGACCAGTACCTCCGCGCGGTCGCCGAGGCGGACAACGTGCGCAAGCGCGCCCGCCGCGACGTCGCCGCGGCGGAGGCGCGCGGGATCGGCAAGCTCGTCCGCGAGCTGCTGCCCGCGCTGGACAACCTCGACCGGGCGCTGGTCGCGGCGGAGACCGCCGAGGGCCCGGGCGACCACCACCTCACCCACGGCATCCGCCTGGTGCAGCAGGAGCTCGCCGGCGCGCTGACGCGCGTCGGCATCGTCGCCGAGTCGCCCAAGGGCGAGCCGTTCGACCCCCACCGCCACGAGGCCATCGCGCAGGCGCCCGTCGAGGGCACCGAGGCCGGCATCGTCGTCGAGGTCTACCAGCCCGGCTACCGCTATGACGAGACGATCCTCCGCGCGGCCAAGGTGGTCGTGAGCGCGTAGCGCCGACGATGGCCAGGGACGACCTCTACAAGGTGCTGGGCGTCGACCGCAAGGCGACCCAGGACGAGATCAAGAAGGCGCACCGCAAGCTCGTGCGCCAGCACCACCCAGACCGCAATCCGGGCGACGCGGCGGCCGAGCGCCGCTTCAAGGAGGTCCAGGCCGCCTACGACGTCCTGGGTGACCCCGAGAAGCGCAAGCAGTACGACCGCGGCAGCCTGTTCGGCGGCCCGGCCGGCGCCCCTGGGGGCCCGGCGGGCGGCGGCTTCGGCGGCTTCGACACCGGCGGCATCGGCGACATCCTCAACAACCTGTTCGGTGGCGGCGGTGGCGCCCCGGGCGGCACCGCGGGTCGAACTCAGGCCGGGGCGCGCACGCCGCGGCCGGAGCGCGGCAGCGACCTCGAGACCGAGGTCGCGATCTCCTTCGAGCAGGCGATGCACGGCACGCAGGTGTCGCTCAGCGTCCCGACCTCGCAGACCTGCGCGACGTGCCGGGGCACCGGCGCCAAGCCGGGCACCAGCCCGAAGGTCTGCCCGCGCTGCCAGGGCCGGGGCATCGAGAGCCAGGGCCAGGGCCTCTTCTCGATCTCCCAGCCCTGCTCGCGCTGCCACGGCGCGGGGACGGTCATCGAGGACCCATGCCCGACCTGCCACGGCTCGGGCGCCACGCGGACCGTGCGCAAGTACCGGGTGAACATCCCGGCCGGCGTGAAGGACGGCTCGCGGGTGCGCGTCGGCGGCAAGGGCGAGCCCGGCCCGAACGGCGGCGCCAACGGCGACCTCTACGTCGTCACGAAGGTCGAGCAGTCGCCGATCTTCGTCCGCAAGGGCGAGCACGTCGAGGTCGAGGTCCCGATCACCTTCCCCGAGGCCGCGCGCGGCGCGGAGGTCGAGGTCCCCACGCTCAACGGCGCCAAGCGGCTCCGGGTGCCCGCGGGGACCCGGTCTGGCACCGTCCAGCGCCTGCGCGGCGAGGGTCCGCCGCGGCTGGGCGCGAAGGGCCGCGGGGACATTCACTACCGGTTCATCATCGACGTGCCGGCGAGCCTGTCCGCGGAGCAGTCCGAGGCGGTCGACAAGCTCTCGGCCGTGATGGACGGCAACCCGCGCTCGCGGCTGTTCGGCGCGCAGGAGCCCGCGGGGGCGGGGAGCGGGTCCTGATGCCCGCGCCCCGCCGCACCCG